>JAYVKZ010000035.1:0-25142 GCA_043767985.1 Betaproteobacteria bacterium
ATGGTTTCAAGTGAGGTTTCGAAGTTAAAGTGGGAATGGCGACCACGGGCGGCCTGAAGCGTGATGTAGAGTACTTCGATGACCGCCGCACAACCCCCAATACGAAGCGGCCAAAGCGCCGAACCCAGTACGAGCTTGCTACTCTCAAGGCGGGTAAGTAGCCAAGCGATCGTGACCCAATGCAAGGCGAACGAAAACTGAAATTTGAGCGGTTTTAGCCAAATGTTGACTCCATTCAAGGTAAGGGTGTCGATCAACGCCGCCAAGGTGCTTGAGAAGAGTAGCGCAGCGCAAAGCGCTGCCGTTGAGACTGCGACGACTCTCGCTTGATCAGAGCGACTTTCGTGGCCTAGGTTAGCGGCGTTCATGTTCACGTACTCCTTCTTTGACTGAATCGGCCTTCATTCAACCGAGTCGCGAGGAACACGACGGCAAACGCCATCAGTCCTATCGGACCGAACATGAAAGTCGTTATGAGGATAGGCGCCTGAAGCCATCGGGACAGACCCATAAAATCGGCACGTTGAGCGATCCACAGTCCTACAAATAGATCGAACGCTAGATAATGTATCCAGCCAGCAAGCGCAATTTCCCTCGACGTGAAAAGTTTCTGAACGGCGTTTAAGGTAAAGAATCCACCCCCTTCCACCTTAAAGAAGTAGGCTTGAATCAGCACTGCGTATAGCAAACACAGGCCAAGTACGACGCCGACCTGAAGTACTAGCCTCAACCACCGCCAACGGGGGAGCGTGATCAAAGCTAGCCAAGACATGAGTGCGAGCGTGTTTGCCCCACTGAATATTGCATCAAGCGGCAGGATAGGGAGAACGGGCATGATCATTTACCTGGCGAGCATTTAAGTAGACAGCGCCAACCATTCTAAGAATTATTGTTGACGCTGTCAACCTCGAATAGCTCTTACTTCAGTACTCTTCGGTTCAGGATGCTGACAAGAGTCAGAACGTGACGGTCTCTAACCATCTGGCTGCATGGGTCGCGATACTCAGACCTCCATCGATTTGGCACGGAACTTGACCGTTTCCATTTTTACGTTAATGTCTCGGTCTACACTCGCATGTTCGCAAGTCTTTTGGAGTCATGAATGAAGCTACTTTCTCCCAGTATCCTGAGCACTCTGGTCCTGATGGTGAGCCAAATCGCGCCTGCCTCGGCCCAACAAAAGCCGATCCGCATTGGTGAGATCAATAGCTACAAGGCGCAGCCCGCCTTTTTAGAGCCCTATAAAAAGGGCATCGAGCTGGCGGTTGAAGAAATCAATGCCGCTGGCGGTATCAATGGCCGCAAGATCGAAATGGTGTTTCGTGACGATGGCGCCAACCCAGGCGACGCTGTGCGTGTTGCTGAAGAAATGCTGTCGCGCGAGAAAGTCGATGTGCTGGCCGGGGGGTTTCTCTCCAACATTGGCCTGGCCCTGACGGATTTTGCCAAGCAGAAAAAAACCTTCTTCCTCGCCACCGAGCCTTTAACCGACAAAATTGTCTGGCAAAACGGCAATCGCTACACCTTCCGCTTGCGCACCTCCACCTACATGCAAACCGCCATGCTGGTGCCCGAGGCCATCAAGATGAAGAAAAAGCGTTGGGCGATTGTGTACCCCAACTATGAGTACGGCCAATCGGCGGTGGCAACCTTCAAAGAGCAAATGAAAAAAGCTCAGCCCGATATCGAATTCGTCGGCGAACAAGCCTCACCGCTTGGTCGCATTGATGCAGGCGCAGTGGTGCAAGCCCTGGCCGATGCCAAGCCCGATGCGATTTTCAATGTGCTGTTCGGTGCTGACCTGGCACGCTTCGTGCGCGAGGGCAATACGCGTGGTCTCTTTAAAGGCCGTGACGTGGTCAGTCTACTCACCGGCGAGCCTGAGTACCTCGACCCGCTGAAGGACGAAACGCCAGAGGGATGGTTAGTGACCGGCTACCCTTGGTACGGTATCAGCACGCCTGAACACAGTTCGTTTTTTATCGCCTATAACGCCAAGTACAAAGACTACCCGCGCTTGGGCTCGGTGGTCGGTTACTCCGCCATCAAGGCGCTTGAAGCGGGCCTCAGAAAAGCCAATTCAACCGATACCGAAAAGCTCATCACTGCCTTTAAGGGTTTGCAATTCACAACACCGTTCGGCAAGGCCACTTTCCGGGCGGTTGATCACCAATCCACCATGGGTGCCTACGTCGGTCGCACCACGGTGCGCGGCGGCAAGGGCGAAATGAAGGACTACCAGTACTACGATGGCGCCAAGTTTTTACCCTCTGATGCCGATGTGAAAAAGCTCCGCCCCGCCGACTGAGCCTATGACTCTTGATGCCTTTGCCGTCCAGTTCCTGAATGGGCTGGCGAGCGCCTCGACGTTATTTTTGATCGCTGTGGGTTTGTCGCTGATTTTCGGCGTCACCCGCATCGTCAATTTTGCCCATGGCTCGTTCTACATGCTGGGCATCTACGTGGCGTACTCGCTGGTCACTCGCTTGGGTGACACACATGTTGGCTTTTGGGGGTCGATCTTGCTGGCGGCATTGTGCGTCGCCGCTGTGGGCCTACTCGTCGAATTTGCGCTGCTGCGGCGAATCTATCAAGCTCCTGAGCTTTTCCAACTGCTCGCAACCTTCGCGGTCGTATTGATTTTCCGAGATATGACTCTGGCCTTCTGGGGCCCTGAAGACTTACTAGGGCCCCGTGCCCCCGGCCTGAAAGGCTCGATTGAAATCTTAGGGCGACAATTCCCCCAATACGATTTGGTACTCATCGCCATCGGCCCCTTGGTGCTGCTAGCGCTTTGGCTAATTCTCACTCGTACGCGCTTCGGTGTACTGATTCGCGCAGCCACCCAAGATCGTGACATGGTGGGCGCTTTAGGTGTGAATCAAGCATGGTTGTTTACCGGTGTTTTTGCATTAGGCGCCTTCCTCGCAGGCCTGGGCGGCGCCTTGCAAGCGCCACGTGAACCTGCCAGTCTTGGTCTTGACCTCGTGGCCATCGGCGAGGCCTTTGTAGTGGTGGTGGTCGGTGGCATGGGCAGCATCCCCGGTGCATTTCTCGCCGCGCTGATCATCGCAGAGATCAAAGCGATGTGCTATGCCATCGGTCAAGTCTCTGTCTTTGGCATGCCGTTTAACTTCTCCAAACTGACCTTGGTCGTCGAGTTTCTGGTGATGGCGGCCGTGCTCATTTGGCGCCCCTGGGGGCTACTCGGGCGCCCCACTGCCACCACTCGCAATAGCGCCGAGATTGAGGCCCCTATGCGATCTGCCGACCAAAAAACCAAGCTCTTGGGCATGGCAGTTTTGGCGGTCTTGGTCCTGCTGCCTCTCGTGGGCCAGAGCTTCCCCTATGCCTTGGTGCTTGCCATCGATATTTTGATCGCGGTACTGTTTGCCACCAGTTTACATTTCATCATGGGGCCGGGTGGCATGCACTCCTTTGGGCATGCGGCCTACTTTGGTTTGGGAGCATTCGGTGCAGGTCTATTGGTCAAGCACCTGGCTTGGCCGATGGAAGGGGCTTTGGCTGCTGCGCCCGTAATGGCCGGTTTCGGTGCAATCATCTTTGGCTGGTTCTGCGTGCGCCTCTCTGGGGTGTATCTCGCCATGCTCACCCTGGCCTTCGGACAAATTGTGTGGTCCATTGCCTTTCAGTGGGACAGCCTCACCGGTGGCAGCAATGGCATCGTGGGTCTTTGGCCATCGCCTTGGCTCTCCGAAAAATGGGTGTATTACTACCTCACCCTTGCCTTAACCCTCGGTGGGGTCGCACTTCTTTGGCGCATCCTTCAGGCGCCGTTCGGCTACGCCATGCGAGCCGGGCGCGACTCACCCCTGCGGGCGAATGCGATTGGCATTGATGTGTTTCGCGTGCAATGGAAAGGCTTCGTTTTGGCGGGCACAATTTGTGGCGTTGCGGGTGGCCTCTTCGCCTTCTCGAAAGGCTCGATTTCTCCCGAGACGATTAGCGTGAGCCGCTCCATTGACGGCTTGGTGATGGTGCTACTGGGCGGGGTGCAGACCCTAGCCGGACCGGTGGTGGGGGCAGCACTCTTTACGTGGTTGCAAGACTTGGTGGCGCGCGAGTTTGAGTATTGGCGCGCCGCGCTTGGCGTGACCATCCTGGTGATTGTGTTGCTATTTCCCATGGGTGTCGCTGGCACGGTCAAACGCCTGTTCGTGAAGGAGGTCGCATGACGACCTCGCTCCTTAAAGTGCGTGGCCTGAGTAAGGCCTTTGGCGGTGTCCGCGCTGTCTCCAAGGTTGACTTCGACGTGCATGCGGGGGAACTACTTGCGCTCATCGGTCCCAATGGTGCAGGCAAATCGACCTGCTTCAACATGTTGAATGGTCAACTCAAATGCGACTCTGGCTCGATCCAGCTTGAAGGACAATCGATTGTCGGTCTCAAGCCTCGCGACGTGTGGCGACGCGGGGTTGGCCGTACCTTTCAAATTACGGCGACCTTTAGTTCGATGACCGTACGCGAGAATGTTCAAATGGCCCTTCTGTCGTACTATGGAAAGTTGGGTGCGCTATGGGTTCGAGCCCGTGAACAATATGTGGGTGAAGCCAATCTGTTACTTGAAAGAGTGGGCATGCTGAACCAAGCTGAGCGCCCCTGCTCAGTACTGGCCTACGGCGACCTGAAGCGCCTAGAGCTAGCCGTGGCCTTATCGAACAAGCCACGCCTTTTGCTCATGGATGAACCTACCGCGGGCATGGCTCCGAAAGAACGCATCGAACTCATGGCGCTTGCAGCCGACATCGTCCATAGTGACAAGATCGGCGTGCTTTTCACCGAGCATGATATGGATGTGGTGTTCGCGCATGCCAACCGCATGATTGTTCTCAACCGTGGTGAGCTGATCGCCTCGGGCGAACCTCAGGCCGTGCGCGCCGACCCGCAAGTGCAACGCATCTACTTAGGGTCGAGGCACTGATGCTCAAGGTATCGTCCATCAATAGTTATTATGGTCAGGCTCATATTCTTGCGGATGTATCGCTCGACGTGAATGCCGGTGAAGTCGTGGTACTGCTTGGCAGAAACGGTGCGGGTAAGAGTACAACCCTTAAATCTATTATTGGCTCGGTGCGCCCCAAGAGCGGGTCGGTGCAATTTGGCACGCAACGCATCGAGCGCATGCTTCCCTTTCAAATTGCGCGGCTGGGTCTTGGTTACGTGCCTGAGGACCGTCGTATCTTTACCGACCTGACCGTACTCGAGAATTTGGAAGTTGGCCGCCAAGCCACACGAGGCGAGGCGCCTAGTTGGGACTTTGCCAAGATTGGCGCACTGTTTCCCAACCTTCGCGAGATGCCCGACCGACTCGGCGGACGCATGTCGGGAGGTGAGCAGCAAATGCTGAGTATTGCTCGCACTCTGATGGGCAATCCCTCCTGCATCTTGCTTGACGAACCCTCCGAAGGGGTGGCGCCAGTCATCGTTGATCAAATGGCTGAAGCGATTCGCGGGCTCAAGGCAGCCGGCGTGGCGATCCTCCTTTCTGAGCAAAACCTGCACTTCGCCATGGAAGTCGCTGACCGCGCCTACATCATTGAAAAAGGCAGCATTCGCTTTCAGGGGACCATGGCCGAGCTAGCAGGCAATGCGCACATTCAAGCGCAATATTTGGCAGTCTAGACCCTAGGGGCCGAGGTTTCACCTTGTAGTCAAAAGGCCCGATCCTAAGGTGCCAAGAGCATGATCCCTGCCATGACCACCATCCCTAAATCCTCCACGATGGTGACCGTACTCATCGGCAGCTTAAACACTGTTCCCAAACAAGCACATTGAATTTTGGATTTGAGCAACACGGCTCGAACCACACCGATTGCGGAAAAACCCATGACGATGAGCGTGGCACTACTCGTCAGAGTTGGCATCCAGTTCGTAAGATAAGCGACGCCAAGCGCCAACTCCGCAAAGGGATAGATCAGGCCCCATGTCGGCCAGTGTGCCGCCAATAGATCGTAGCTTTGATAGGCGCTTGCGAAGGCTTTAAGGTCGAGCAACTTAAAAAACGAAAACACCAGGAAAAACCCGGCCATAAAGTAGCGCATGGTTTCGGAAACCGACCAAATGGATTGGCCTTTGCTCTGCATACCGAGCTGCACCAAAATACTGCCGCCCAGAATGAAGGCAAGGATCAGCAAAAGTGGATAGTAGGTTGCGAGCCAACTTGGCTCGGTTAATGTAGGCTCGGTTAATGCAGGCTCCGATACGAGCGCAGAGATTTCGTACTTTCCAGCGAGGTTGAGCGCGGCCTGAAGCTCGGCAATCGTCGAACGAGACCCCTCTAGCACCACCTGCTGAGGATGCAAACTAACTTCGATAGCACTCGCCAAAGGCTGCAGCGCTTTTGTCACCTTGGCCACGCAAGCGCCACAATGCAAACCCGAAAGTTGATAAGTTGCTGACATCGTTTTTACCAGAAAGTGATCACACGCTGAGCCGATCACGCCATCGAAACCGTCGACTAGCATGCTTCAAGTATCGCACCCCTCAAAACAATATCCCTGGAGACCACAATGTTTAGTCATGCCCTGCTTGGAACAGGGCAACGCCTTCCAGGCAGCGGGCCTAGCCAGCGGCGGCAAGACTTGCCCTTTGCATCGCCCTGCGGCCAAGTAAGGTGCTTACTCTGATTTAGTCATTTCAGTCACTACGTAGTTGCGACCTTCCTTAATGACCCGAAACTGAATCTTATCGCCAGGCTTCAAGTTATCGAGCAAGGCCGCTTCTTTCACTTGGAAGACCATGGTCATAGGAGGCATATCGAGATTTTTAATCTCGCCATGTTTAATGGTGACCTTCTTTTCTTCTTTGTCGACTTTTCGGACTTCCCCGAGGGTTTGATCATTGGCCGCTTGGGAGAAAACTGGAGACACGCCGGTTCCCAGGCCGAAGGCCAAAAGCACCGTGGATAACACTCGAATCAAGCTATTTTTCATTATTTCCCTTTACTTCAGGCCTAAAACGTCGAACGCCAAACTTGCGTTGACCAGCCAAGTATTTGACCAGTTCCTCATTATTAAGCACTGTAGTAAGTCGCGTTGATCGCGATATACTAACGCCTATGAGCTCGGTTTTTCGACACCTCCTTACCTGCGTCCTGTTGCTGGCGATCCCGATCCAAGGTTTTGCAGCGTCAACAATGTTACTTTGTAAGTCGGGGCATCACGCCAAAGTTTCAAGCCCCGAAACGGCCCAACACCAAGCGCATCGCTCCAGCGATCATGCCGGGCACACGGCAATGAATCAATCCAGCGAGGAGAATGCTGATCCTCATTCTAGAACCGGTGTGCCAACGAGCTGTAGTGCTTGTAGCGTGTGCTGCAACCTCAGCGTCCTTCTGCCCTCCCTCGATGTCATTGCAAGCAAACCTGTTCATGGCACATCGATTGGGTTTCGAGCGAGTCCACCTCGTGAGCCCGTACTTAAGAGCCCCCAAAAGCCTCCGCGCGCCATTCTTGCCTAGAGCCGTCGCGCTCTAGGGAGTTTCGCTCGCCCGTCATTCGCCCAAGGCAACGAGCCTTTAGGTTCGAGCGATTCGCGCCACCCGCTGTTTTTACCAAAACAGCTCGTTCACCACTTCATTGTCCGCAGGATTTCAAGATGAACAACCTTTTTGGTTCATGGTCTCTGGCCATCGCAACGCTGCATTTCTCGCTCCCGATCTTTGGCCACGCTCACGCGCAAACACAGCCTTCACCCAAAACCGCCGAACCGTTGACGGCGTCGTCACTCAAGCCTCCACCGCAGAGAGCGCCCCTCCCACTCGGCTTCAAGTCCACTTTCGATCATTACAAACCCTATAGTGAGGAAAAGCCCGGTGGATGGCGAGCGGCCAACGACGAAGTTGGACGGATTGGCGGGTGGCGGGCCTACCTAAAGGAGGCTAACGAGCCAGAGGCGAAGCAAGAGGCGAAGCAAGAGGCGAAGCAAGAGTCAGCACCTCAGCCAGGCCCGTCCTCGAATCCCCACTCAGGCCACGGGAAAAAGTGATGCACATCCGAAATTACACGTCATACCTGTCGAAGAGCATACTCGCTACTGCAATAGTGAGTCTTTACAGCTGCGCCAGTGTCAGCATCGATCAGCAGCTCGCGCGTAGCAACCAAGACGCGGCAAGCTTTACTCAAGGGAACCTTCAGCTCGCCCGAAACGATGAGCAGCGCTTAGCGCTGCGCGCCCGAGCCGATGCCCTGTTGCAAACGACCTTAGGGCAGCGCGAGGCGGTGGCACTTGCCATGGCCAACAGCCCAGCCTTGCAAGCGCTTATCGCACAAAATTGGGCGGGCGCTGCGGCAGCGGCACAAAGCGGACGCATCGCGAATCCCGTACTTAACTTTGAGCGCCTGACCATTGCAAGCGAGCTTGAGATCGGCCGCCTCCTCTCCTTTGGCCTATTGGACCTAGCCACGTTGCCACAACGCTATAGCGTTGCGCAGCAACGCATTGCGATGGCTCAACTGCAGCTCACGACGGAGGCCATAGAGCACCTCACTGAGGTGCGCCAAGCCTGGGTCAGGGCCGTTGCGGCCGAGCAATCGCTGGTCTACGCCAAGCAAGTGAGTGGCATTGCTGAAGCCAGTGCAGAGCTGGCGCGCCGTATGCAAAAAGTGGGCAACTTTAATAAGTTACAGCGGGCCCGCCAGCAGGTCTTTTATGCAGACGCCGCAACGCAACTCGCGCTGGCTAGCCACGCGGCCACGGCCACAAGAGAAGGCCTGGTGCGCCTACTCGGCCTCACCGAGGAGCAAGCCGTGATGCTTAAGATTCCAGATCGCCTAGCCGAACTCCCTCCCTTACCACGCGACGCGCAAGAGGTAGGCAGCCTCGCTAGCAAAGAACGGCTTGATGTGGCCATGGCAAAGCGCTCCTTAGACGCAATGACCAAGGCCCAAGGCCTGAACCTGATCACAAGCTATACCGACATCGAGCTGGCCGTGCGTCGTGACACGATTTTCGACAACGCGACAGGTACAAACAATAGCCGCCGAGGCTTCGAGGTGACGGTGGGTCTGCCGGTATTTGACTGGGGAGGCATGAAACGAGAGGCGATGAGCGCGCAACTCTTGGCCGCCGCAAATCATTTGGAAGCGACCGTGCGGGCCGTGGGCCCGAACTTGCGCGAAAGCTACTCCAGCTATCGCACCACCTACGACATCGCAAAGCACTACCGAGACGAAATTGTGCCATTGCGAAAGGTCATCGCAGAGGAAAACGTACTGCGCTACAACGGCATGATTATTGGCGTCTTTGAGCTGCTCGCCGACGCACGCGACCAGGTCAGCAGCGTGATCGCCGCGATTAATGCACAACGACAGTTTTGGTTAGCAGACGCCGCGCTACAAGCGTCCATCAGTGGCAAGCCCACCATGATGCCCCTTGCAAACGCGGTGCCCGGTATAGCCGGCGGCGGCGCGCCTCATTGAGCCCAGTGCCCATTCAACCATTCGGAAAAACAATGAATTCAAGAAGAAGTTTCTTTAAAACGGCGGGTCTGGCGAGTATTGCTGGGGGTGCGGTTGCATCAGCCACTGTCAGCCGGGTAGCGATGGCGGCATTACCAGAGCCGGTTTTCCAAACCAAGCCGAACACCATGCCACCCCTGGTGCCCAACACCGGGCGTCCCTACAACCCGGTGGTGACTCCGAACGGTTGGACCTTGCCCTGGCGTATGAACAATGGCGTCAAAGAGTTCCATCTGGTGGCTGAGCCGGTCGTGAGAGAAATGTCGCCTGGTTTCAAGGCGCATTTGTGGGGCTACAACGGCCAGTCACCTGGCCCAACCATTGAAGTCGTTGAAGGGGATCGCGTACGCTTTTTCGTCACCAACAAACTTCCAGAGCACACCAGTGTGCATTGGCACGGCCAGCGCTTACCCAATGGTATGGACGGCGTCTCGGGCTTAAACCAGCCCTCGATCCAACCCGGAAAAACGTTTGTCTATGAATTTGTGGCGCGGCGCCCTGGCACGTTTATGTACCACCCCCATGCCGATGAAATGACGCAAATGGCGATGGGCATGATGGGATTTTGGGTCACCCATCCCAAGAACAAACATCCGCTGATTGACGAGGTAGATCGTGACTTCTGTATCTTGTTGAACTCCTACGATATCGATCCTGGCGCCTACACCCCGAAGATTATGACCATGGTCGACTTCAATCTTTGGACTTGGAATAGCCGTGTCTTCCCAGGTATTGATCCTTTCGTCGTCCGCAAGAACGACAAGGTGCGGATGCGTTTCGGCAACCTCACCATGACCAACCATCCCATTCACATTCACGGCCATGAGTTCGTGGTCACCGGAACAGACGGCGGGCCTATTCCGAAGAGCGCGCGCTGGCCAGAGGTCACCACCGATATCGCAGTGGGCCAGATGCGCCAATTCGACATTCTCGCCGACGAGGAAGGCGACTGGGCATTTCATTGCCACAAAAGCCATCACACCATGAATGCCATGGGTCACAACGTACCCACGATGATTGGCGTTGATCATCGTCAGGTCGCCCGGCAAATCACCAAGCTCATACCCGATTACATGGCCATGAGCGAGCGCGGTATGGCCGACATGACGGAAATGGAGATGCCCATCCCCGACAATACTGCACCCATGATGACCGGTGAAGGACCCTTTGGATCGGTAGAAATGGGGGGTATGTTCAGCATGGTAAAAGTGCGCAAGGACCAAAAGCCCGGTGACTATTCTGACCCTGGTTGGTACAAACACCCACCGGGCGAAGTTGCCTTCGAATGGAAGGGTTCCCTACCCGATCCTGCGCGCTTCGCGGCAGAAGGTGGGCAGACCATGCCAGCTGAGCGCATGCCGGTTAAAAATATTGAAGTGCAAGTCAAGAAACCTAAAGGTCACGCCAACCACTAACGCTCAACGAGGTTGAATCCGTTTATCCCAAAGTTACGTATAAGTTAGGTGGCCTCACCAAGATTTTCTAGTCCCAACTCAAGAATCTGGGTGTAGGCACGTCCACTTGTTCTACAGCCGAAGGAAGCCTCTTGTGAATCCCATCATGAAAACCCTCATTCTTCAGACCTGTGTTGCGGCAAGCATTTCCGCGCTTAGTGTCGGGGCCAGCGCCGCGCCTGTGCCCATCCTGGAAAGCGTCGCCTGCGCAGGCGACGCAAGTGGCGATGAAAATAGTCCGTGCTTCACCCTTCCGGGGATCAGCGCATTTACCTTGCTAGGCGACCTCGCGACTGAGTCGACTAGCAATGTCGATCTTTCCGATTTCCTGCAGTTCTCGGGCCTTCTCTCCAGCATCAGCTACGACTATACGTTTTCACAAACTGGCGACAGCTTGTTTGGATTCACCTACGATGCCAATTCAATTCTCAATGTATTTGATTCGGCGAATCCGATAGGCACAGCTTTTGTTGATGCCTCCGGCAACATCTATGCGGCAGTGTTCCTGGAGGATTCGGCAACAAGCGCTGGCGCGTATTCGTTGACGTTCAGTCCCGTACCGATCCCGGCGACTGCGGCACTGCTTGGCCTTGGTTTGATCGTAGGCGGAGTGACCCGAGGGGCAAAACGTTCATAAATTTGCGAGCGACGCAATCAATCACCAGCCTTTCGTGCCCCGCTACTGTCTTTTGCGGGGTGCGCGACTCTGATGGCATATAGTGGCAGCCTTCCACGTCCTATCCATCGAAAAGTCATGAAAATTCTTGAGCCATTACGCTTCATCAAGGCAGGGGCGTTGAACATTGCGTTTTACGAGACAGGCCCGCTCGACGGTCCACCCGTGTTTTTGATGCATGGCTTTCCCTACGACATACATGCTTATGCTGAAGTCGCACCGATGCTTGCCCAGCAGGGGTGTCGAGTGTATGTTCCTTACCTGCGTGGTTTTGGCGCGACGCGCTTTCGCAGCGAGATCACGCCAAGATCGGGCGAGCAAGCGGCGCTTGGTGCCGATCTCTTGGCCCTCATGGATGCGCTTAACGTCCCTACGGCAACCCTTGCAGGCTACGATTGGGGCGGGCGCGCTGCCTGTGTTGTGGCCGCTTTGTGGCCAGAGCGGTGCAGCGGTTTGCTGTCCTTCAACAGTTACAACATCCAAAATATTGCGCGGGCGATGGTGCCCGATACGCCCGCCAATGAACATAGCCTTTGGTACCAGTATTACTTCCACAGCGAACGAGGCCAAGCAGGTTTGGCGAAAGACCGAAAAGCGTTCTGCAAGCTGCTCTGGAAACTATGGTCACCAACCTGGGTCTTTGACGAGGCAACTTTCGAGCGCAGCGCTGCGGCCTTTGACAATCCAGATTTCGTGGGCGTGGTGATTCAGTCCTATCGGCATCGTTTTGCGCTCGCTGCGGGAGACCCGGCCTATGCAGACATCGAGCGTCGTCTCGGTCTACAACCGCACATCTCCGTGCCCACCATTACCTTCGACGGCGCAGATGACGGCGTGCGTCCACCCGCCCCAGCGGTACAGCACGGCCATCTCTTTGCTGGGCCGCGCTCGCATCGCATAGTGCCCGGCGTGGGTCATAACATGCCGCAAGAAGTGCCGGAAGTGTTTACGGCCGCGGTGATGGAGCTAGTCAGCGGGCAGAAATAGCGCAGCGACAACTAGTCAACGTACTTCAAGCCAAGTGTTGCCAAGGGTTCGCGCATGTTGTACATGTCTAGGCCAAGCACTCCGCTGGCCAGCTTTTTGCGCTTTTCAGTTTCATTGCTTTCACGTGCCTCTGCGGCATCGGCGACCTGCATCGCCAGAGCCGCAGGAACGACCACCACACCATCCATGTCGGCAATGACCACGTCACCTGGATTCACCGATGCACCCGCGCAAACCACGGGGAAATTGACCCAGCCGAGCGTGTGCTTCACCGTGCCCTTGGCGCTAATCGCTCGGCTAAACACCGGGAAATTCATTTCGGTCAATTCCGTCACGTCGCGAGCGCCACCATCAATGACGAGTCCGACCGCACCTCGGGCTTTGAAGCTGGTCGCGAGCAAGTCACCAAAAAAACCATCTTCATTCTCGGTGCTGCACGCTGCAACCACCACATCGCCCGGTTGAATTTGCTCAGCAACCACATGCATCATGTAGTTGTCTCCCGGGTGGAGCAATACCGTGACGGCCGTTCCACAGCACTTTGCACCCGTATAAATGGGTCGTATATAAGTCTTCATCAGGCCGACTCGGCCCATCGCCTCGTGGATGGTCGCAACGCCGAAGCGAGATAACTTTTCCACGGCCGCTTTGTCGGCGCGAGCAATGTTGCGTTTGACCATGCCTAATTGATTCATATCCATTCTGTCATCATCCAAAGATTGCGTTAGTCGCCGAGTTCGAGCCAACAAGGTACAGCTAATGAGCGAAAAGGTACTCAATCAAACGAGATTTTACCGCCTCCCGCACTGAGCGAGCATTTAGATCGAAGGCGCTCCAAAAAACTCAATCACCCGTTCTCGTTGCGCCAAGGTGTCCTTTCTTCCAAGCGCAATCAATTCGCGTGTGTAGCTACTTTGAAATAGCAGGTAGGACATCAACCCCAGGCCGCGTTGCTCGGTTGCACCAAGCATGGACATCAGGGCCCGCACGGTGCGCGGCAGGCTAGCAACATGTGGGGCCGCCAGTTGGTCGAGTCTTTGGCTTGGCGAAATCACTAAAACCTTGATGGGGCGCAACTTGCTCTCCAGCCTGGTCTGCTCAGGAATAAGCGTCAACGTTTGGTTGACCCGCGAGAGGCGTTCAATATCATTGGCCAGCGCATCCAGAAAAATACTCGACATCGTATGCCCGCCGATTTGCGCAAGGCTGGGATAGGCATACTGTGACGCTGAATGGTTGGGGCGCTCGCTGCCGAGTTGTAGCTGGCCCACGCCAATGACCATCACTCGGTTTGCCCCAAGATGAATGGCGGGGCTAATCGGCGCTGTTTGACGAATGGAGCCGTCTCCAAAGAACTCAGGGCCTTGATCAAGCGGTAGGCTAACGGCGGGGAATACGAAAGGAATGGCGCTCGAAGCCATCAAATGATCAAGTTTAATTTTGGTGGGTACTGCAAGCCTTTGGGTGCGAAACCAGGGTTCGATTTTTTCCCTGCACTGATAGTAGGTCACATGTTGCCCCGAGGTGTAGCTTGACGCCGTCACCGCCAAGGCATGAAGATGTCCCCCATCAAAGGCTCTTTGAAGTGAGGCAAAGTCGATAAAGTCCTCGAGCAAATCAGCCAGAGGACTATTGTCAAAAAGCGAGCGCGGTCGCGATTTGATAAGCCAACCCAAGCCAAGTGCAGCTAGCCAATGAGCAGCGTTCGACATGGAACCCAGGGCGTCAGTTCGGTAAACCTGGGAAGCGTGAAAATTGGACCAAACATCCAACATCCGTTTCATTGCCGCTTCAAAATCATGGCTGAATGCCGCCAAGGCCACTGCGTTCAAGGCGCCGGCGGAGGTACCACAGATAATCGGAAACGGATTCGTCGTGGTCGGCCAGCCCTCGGCAACCAGGAGCGATCTGACCGAATCGAGCACACCCACCTGGTAGGCTGCACGCGCACCTCCGCCCATGAGGATTAACCCAGTCTGGTTCAAATTCAAATTTGCTTGCATAACGCTAATGATGCCCGATAGAAAGACCTTAGGGTTAAATCAATCTATGGGACTAGCAGGAACCAAGGGACTAAGCCCAATAATTGCTAATAAGATTTGAAACTACTTTTACCGCGTGGCCCCTAGCTTTGGAGCACTTCGGAAAGACTCTTCGTCCCAATCGGTGACATAGGGTGTTGCGGGTATTTGTACGACCTTGCCATTGACGATCATCGGTTTGGTACGTAACTGAGGATGATCAATCAAGTCGTATACGGAGTTCACGGCGCCATAAGCCGTTTGGGATTCCGTGAGCCGGTCCACCGCCTGGGGGTAGATGAGCACAGCAAAAACTGCCTGAATCTGGCGTTCGAGCTCACTGCGATTTGCGGTGCGCAAAGTGTTGCTAGAGAACCGGGGATCGGTGGCGATCCTGACATCACGCATCACCTGCTCACAAAAAAGAACCCACTCGCGTTCGTTTTGAATGGACAGGACAAACTCCTTGCCATCGGCGCAAGTGAAGACACCGTACGGGGCGATGCTCGGGTGTTTGAGACCCACACGCTCGGGCGCTTTCCCACCATACTTCGCTTGCAGGTAAGGCACGGCCATAAGCTCGGCAGCCGAATCGAACAGGGACACCTTGATGGCACTGCCCAGCCCGGTGCGCGCACGTTGCAGCAGAGCTTGCTGTATGCCGATGATGGCGTTCATCCCCGCCGTGATATCGCAGATCGAGACGCCGATGCGTCCCCAAGGGCCAGGCGCGCCGCTCACAGCCACCAAGCCACTCTCTGCTTGTACTAATAAATCATAAGCCTTGAGCTGATGCAGCGGACCACTTTCACCATAGCCGGAAATATCACAAGTGATCAGGCGTGGATACTGTGCCCGCAATTCCTTGGAGCCAAAGCCCAGGCGCTGAGCGGCTCCGGGGGCAAGGTTTTGAATGAACACATCGGCCTGCGCAATCAGCTCGCCTAGCTTGGCCTTGTCAGCGGCGGAGCGCAAATCTAGGACGACGGATTCCTTGCCTCGATTGATCCACACAAAATAAGTGGATTCGCCGTGCACTGCCGAATCATATAGTCGCGCGAAATCACCCTCAGGGCGCTCAATTTTGATGACTCGAGCACCTGCATCCGCCAGGCGGCTGGAACAATACGGCGCGGCGACCGCCTGCTCCAAAGCGACGACGACGACGCCATCAAGGGGTTTACCAGTGTTTGAAACGTCCATCTTAAACCGTTCTTGCGCCGTCCACCGGAAACTCTACGCCACTGATAAACGCGGCCTGATCACTCGCCAAGTAGAGCGCGGCGCTGGCAATATCAGAGGGCTTACTCATGCGGCCCAAGGGAATCGTCGCAATGAACTTGGCGCGATTCTCCGGGGTATCGGGCACGCCCATGAACTTTTCGAGTAGTGCGGTTTCACCAATGACCGGGCAAATCGCATTCACTCGAATACCGTCGGGCCCAAGCTCAACGGCCATGGATTTGGACAGGAGGTTCACTGCGCCCTTGCTGCCGTTATACCAAGTGAGGCCCGGTCTTGGACGAATACCCGCGGTTGAGCCAATATTCAAAATGACCCCACTCTTTTTCTGGCGCATCAAGGGCACGACCGCATGCGCCATGTGAAAGATCGACTTCACATTGACTGCGTAGACCAAGTCAAACGTAGCCTCATCAATCTCCAACATGGGGCGGTTCAAATGGGTGGTGCCCGCGTTGTTTACCACAATATCGGGTGCACCCAAAACCTTGACGCAGGCCTTCACCATCGAGCGCACATCGGCCGCTTGCGACACGTCACATTTTGAAAAGGCGCATGTATCGCCAAGCTCTTTGGCAATCGCCTTGCCGCGTTTGGCATTGAGATCGGCCAGCATGACCTTAGCACCTTCGGCGATGTAGAGGCGAACAATGGCTTCACCAAATCCTGAAGCGCCGCCGGTGACGATGGCGACTTTACCTGCGAGTTGTTTCATACGAGTCCTTTCGAAATATAAATTTGTTTAATGAAGCTGGCCGCGCTCAAGCGTTAAGGTGGTGCAAGTCACCGCATCCAGGAGTGCGCGATTGGATTCAGTGATCACCACGCACAACTCGGGACGCAGTTGATATAAGCGCGACAAGGCTTCGGCATATTGTTTGGCCAAGGCGGGGGCTAGACCTTGGAAAGGTTCGTCGACCAGGAGCAACTTGGTTCCCACCATTAAGGCGCGAGCCAGCGCCGCAATTTTTCCTTGTCCACCCGATAGAGCAGCGGCCGAGCGCGGCAGCAGCGCTTCGATTTGCGGTACGGCACGCTTTGCATCGTTTAGGCGTTCGCTAATCATCGCCGTGCTCAAGCCGATGGCTTCGCATGGCAGGCGAAGATTCTCTTCAACCGTCATGGTTGGAAACATCACCCGCTCTTCTGGCGCATAGCCAATCCCAAGGGCTGCTCGTTGGTGGCTCTGCACCGACGCAAAATCCGTGCCGTTGAATTGAATAGACCCCGATTTGAGGGTCGTGAAACCCATCAGACTTCTTAAGAGCGTTGTCTTACCTGCGCCGTTTCGCCCGACGATGGCATAGGTTTTTGACGGCTCAAGTTTCAAGTTGATATCCCGTAACACGGTGATGCCGGCGATATCGACACTCACACTTTGCATTGCCAGCATGCGAAAAGCCTCCTACGCCCCAAGTACGACAGCGCGTACTTCTTCGTTTTTCATCACATCCTCAGGCTTGCCGTCGGCCGCGATGCGGCCAGAAATCCAGGCGCTGACACGAGTGGCGTAGTCCATCACAATATCTACATCATGTTCCACAAAAATCGCGGTCACCTGCTGCTCTTTCAATGCTCGCATAATGGTCGCCATTATCCTGTGCTTTTCTTCTGCGGCCACGCCACTGGTGGGCTCGTCCATGATCATCAACTTGGGGCGAAGCACCAGGGCCATCGCAATATCGAGAAGCTTGCGATGTCCTTCGGGCAAGCTACTACAAAGCTCATCGGCGCGAGGGGCAAGGCCCACAATCTCAAGCATGCTATCGACCTCTTGCGTACTCACGCTCGCACTGAGAGGTCGCCACATACCTAAACGTTTGCTACGAGCAGCAACCGCCAATTGCACGCTTTGTCGAACCGTGTGCTCGGTAAAGAGTTGTGGCAATTGAAAGGCACGGCCGATGCCTCGGTGGACAATGGCTCGCGGCGACAGTCCGGTGATTTCAGCGTCATCGAAAAATACCTGGCCCGCATTCGGCTTAATGTAACCGGTGATCATGTTGATGAAGGTTGTTTTGCCCGCACCATTAGCGCCAATGACGGCGAGCCGTTCACCTGCACAGAGTTCGAAATCGATATTGTCCGCAGCGACTACTCCGCCAAAAGCGAGGCTCAGGCCTTTCGTTGCAAGCAACACCTTCATCGCGACGCCTTCATGGAAGCATCCACCGCGTCCGCCTTTTTGGGCTTAACGAGCCAGGCCACCAAACCAGCCGGGGCGACAAAGATCAGCACCAACAACACCACCCCCATCACCAACTGCCAAGCACCGGTGAGTAGCGAGGCCGCATAGAGCTTTAAAAATTCAAACACCAGGGCACCTAAAAACGCGCCGACCGGATGACCTGTTCCGCCCAACACCGCAATGAAGACGTACTCACCCGAGCGAACCCAGTAGCCCATCTCAGGCGTGACCAAGCCTTGGATGAGGGCAAATACCCCGCCCGCCATGCCACAAAGCGCCGCTGAAATGACGTAGCCTTTGTAAAAAACATCTCGCGCTGAGATGCCTAAATACTCGAGGCGAACCTCGTTGGTCTTGAGAGCATTCAAAGCTTGGCCGGTGGGGGAAGCGTAAAAGCGCCTTACCAGCTCGACGCTCGCCAATACCAACAGCGCAGTGATGACGAGTAAAGCCAGCTCAAACGGCGCGCGTTCAAGTGTGAACCCAATAATAGGTGGACGCTCCATCCGTAGGCCATCCGTACCTCCGGTGAGGTGATAGAACTTTCCCAACACGGCAAACAGCACCATCGACAAAGACAGGTTCAACATGCCGAAGAAAATGCCGCGATAGCGGCGCATAAAAAGCCCCACGACGGCGCCACTCACCACCCCTACGACAATAGAAAGCAGAATGAGAAGCGCCACATCCAAGCCCGGATAGCTGCGCGACACGGCGACCACCGCATAGCCCGCTAGGCAGGTAAAGCCCGCATGCCCAAAAGATACCTGACCGGCACGAATCAATAGCGAGACGCCGAGCGCGGCAAAACCGTAGGAGAACGCAATGATGAGTGGCGTGCGCATCCAGGGCTGTAATGACCCCAACAGGATCGCCAGCAAGGTGAGGAGCCAGGGGAGGTAGCGTAGAAGCGCTGAGGGCACCACGTTCACACCCGCCTCGATTCAGCGACAGCAAACAAGCCCTGTGGTCGCCATAGCAACACCAACAACATGATGAGGTAGGGCACCAAGACATCCAGCTCCGGCATTAAATAGACCGCAAAGGCCTTGGACATACCAATGAGTAGGGCCGCAATGGCCGTGCCGCCAATCTGTCCAAGACCGGCTACGGCCACCACCGCAAAGGAGAGCACCATCATGTCGCCGCCGATGCCTGGTACCAGGGATGTGGTGGGTGAGGCCAGCGCACCACCCAAGGTACCGAGTGCCGCGCCTAAGCAAAAAGTCATCAAGCCAATGCGATTGGCGTTGATACCCATCGCCGTGGCCACCTCCCGGTGGTGGGTGACGGCCATGATCTGGCGACCAAATCGGGTACGTTCCAAGAACCAACGCAAGCCGAAAAACACCAGGAGCGCAGCGCTCGGCAACAGCACCAATTGATAAGTGGTGTACGTGACCGCCCCGACCTTGAGTGTGCCCATCGCGGTTGCGGCATAACTCACCGACACTGGGCTGGCACCCCAAATGAGCTTCTGAGCATCTTCAAGAATCATGAACACTGCGAAGGTCGCCAGCAATTGCATCACCGGCTCAATCTTGAGAATGCGCCGAATCAGCAAAATCTCGATCAGTCCGCCTAATACCAGGCCCGAGATTAGCGCGCCCAAGAGCAGGGCCAACAGCGACAACGGCACCGACTCGCCATTGGCGATACGGGCGCCCACGCTCGCTGCCGCATAGGCACCAAAAGCGTAAAGGCTGCCATGGGCAACGTTGAGGATGCGCATCACCCCAAAAATAAGGGTGAGGCCCAGGGCGACGAGAAACAGCAACGCCGCCTGGGTGAGGCCATCCAGCATGGCCAATACGAAAAGTGTCGAATTCATCGACTAGAGGTCATAGGTATAAGCAATGCCAGGAGATCGCCGACCTTTAGAACACTTTGATCCGAGAGTCTTTCAACAAATCAGGCTTCAGGGTTTTGACCCACTCAGGCGACTTCGTGCCCACTGGGTTTTGAACCATCGCACCTGGATAAATAGTTAAGCCGTCAATGATTGGGAAGGCATAGTTGGGCACCGTTTTAGTCACACCCAACATTTGGTCTTCCAAGCCTTGCCCATCTTCGCGCATGGTCACCGGACGAGTGAGTCCCCTGAACTTGAGCGCGCGCATGGCATCAGCCACTTGTTCGGTACTCGGCCACTTGCCCGCATTGGCTTTGATCGCAGCAGTGTAAGCATCAGCAATGGCCTGTAAGGCGGCCACCGCATGGTAAGCCGAGTAGATCGGATACTGGCCAGTTTTGGCACGGAACTTCTCAACAAAGGCCTTATGCTTGGCATCGTCCTTAAATTCGGGATGCAAGAAGTAATGATCGCCGCGCATGCCAACAATCACACCATCCGGCATGGCCTTGCCGACCCGTTCGAGCGAGCTTTCCGCCAGCGGCATGATCCAAGTTGAGGATTTGAGCAGACCGCGCTGCGACGCTTGGCGAATTAAAGTATCGAGCTCACCGCCCCAAGAGGTGCTCAAAATGACATCGGGAGACAGAGCTTGTAGGCGACTCACCTCTGAGCTGAAATCGGCCGAACCAAACTTTGGAAAAAGCTCGGCCACCACCTGTACGTCGGGTTTCAGGGCCCGTAGAGTATTGATGAAAATCTCCCAGGAATCCCGGCCCCAAGCGTAATCTTGATTGATCACCGCAATGGTTTTGAAATTGGGCTTGAGCTTCAACAGATGAAGCACACTCGCCACCATTTCTGAGGTGGCGTTGGCTTGGCTGCGCACCACATATTTGTAGCGGCGATTCTCCAGAATTTTCTCGGTGCCGCAATCCCACATGACGTTGAGCACTTTCAAATCCTCGGCGACAGGTGCGAGCGCATTGCAACTGCCACTCGAAATCGCAGCCATGGTCACCTGCACCTTCTCTTCCTGCACCACGCGTCGGAACTCAGACAGAAGCTTATCGCCGCCAATGCCCTCGTCAATAATGATCGGGCGAATCTTTACGCCGCCAATACCGCCTGCGGCATTGAGCTCGTCGATAAAGATTTCAGCAGCGGCCTTGCCAGGCACGCCGAAGACGGCGGCCGGGCCGGACAAAAAGGTGGTCATGGCAATCTTGAACTCATCGGGTTTTTGTTGCGCCACAGCGCCTCCCGAGATCATCGCGATTGCTGCACTCATCAAGGCAAACTTAGTGCCTAGGCTTTTGGTGATGTTCAAAGCGTCTCCTCTTTACTAACGAATGGACCGAGTGGCGGATCGTAACTCTTTTAGCGCCTGCAAATGCCTGATAACGATGATCACAAGACCGCTAAGGACTCAACTTTTCGGCAAGGAGGTCTTCGAAAATTGCATAGCCCCCAAAAACTCCACCAAATGCATCAGCGAAGGATTGGGCTGCCGATCTTTCTTGATGCATACCAGCATCATGCGCTCGGCCCAATCATCGGTCAGCGGTTTGGCAATCAAACCCATCGAGTTGGCCAGGGTCTTGGCGGCAAGATAAGGCAACACTCCAATGCCCAATCCCGATTGCACCATCCGGCACACCGCCTCAAAACTTCTCACCTGAACACGAAGGCGCAAAGGCTGCTCGGCGACAATGGCTTGCTGGGCCAAGAGCCGCATCATAGACGAACCGGCTTCAAGCGCCACCACTTCATACTCGAGAATGTCGGCGAAGCGCAAGGTCTCGGTTCTTGCCAAGATATGGCCCTCCGGCAGCACCACTGACAAGTGATCGGTCATATAGGGAAATACCGTCAAGCCATCGATTGGCGTACCTTCCAAAACGATTCCGATATCGGCCTCCGAAGCCAAGACGGCACGCGCCACTTCACTGCTCCATCGCTCCTCTATCACCAGGCGCACCTCAGGATGGCGCTGCAGGAATTGGGCGAGATGGCTCGGCAGGTCCTCGGTCATGACCGAGGTATTCGCCATCAGTTTGAGCGCACCTTTGCGACCCGAGGCAAAGTCGCCCATATCCACTTGCAACTGATTGACTTGCATCAAGACGGTTTTTGCATGCACCAAGAGCGCATGCCCCGCCGCAGTTAACTCCACGCCCTTTGGCGAACGCTCGAGAAGGGTGGTGCGAAACTTATGTTCAAGCAGCGCAATGCGTCGACTAGCCGCTGCGAGCCCGATATGGGAGGCTTCAGCAGCCTTGGTCAGACTGCGCATTTCGGCAGCGCGTACAAACAGGGCGAGAGAATCTAGGTCAGGAAGCATCGATTACCAGAAACCCGCTGTAATTCAATTTGACTTGACAAGCTGGGTGCCGTGCAACTTTGCCAAGCGTTTATCGAATGTACCCAGAGGGGTGTGACCCGACTTTCGTGCAACCTCTAGAATAAGGCAGTCAGAAAATCCGAGGGCCGGTTTGCGGCGGAAATTTTCCAGTGCTTGCGTCACCGTGTCGGCGTCCTGCAAAACAAGAGTTTCGTGCCCAAGAAGCATCTCCAGCATCGCGATAAGTTGAGCTGCAGTGCGATCATAGACGGCCTCTAAAACCCAAACTGTTTCTGCGAGTACCACATGCGACACCCAGGCGCCTTTATGAATCAACTTATCCGCCGAGGCGGTTTGCTTGGCATGGTCGCGAACGAGGATTCTGGTTAAGACGTTGGTGTCAATCGCGATCATGCCGGTTTCACATGCCGCTTTTTAATACTGGCCTGAATACCTTCCTTGAGCTGCGCAAGACTTTTAACTTGGGACGATAATTTTGGCGTCTCGGCAAAAAGTGCTTGATGAATATCCTCACTGGACCATTTGACCACTCTGGTCACGATGATCTGTTCGCCTTGAATATTCCACTCAATGACCGAGCCCGGCTTCAACCCCATTGCGTTTCGTATGGGGGCAGGTACCGACACTTGTGATTGAGAGGTGAGTTTTGTTTGTAGATTTGCCATGGGATAAATTTCTCATATTACCGGGGTAATGTCAAGGTAAATACCAAGCGCAAATTTCAAGTGATCTTTGAACCCTAACGCCCCGTCCACTGAGGCCTACGTTTCTCCAAAAACGCGGCGACACCCTCTGTAAAATCTTGCGATAAATAGGCCTTCAAAAAGAGCGCCTCCTCAACTTGAGGATCAATCGGCGGCTGCAAAGCCAGCAAACTCTCCTTGGTTACGAGCATACTTAACGGTGCCTGCCCGGCAATTTGCTCAGCTAGCGCCAATGCGCGGATACGCAGTTGCGCGGCATCAGGTAAGACTTCGCTGACCACACCTGCCCAACGCATTTCATTTGCGTCCATCAGCCTAGACGTAATAATCAAATCTTTCACTCGCGCAATGCCGAGTAAATCGGCCAAGCGCGCATGTGTGGAAAGGGATAGACAATTTCCCAGAGTGCGGGCAATGGGGACGCCAAACTTGGCGTCGCTCGTGCAAAGCCGAACATCGCAGCAAGCGGCAATCCCAAAACCGCCCCCTGTGCATGCGCCTGCAACCGCAGCGATGGTTGGGAGAGAGCACTTCTCGAGCACCGCTAGAATTTTGGAAATCGAGTGCTCATAGGCAATCGCGTCTTGTGCGTTGGCAAAGGCCTTGAACTGGCTGATGTCGGTGCCCGCGGCAAAGGCTTTGTCGCCCGCGCCCGTGATGACCACCACCTTGATGTGCTCGGAAGCGCAAGCGGCTTCAATTGCCCTCGCCATGCCCTCATACATGGCAAAGGTCAGTGCGTTGCGGCTCGCTGGGCGGTTAAAGGTCATCAGTAAGGTCGCGCCGACTTGCTCGACCAGCAAATCTTCACCCGCTTGGGAAGGGATAGAAACTTCTGTAGACATCGTACTCTCGTTAAAATTGTGTACGATGATAGCTCGAACCGAACTGGAATTCTTCTTTGAAATCATTTGGTAGCAAAGCCCAGGGCAAACGCCTGGAACGTATGAAAGACTCGCCGCGCTGGGCGGGCACCGGCTTTCGAAACATACATCCGATCGCACCGGGTCTGCGCGACAGCCACGTCCCTCGCCCTACACTTAATGCATTTTTACGGGGTGGGCCAGGTCGCAGGCCCTCTGGCGACCTGCCAATAGTCGACCCTCGGCCGATCTGGACCCGTGACAGTGAAACCGGTTTACGCGCCACCTGGATGGGGCACTCCTCAGTTTTGTTAGAAATTGATGGCTGGAAAGTGCTCACCGACCCGGTTTGGGGAGCACGGGCCTCACCTTCCAGATTGGCTGGCCCGAAACGTTTTCAGCCTGCGCCCGTGGCCTTGCGCGCCCTTCCTAAGCTCGACGTGGTTGTCATCTCACATGATCATTATGATCATCTCGACTATCCCACCATCCGCGCCTTGGCAAAACTAGAAGTGCCTTTCGTCACTTCTCTCGGCGTCGGTGCTCATCTCGAGTATTGGGGGATAGCTCCTAAGCGAATTACTGAACTTGACTGGTGGCAATCCCACGAAGTGGCCGGGACAGGGTTGACGATTACCGCAGCACCTTCACAGCATTTTTCCGGTCGTGGCCTTAAAGATCGTAACGCGACGCTGTGGTCATCCTTGGTCATTCAAGGCAGCCGCCACAAGGTATTTTTTAGCGGGGACACCGGCCTCACCAGCGAGTACACGCAAATTCGGGAGCGGCTAGGTCCCTTTGATTTAGTGATGCTGGAAGTAGGCGCGTTTCATCCGTCCTGGGGCGACATACATCTCGGTCCAGAGAATGCACTAAAAGCTCACGCGCTACTCGGAGGCGGGGCCTTTCTGCCGGTGCATTGGGGCACGTTCAGCTTGGCCCTTCACGATTGGGACCAACCAGCCGAGGTTCTGTTCAAACAGGCAAGTCGCGATCACCTACCGCTGGTGATGCCTCGCTTAGGGCAACCGATCGAACCCGCACAGGCTCGGGTCCTAGAGCCATGGTGGCGAGCCGTGGATGCTAGTCTTAGCAAAAGGTCGAAGTACGGCGATCCTACTACCCCATCCGAGCCGGAGAGCCTACCAAAATCGATGCCTTGGCCTGTGGATTAAGCATCCTTCGCCACGCCGTTGCCACACCCCTTGGCCGCACCGCAAGGCCAATCGGCTCGCCGAGGCTTCAAGCACATTTCAGCGTTACGAGCCACATGCGCGTTTTTGAGCTAAAGTTCAAGCCATGAGTACAAAC
>JAYVKZ010000036.1:0-13261 GCA_043767985.1 Betaproteobacteria bacterium
TCGGACTTATTGGTTGCAACGGCGCTTAGGACGTTAGTGTCCAAGAGATATCTCATAGACTTGGATCGTTCAACGGGGCGAGATCTTGGGTGTTCCCAAAGTCGGGATGATCCGCAAAGCCTTCTGGGTTGGCGCTATTCCAATGATCGATGAGAACTTTCGGCCAACCGTTTGATTCGGCATGGCGTTCGCGTTCCTTCGAATAGCGACGGAAAGCTTCTGCGAGTAGGGCGCTGCGGCTTTTCCCCTCCTCTTTGGCGATCCGATTCAATTCGGCAAGTGTTGGCTCGTCCATGTGCACACTGAAATTCAACTCTAAATCCTAATATGTTAGTTTTATATAATATAACATATTTCTCCTTGCGGAACTGCATTTGCGTTTGCCATTGCACTTTGATGTCCTGGATGCTCGGGATTGATCCCTCGGTGATTCTCTCGCTTAAGGCGCGCGCCGGAGCGAATGGGCGCAGCGCCGAAGCTGAGCACCGGCACATCTTGGCGATGGTGGCGTGGAGCTGATCCGACATCGAGGAGACCTATCCCAGGCGCTGCTTCTAGAGGCCTGGTTGGCGACAGTTTTTGAAGAGTATGCAAGCCACGTGCTCGACTTCGGCGCTGATGCTGCACAAGTCTGGGGTAGGCTGCGTGTACCCCATCCAGAAAATGCGATTGACAAGCAAATCGCTGCCATGGCCTTAGTCAACAATCTCACCGTGGTCACGCGCAATGTCGACGACTTTGCGACGACAGGAGCAATGCTTCTGAATCCGTTTAGATTGTGCCGAGACTCCAGGGCGCATTCATGGGACTGACGCCGCGCAAGAAGGCAACGTAACGGGGCATTTCTCCTGCGCCGTTTGCCGAATCAGTCAGTCGATCTTAGCGCCCGAGGCTCTGACGATTTTGCCCCACTTATCGCGGTCGACCTTGATGACCTGCGCGAATTCCTCAGGGGTACTGGTCCAAAGCTCAAACCCTGACGCTGAGGCGCGTTGACGAATGTCGGGTGAGCGAATCGCCGCGATGAGGGTCTCGTTCAATTTGTTTTGTATCGCCTTCGGGAGGCCCGCGGGTGCGACAATGCCAAACCAGAGATCGCTGCCCACTTCGGTGAATCCTTGCACGCCGGCTTCGGCCATGGTAGGGACTTCTGAGGCATAGGGCGAGCGCTTGTCGCTAGTCACGGCCAGTGCTTTGACCCGACCTGAGCTCACCATCGGCATGGAGGTGATAAGAATGTCGAACATGAAGGTGATATTGCCTGCGACCACATCGGCGAGCGCCGGGGCACTGCCGCGATAGGGGACGTGTTGCATGGGTGCGCCGGTCACGTACTTCAAGGCCTCACCCGAGAGATGGTTCGACGACCCGTTGCCGGCTGATCCAAAGGTCACTTTGTTCGGGTTGGCCTTGGCATAGTCCACCAATTCTTTCACGCTGTTGATGCCTAGCTTGGGATTGATGACCAGTACATTCACGTAGCGCAAGGCGAGGGTAAGGGGAGTGAAATCTTTACTGGTGTCATGCGGCAGTCGCGCGCCGTAGAGATGGGGGTTGATCGAGTGCGAGCCGGTGGTGGCGAGGCCAATCGTGTAACCATCGGGGGCCGAGCGCGCGAGTTTTTCCATGCCAATTGAGGCGCCAGCACCGGGCACGTTCTCGACGATCACGGGTTGCTTGAGGACTTCCGAGAGTTTTTGAGCGACGGGGCGAGAGAAGGTGTCGGTGGGTCCGCCGGGTGGGAAGGGGACAATCCAACGCAGTGGCTTATTAGGAAAAGCTTGCGAGGTATTTTGAGCCGAGGCGGGTACAGCCACCGTGGCGAGCGACACGATTGTCGCCAAGACTTTGCACCAAGTGGGCGAAAGGGTCATGCGGGTCTCCGAATCATTGTTCTAGGTGATTGAGTGTGTTTACTCAATCGTACAGATTAGCATGAGTTTCAATCGATGAAACGCCTGCCAGATTATTCGGAGAACAGCACGCTAGCACCTTGTTCGGCCCCGGAGACGACTTGCCGGAAATGCGTAAAGTAAGCGCGACCGATGCTTGCGCCCGAACTAGGAGGCTTTTCTGCGAGCCGGGTGGATAGGTCCGCATCGGTGGCGAGCGTGCCCGCGATACCGTCCACTCTCACGATATCTCCATCTTGCAAGCGTGCGAGGGCCCCGCCTTCGGCTGCCTCCGGGCTGACGTGAATGGCCGCCAAGACTTTGCCGGAAGCGCCACTCATGCGGCCATCGGTGACCAAGGCGACGCGAAAACCTCGGTCTTGTACGACGCTTAACGCTGGGGTGAGCTTGTGAAGCTCGGGCATCCCATTGGCGCTTGGTCCTTGAAAGCGAACCACCACGACAACGTCGCGGTTGAGTTCTCCTGCATTGAAGGCATCGATCACCTCTCGCTGGGTGCTGAACACTCGACACGGTGCTTCAACGATTCTTAAGTCTTGGTCTACGGCCGACACTTTTGCGATGGATCGCCCGAGATTGCCTTGCAGTAAGCGCAAGCCGCCGTCGGCTTGAAACGGTTGTGCTGGGGTGCGTAGCACCTCAGCGTTGCGCACGATGCTGGCGGCCGGTCGCGGTGACCATTGGCCGCTGGCGTCCAAGGCAGGCTCCGCCAAGGTGTCGCCTAGGGAGCTTCCCCAACTGGTGGGCGCATCGCCATCGATCAGACCGGCATCGATCAACCAGCGGCCCACGGCCGCGGTGCCTCCGGCGCGGTGGAAGTCGTTTACATCGGCGCTACCATTGGGGTAGATACGGGTAATGAGTGGCACGGCCTTGGAGAGATCGTCGAGATCTGTCCAATCAATGGTGTAGCCTGCGGCCTTGGCGACGGCGAGCCAGTGAATCGCATGGTTGGTCGAGCCGCCCGTGGCGAGCAGGCCCACCAATGCATTGACCAGGCAGCGCGCATCGACGAGGCGACCGATGCCTAAGGACTTGTTTCCGGCGGCCGCCACAACCGCACGAACGCTTTCCTTTAGGATTGCCTGGCGCTCTGGGTCTCTCGGGTGAACGAAGGCGCCGCCTGGAAACTGCAGGCCCATGAGGTCCAGCATCAATTGATTGGAGTTGGCGGTGCCGTAGAAGGTGCAGGTGCCTTCGTCGTGGTATGCAGACTCTTCCGCTTTCAGAAGGGTATCGCGATCCGCCAAGCCAAGAGCTGCTTGTTGGCGAATTTTTGACTTCTCTTGATTTGACAGACCGCTGCTCATTGGGCCCGCTGGAATGAAGACCGCGGGTAGATGTCCAAAAGCCAGTGCGCCAAGCAGTAGGCCCGGTGCGATCTTGTCGCAAATGCCAAGAAGAATGACGGCGTCGAACACATCATGCGATAAACCGACAGCGGTAGACATGGCGATGACATCGCGCGAAAACAAGGACAGCTCCATGCCTTCTCGGCCCTGCGTGATGCCATCACACATGGCTGGTACGCCTGATGCGACTTGTAAGGTTGCGCCTTGCAACTGAGCGGCTTTGAGCAGTTGCTCGGGGTAGTTCGCGAACGGGTGGTGAGCGGACAGCATGTCGTTATACGCTGTGATCACCCCCAGATGCGGCGCCTTGGCGAGGGCGATGATTTTGCGCTCGGCCTTCGGCAGAATCGCAGTGGTGTGGGCGAGGTTGGCGCAACCCATTTGACTACGGTCGGCCGGTCCAGTGGGCAAGTGGGCGAGGTAGCGCGCTCGGGATTCACCAGAGCGGGCCTCGATACGATTGCGTACAGCGGCAATGCTGGGCAGTAGTGACTTAGACATGGCGTTGAATCGACTCTGAGTGAAGGTGTTACTTAGAAATAAGGTTGCTTAATGTAGTAATATTACTTAAAAATACTGATAAATGCAATTTAACATGTAATATAATTACTTTTCATTTTATTGCTGATTCTTCAGCAGCCACCGACCTAGATTGATCGAACCCAAGATATGACCTCGTCCAAAGAACCTCAGTCGAATCCCGAAGTAAAACCTGTCGCTCCCTTCACCTTCGTGCTGCATGGGGCCGCTGGCGACTTGGCGCGCCGTAAAATTATTCCTGCCTTGGCGCGCCTGGCGCGAGATGGGTATCTGCCAGAGTCGAGCCGAATAGTGCTGTCTCAACGCGAGAGTTTTTCAGTCGACGAGGCCTTACTTCAGGAAGATCGCTTTCTAGAGAGTAGCGGTGACCAGGCGGCCCGTACGAACCTCGCCAAGCTCAAGCCCTTCTTGTCGACGGTCAGTCTGACCTTAGGCTCTACTGAGGCACGCGTAGCTCTGGCGCAGGCTGTCAAAAACGGACCGGAGCCGGTGGTGCATTACGCCTCGCTTCCAGCATCCCGCTTTGCCGATTTAATTCATACCATTGAACCGGTGCGAGATCCTGCGCGCATGCGTTTGGTCTTGGAGAAGCCGCTTGGGTTTAGCGGCGCAGAATCGGCTCAAATTGAGCGCGCGATGGCTGAGGCCTTGGACGAGTCGCAGATCTACCGCATCGATCACTACCTCGGCAAGCAGGCCGTGCAGAACTTGTTGGCACTTCGCTTAGGCAATCGCATTTTTGAGCCACTCCTCACGCGCGAGCATGTAGCTCATGTGCAGATCACGGTGGCTGAAGATCTGGGCGTCGAGGGTCGTGCAGGCTTTTATGAAAAATCCGGAGCGATCCGTGACATGGTGCAGAGCCATATGCTGCAATTGTTAGCGACGGTGGCGATGGAGCCGCCCGCAACGTTAGAGCCGGATGCCCTGCGCGATGAAAAACTAAAAGTGCTCCGCGCTTTAAAGGTGCCGAGCGTTACCGGGACGCGTGAGGTCGTCATCGGTCAATACGTTGCAGGCCACTTGGCCGGGCAACCGGTGCCGCCGTATCGGGAAGAGCAGGGCGTAGCGTCGGACTCGAACACCGAGACCTTTGTGGCGTTCAGTACCGAGGTGCAAACTTGGCGCTGGGCTGGTGTGCCGTTCTTGCTTCGGACGGGTAAGCGTATGCCCAAGCGCATGGCGGAGATCGTGATTCAGTTTCGAGATGTGCCCAGACAATTGTTCGCGCCCGTGGGAGGCGCTTGGTCGGGTAATCGTTTGGTGATTCAGTTGCAACCGGAGGATCGGCTTGAGTTGCACTTATTGGCAAAGGCGCCAGGCGAGCGTGAACGTTTGCGTCCCGTCGCGCTGGACTTGGATTTTTTTAGCGAGTGGCGAATCCCGGTGCGTGACGCCTACGAGCGCTTGATTACTGATATTTTGCGCGGACGGCTAAGCTTGTTTTTGCGGCGCGATGAAGTGGAAGCGCAGTGGAAGTTCACGGACCGTTTGCGTGAAGACTTGGCTTTGAATCAGGTCGCTCCACTACCTTATGCGGCGGGCACTTACGGGCCGACAGCCGCTACCGCTCTAGCCTTGCGTAGCCATGCAGCGTGGGCTGAAGATGCGCGACTTTAGTGGGCTTATTGATTTTGGCATGTTGATCTCGCTCGAGCGTATTCGTGATCTCACAAAGACTCTGACGGTGGCCGAGTCGAGAGTTGCAAAGTTAACCCTCGCGCAACCGCATGCTTTCATTCAGACAGCGGTGGTAGATATTGCTGCGCAAGCCAAGGTAAGCCAGCCGACCGTCGTAAGGTTTTGTCGGTCTATGGGTGCTGCGGGTCTGCGAGACTTTAAGCTTCGTCTTGCAGCCGCTCTACAAGTAAAAACAGCCGCTTCGCATCCAAGCGTTCGATCCGGAGATTCGATTGAAGATATTAGCGCTAAGGTGATCGATGCGGGCGTGCATGCAATACAAAGCGTTGGTGCAAGCCTTGATCTTGGCATCCTAGATCAAGTGCTAAGCGCCCTTAAACAAGCTCGTCGTGTCGACTTCGTTGGCATAGGCCAGTCGGCCTTGGTGGCGCAAGATGCCAAGCAAAAATTCTTTCGCTTTGGCCTGCATTGTGAGGCCTATTCCGACCCTGCCTTGCAGGTGATGAGCGCGGCTCAATTAGGTAAGAAAGATCTGCTGGTCCTCATCTCTGCCAGTGGGCGCAGCCCCGAGCTCTTTGATGCCATTAAAGTCGCTCGTGAGGCTGGTGCAAAAATTCTATCGATTGGCGCGCCGGGGTCGAAGGTCGACGAGCTGGCGGACTGGGCGCTCCACGCCCGTCTCGTCGATGATCCCGATGTGCATTTGCCGATGCTCGGGCGCTTGCAACATCTGATGATTGTGGATGTGCTGGCGATTGCGTTCTCGCAGCGTTTAGGGGGGGCGGCGAGAAGTCATCTGCAGATATTGAAGGGTGTCCTTTCTGATCGGCGGCGCTAGTGATTCTCTCGCGAAGCGCCTTTGCAACCACGGGCCGAAGCGTCTAGTGATTAATCTACCTTGGCGCCGGAGAGCCGCACAATACGTGCCATGCGCTCGCTTTCGCTGCGGATTAGGGCATTGACCCGCTCGATACTTAAATTCATCGGCAACATACCCTGCGGCGTCAATTGCTTGTCGACAAACTCCTGGTTCGACAACATCGTCGCCACGGCCGCGTTCAGGCGTGTGACGACTTCGCGGGGCGTGGCTGCTGGGGCGAAAAATGCATACCAAGCACCGATGTCCATATCTTTGTAGCCGACCTCAGCAAAGGTTGGCACATCGGGCAACAGCGGTGAACGCTTGTCGCCAGAGATCGCCAAGACCTTGACCCGACCAGATTTTAAAAAGCCCTGAATCGTCGGGATGGCCGGAAAGGTAAAGATGACCTGATCGGCGATCACATCCGTCAGCGCAGGTGCCGATCCCTTATAAGGGACATGACCAATATCGGTGCCACTCAGTTTCTTGTACATCTCGCCCATCAGGTGGGCCTGACTACCCACCCCGTAGGAGCCGTAGCTAATCGTGCCGGACTTCGCCTTGGTCCAGGCGACCAACTCGGCAAAGTTGTTGACCGGCAGACTTGCCGAGACGGTGAGGGAGAGGTTGAGATAAGCAACGCTCGCCACCGGGGTGAAGTCGCGCGCCATGTTGTAGGACAAGGTTTTCCAGAGCGCCGGGTTGAGCACGAAGGTGGCATCATTGGTGAACATCAGCGTATAGCCATCGGCCGGCGCCTTGGCAGCCAACTCTGCACCTAACGCAGTGTTGGCGCCGGGCTTGTTCTCGACGAGTACCGGTTGGCCGAGGATCTCGGTGAGTTTGCCTGCGACCAAGCGCGCCATGATGTCGGTGGCGCCGCCTGGGGCATAGGGAACGATGACTCGGACAGGCCGCGTCGGGTAGTTGGATGGTGCTTGTTGTTGTGCTTGAACTTGTCCAAAAAGGCTAAGACCAAGTACGACGAACATTGCGAAAGCACTTCTCACGAGCCGATCCCGACTAAATATTTTGTTAAGCACAAGTAATCTCCATACTGGCCGTAGTACACCCCACCGCGAAAATAGGAATCGGCCGAAAGTAGTGCACTTTCCCCAAGCCGCCGGCCGCAGCGGCGACAGCAATGAAGTTGCGAATCTCGAAACCGCCTTGTCCCGCCTCGGCGTAAGTCTGCGCATCATCGTAACTGGTGAGGGCGGCCTTGTCATTGCGGCACCAGCGGTCTAAAAACTCCTTGTCCCATTTCTCGTTAATCTTGCCGGAGTCGGGTGTGGCAGGCCAGTGTGAAATGCCACCAGTACCGACGACCGCGATGCGCTTTGGTGAAGCATCACAGGCCCGGCGCAAGGCTTCGCCGAACGCCCAGACTCGCCTCAAAGGCGTGAGGGGCGGGCCTTGGCAATTGATGTTGACGGGGATCACAGGTAGGTCAAACTTCGGCGTCAAAAAGTGCAGCGGCACCATGATGCCGTGATCAAAACGCCATTCTTCTGCAAAGGCCAGATCGACGTCTTGCATGACCGTCTCAATCAATTGTCCGGAAAGTTTGGCGTCACCAGGTACCTTCGTTTTCGAGATCCCTAACCAGGCCGGATCTTCAATCGGACCCTCGTATTGATCCGCCATGCCCATCGCAAATGCGGGCATGTTGTTCATGAAGAAATTGGCGAAGTGTTCCGCTGCGATGATCACTAGCGCATCGGGCTGAGTCGCGCGCATCTCCTGGCCCATCTTAAAGAAGGCGGCGTGGAACTCGTCCTTCATCGCGGGATCGGCGAGATGGGCCCGGCCGGTAATGCCAGGGGCATGGCTACACACACCTGCGTACACGAGACTCATACGCCTGCGACCTTTTCATCGGTGCTGGTGGTCATGGCGTAAACACCTGCACGCACCTGGCCGTACTTGCTCACTCCCTCACGCATGGCGGCCAAGTAATCCGCCCAAGCAATGCCAAGAAGGGGGGCGAAATGCATCAGCAATTGTCCGTTGGCGCCCAGCACATAGAGCTTGCCGATGTCGCCATCGTGGATCGCTTGATACTCTTCCTCATTCAACTCATACTCGGCAAGCAAGCCAGCCTTATCCTCACGATAGCGGCGCTGCACGCTGGCATCGCGATTGAGATGGAAGAGAAACTTTTGGACGCTGTAGAGGCTCATGGGAGGATCTTCATGAAAGTATTCTAAGCTTGATCGGCAAACAACTCTTGCCAGCGTTTCAGGCCAAGCTTTTTCATGGTGTCAATATTGCGCTCAAAAATTGCAGTGGTATCGGGGACGCTTTCTACGGCGCGCTCTAAGCTCTCCTCGCGCAGCAGGTGGAGCATGGGGTAGGGTGAGCGGTTGGTGTAGTTTTCGATATCGCCCTGCTCTGTGCCCTCGAATTGGTACTGAGGATGAAAGCTTGCAATTTGAATGACACCCTCTAAGTTTAGCTTGGCCAGGAGATCTTCAGCGTCCACAAGAAAATCGTTGTAGTCCAGAAAATCCTCAAAAACCAGAGGGTGGATGAGCAAGAGGGTTTCAATCTTCTCGGGGGGCTGGTTGAGCAGGAGTTCCAAACTTTTGCCAAGATCAAGCATGAGCTGATGTCCGTCTTTGGCATCGCTAACATCGTAATGGATGCGACCGTGAAGATGTTCTGCCTTGGCGAAGGGGCAAAGGTTCAGGCCGATGACTGCTCGCTCCAGCCACACCACGGTTCTTGCGATCACTACTTTCTGCTCGGTGGATGTCGAAGCGCTCATCATTTAAAGTGGTTCCGTTGCGTCGAGGCCGTTGGTTTAAGCCATCATTGGCTTTTGAAGATAATCTACCGGCAGAATAAAGCCTCTGCCTATTTCTATATTGTCTCTCATGACCGCGACCATCAGGGGAAGCGTGCTGGCATCGGGCATGGCTCCGATTTGAAGATGCACACGATCCTGAACGATCGTTTCTGCGCTCTTGGGGCTGAGCCATTCACTTCGGTTCAAGGGATAAAGGGTCGTACCCGGAAACTTTGCTTCGAGCAAATGTACTTCGTTAGCTAGGCACCAAAAGCCGCGTTCATGTTCGGGGTTGAGCAAGGGCTTGCCCAAATGCAGGCTGTGTTGCGGCGGTGATTCGTCGAGGTGATAGTAGATTCTCCCTTTGGCAAAGGCTTGCGGCTGCCAACCGGTATCCCCGAAGGGCGCGGGAAGGATGTGGCGCAGTTGTCGACAAAAAAGCTTGGCGATTTTAAGTGACAGCCGATCCTTGCGATTCGGACCGATGATCTCAAAGGCCTCAACCTTATCGCGCGCCACCCTCACGCTCGCAGGTTCGCAAACAAAGAACTTCACAGCGAGTTCCCAGTGCCAAGGGCGGCCTTGAGAGTCTTTCAATAGAAAATCGATTTCGCCTTGGGTGCTCGCGCCTGAGACATTGGAATTGATCGCGAGATTATGGGCGACTAATTGATATGCCTTCATATCCTCGGTCGCGTCTAGCCCGTGGCTTGCGGTTGGAAAATTGAGAAGAAAAAACCAGAGCAACTTTTCTGCATAGCGACCAAGCCTTTGGTAGGTTTGCATCTCAAAGTCGGTTGCGCACACGGGTGGCTCGCGTGTAGCAAGCTGCTGAAGCCATTGTTCAATACTTTCACGCTCGGCGCTTGAAAAGGACTGAATCTGACCGGGAAATAGCGAGTCACATAACAATGGCGGGGAAAGCAAAAGCCAGCGTAAGTCTGCAAGCAACTGCGCACGAGCCGGAGGCAAAAAGCGTTGGCCTTCAGTCTTGTGCACGAGTTGCCTTGGTGATTGGTTGAGTCTTCGCGGATGGATTCGTGTTTGGGCTAGTAGTAATGAGCGCAATACTGGCAATCGCACAAACGAACGCAAAGCCAATGGCGCTGGTGAAGGGCTCACCAAACACAAAAATCCCGATCAGCGTGGCGGTCACCGGCATGGCCACGGTAAAGACCCCGCTGCGATTGGCTGGTACTGTCTTGGCGCCCGTCATCCATAGCCAAGTCGAAATCATGCTGGCAGCAAGGGAGTAAAAAATCAGCAAGGCCCAAGCACTTGAGGGAACCGCACCAAACTTAAAGCTCATGGCTTGCCAGAGTCCAAATGGCGTCATCAACACCAGGCCCCACAAATTAATGAGGGCGGATATTCTTTGAGGCGTCAAGGTGTTGGTGAGCTTCTTGGCAAGAATGACGTAGATGGACTCGCACCACACGCTCGCCATGATTAAGAGATTACCCACGAGCGACATCTCGGTCTTGCCCGCGCTCGCCCCCTGTTTTGAAAGGCTCAGAACTGCCAGGCCAGCAACCGAGATAAAAATTGCAATCCAGACCCGTAAGTTTATTTTTTCTTTTAGCCAGAACCAAGAAAGTATTGCGACAGCAGCTGGAATGGTGGCGAGAATGACCCCGCTGGCGCTGGCCGTGGTTTGAGAGACACCATAAAGCATACATACCGAGAACAAGAAGTTCCCGAAAAACGATTGCGTGAAGAGTTGGCGATGGCTAAGGGCATCAATGTCGCGGTCAGCGGGTTGTCGCTTCGTCCAGGAATACATCGCGATGGCCGAAATGAAAAAGCGCATCCAAGCCAGGAGAAACACTGGGAATACGGCGGTAAGAGGTTTCGCTAAGGCGACATAGCTGCCTACGACGGCCATACCTGCCAATAAAAACAAATAGCCATGCCATTGGGGCACCCCAAAATGGCTGGGGTCGGAGAGTACAGCGTTGGCGCGTTGTGGGTCAGGAGGGTTTACAACTGTTTTTGTCAAAGGTCATTCTCAAGATTATTGCGGGTTGTAGAGCAAAAAAGGCCTCAAATCAGGGGCAACCCGGATGCGGAGCATAGTGCTAAACGGTATCCTATCGGTTATGAACACAGTCTCTGATACGTCAGCCCAAGCTTTGTCTTCGGCCCAGGCCTCGCAAGCCCCTTTAGACACAGCGCCGCAATTCACACCGCCAATGATGAACGCGGAGCTGAAGTACGCTGATATTAACGCCAAGGCCGACACGCCCAAGCGCTTGGCGATTCTGGCCGCTTTGGCGGGTATTGTGCCGACCAAGTCCTTGATCAAGGACAACGAGGCGCTGCGTCCCTATGAGTGCGATGCCTTATCCGCCTACCGGCAACTTCCGATGGCGGTGGTGCTGCCTGAAACAGAAGCGCAGGTTCAAGCGATTTTGCAAGCCTGTCATCGATTGGATGTGCCTGTCGTCGCGCGCGGTGCAGGCACTAGCCTGTCGGGCGGGTCCATGCCTCATGCGGGCGGGGTCGTGCTTTCATTGGCGAAGTTCAACAAGATTTTGAAGGTGGATACACGAGCGCGGACCGCGACCGTACAACCGGGAGTGCGCAATTTGGCGATTTCTGAGGCTGCAGCTCCTCACGGCCTCTACTACGCGCCTGACCCGTCGTCGCAAATTGCCTGTTCTATCGGTGGCAATCTGGCCGAAAATTCAGGCGGAGTGCATTGTTTGAAGTACGGACTCACGGTTCATAATGTATTGCGGGTGCGCGGCATCACGATTGAAGGCGAGATTGTCGAAGTGGGCAGCCAAGCACTCGACACCCCCGGCCTCGATCTCTTGTCGCTTTTAATCGGCTCCGAGGGCATGTTGCTGGTGACCACCGAGGCGACCGTCAAGCTCATCCCGAAGCCACTGGCGGCGCGCGTGGTGATGGCCTCGTTTGATGATGTGGTTAAGGCGGGTGATTCGGTCGCGGCCATTATTTCTGCCGGTATTATTCCGGCCGGTATGGAAATGATGGATAAGAAAGCCAGTATCGCCGTGGAAGAGTTTGTGCATGCCGGTTACGACTTAGAGGCTGAGGCCATTCTGTTGGCAGAATCTGATGGCACTCCCGAAGAGGTCGAAGAAGAAATTGCCCGAATGGAGCAAGTGCTTCGGGCCAGTGGCGCCACCGGTATCAAGGTGTCGAACAATGAGCAGGAGCGCATGTTGTATTGGTCGGGCCGGAAGAACGCTTTTCCGGCCGCGGGCCGAATCTCGCCTGACTATTACTGTATGGACGGCACGATCCCGCGCAAGATGATCGGCAAGATGCTCGAAGCCATTGCCGAGATGGAGCATAAGTATGAGCTACGCTGCATGAATGTTTTCCATGCCGGTGATGGTAATTTGCATCCTCTCATTTTGTTTGATTCGAACAGCGAGGCCGAATGGCATCGGGCTGATCGTTTCGGGGCGGACATTCTCGAGCTTTGTATCGAGTTTGGCGGCACGGTTACCGGTGAGCATGGCGTGGGCGTCGAGAAAATTAATCAAATGTGCGTACAGTTCTCTCCCGGCGAGCGTGCCGCTTTCTTTGCCGTGAAGCGTGCCTTCGATGCCCCAGGTTTACTGAATCCCGGCAAGGTGATTCCGACCTTGTCGCGGTGCGCCGAGTACGGGCGCGAGCATGTTCACAACGGGCGCGTGAAGTTCCCCGAACTGCCGAGGTTTTGAGATGGGCGCCGATTTGAGTAGTCCGAGCATTGATCTCGGCCAAGTGGGGTTGTTTCGAGATGGTGCGCGCGGCAGTTTTCGCAAGGCTGATCCGGCACTGCAAGCCATGCGTGAGCAAATTTTGGAAGCTCAAACGAAGCGTGAAGCCTTGCTAATACAGGGCGCGGGGTCAAAGCAGTTTTATGGCGAACGCATCAGCCCTCAAGATGGCAAAGGTCTGAGCCTTCTTGAGGTGTCCTCGTACAAGGGCATCGTCAGTTACGAACCTACCGAGTTGGTGATCACCGCAAAATGTGGTACCCCGATTGTTGAAATCGAGGCGGCGCTCGAAGAGCAACGCCAGATACTGGCTTTCGAGCCGCCGCGATTTTCCTCGCTCGGTACGATTGGTGGTGCCATCGCGACCGGTCTCTCCGGCCCGCGTCGTGTAAGTGCTGGCCCAACCAAAGACTTTGTGCTTGGTG
>JAYVKZ010000037.1:0-5567 GCA_043767985.1 Betaproteobacteria bacterium
CAGGACTGCGAGCCGGGCCACCGCCTTGATGCAGCGAGGCAATCACATTCAATTCCTTGGCCATCTGGAAATCGTGCAGCGCCACGTCCATCGTGGAATAGTGCGGCCCAAGCACGGCAGCGTGCACACTCACGAGCGCACGACCTTGATGGGCCTTGAGTAAGCGCTCAAGCTCAAGGCGCGGATGAGGACGTTCCCAAAAAGGGAGCTCTCCTGGCAAGGGGTCAGGCTTGGGCGTGCCATGGAAAAACGCCGCGCGGATACCACTCTCAATCAGACCGCTAATCGCCGCATCGTTATGCGCTGGCGTACGGTTGTTGTGACACCAATCGGCCAAGGTGGTGGTACCGCAATTGATTTGATTCAGCGCGCCGACCAAGGTGGCAATGTACAAATCATCCGGCAGAAAAACGGTGGCCAAACCCGCATGCATTTTTTGAAAATACTCTAGCAAGGTCCAATTGGAAGCCAGGCCCCGCAAGGCCGTTTGCCAAGTATGCATGTGTGCATTGATGAGACCAGGAATCACAATGAAGTCCTGGCCATTCACCACTTCAGTCGCATCCACTTGTAGATCGACACCGATAGCTTCGATGCGGTCGTCCTGCACCAACAGGTCGGTGTGCTTCATCACATCCGGCAAGGACGAGCGCCCTGCTTCCATCGTAATCAAGGTCGCATTTCGAATTAAGGTACGCGCCATCTTGTCGTCACTCAAGTCCGTCGGTCATCGCAACATTTTCAGACACTAGCTTCAAGCCAGAATCCTTTGCCGTCTCCTGCAACAACACTGCAAAGTCGATATGATCATAACCCTGCCCCACCATGCGCGCGATGGATTCGCGAGTGGCTGCGGCCGCAGGCATGGGTACCCCGTACGACTTGGCCGCGCCCAGGCCAAGGTCCATATCTTTGAGCAAGAGCTTCGGGGTAAAGGTGACCTGATCGAAGGTTAAATTGGTGAGCATCGGCGTCTTGTAGCGGGTGTACATTGAGCCCAAGACTGAATCATTGATGCTGGTGAGAAACACATGTCGGGGAATACCAGCCTTCTCTGCCATCACCGTGATTTCGCACAGGTTTTGAATCACCACACCAAACATGGTGTTGTGAGCAATTTTCCAAACCCTGGCTAGCTCGCCCTCGCCCACCCACATGACTTTGCGGCCCATCGCCTGCAAATAGGTTTCGACTTCGGTGTACAAGGCCTTGGGGCCACTCGCTACGATCAGTAGCTTGCCCGCCTTGGCCACCTTGGCATTGCCAGACACCGGTGCGCAAAGATAGGCGACGCCCATCGCCTCGAGACGCGTGCGAATCTCGGCGGAGCCCTCTTGTGAGATCGAGGAGCTATCCACCACGATGCGAGGTTTTTTGGGGCCAGTCGTGAGACCACCCTCGGCGAACAGCACTTGTTTCAGATCGTCGGTGGTGGAGACCATGGTGAAGACCACGTCACTATCGGCCAAGTCCAACTTGCTATCGACAATTTGCGCGCCGTATTCGGCTAGAGGCTCCGCCTTACTGCGTGTACGGTTCCATACCCGTGCGGCATGCCCCGCCTTGGTGAGCCGCTTGACCATCGCCTCGCCCATGCGCCCTAAACCAATCCATCCAATCCGGTAAGCCATCTACATTCTCCAATCAAATTTCGGTCTCTCAGTTCAGTCGGCCTTCGCCCCGGACTCTTTAACAATTTTGGCCCACTTCAGCAGCTCGCTCTGGCAAAAGCTTGCAAACTCAGCCGGGGTACTTCCCACCGGCTCCGCACCAAGTGCTGCGTAACGATCACGCACCTCAGGCGATTTCAAAATTTTGGCGACCTCGGAGGCGAGCCTTTCCACCAAGTCCTTTGGCGTCGCTTTCGGCGCCCACAGACCGTACCAGGTACTGATATCAAAACCGGGGACACCCGACTCCGCAATCGTTGGCACTTCGGGGAAAGCTGGCGAGCGCTTCACGGTACTCACCGCCAAGGCGCGCAGCTTCCCGGATTTGATAAAGGGTGTTGCGGAGGGCATGGAGTCAAACATGAGCTGCACTTGACCACCCATTAAGTCCGTCAGGCCCGGGGAGCTACCTTTGTAGGGCACGTGCTGCATCGGTACACCGGTGGCAATCTTGAACGACTCACCGGCCAGATGAGGCGCAGCTGCATTTCCCGAGGAGGCAAAGTTCAGCCGGGTAGGATTGGCCTTGCCATAGGCGATGAGTTCACGAACAGTCTTCACGGGTAAGTCATTGTTCACCACCAAAATTAGCGGCACGCTGGCAAGCTGGGTGATCGGCGTGAAGTCGGCGATCGCATCAAAGGCCGCCTTGGGATAAAGGCTAGGATTAATCACATGAATCGAGGCATTGCCCAGCAAGGTGTAGCCATCGGGCGCGGCCTTCGCCACGTCGGCCGAACCGATCATGCCAGAAGCGCCCGCCTTGTTTTCAACTGCAAAGCTCTGCCCCATCGCTTCACTAAGCTTGGCGGACACCAGGCGCACCAATACATCGGTTGGCCCACCTGGCGGGTAGGGCAACATCACGCGCACCGGGCGAGTGGGATAGCTTTGTGCATACGACCTCGGGCAAGCTGTGGAAGCTAGCACTGCCAGGCAAGCTTGTAGCCAAGCGCGACGATCGGCTAGCCCTTCCACTGAGCTTTCCACAGATGCACCCAAGGCAACGGGGGGAAACATATTCAAGATTGCACCCATTGATTCACGACGCCTTGATGAATAAGTCCATCAATCTCTTCACCACTCAATCCCGACTCGCTCAAGATCTCTCGCGTGTGCTCCCCCAAGCGCGGCGCCGGACGCAGCGCGTGATCACTTGCTGGCAGATGCGGCACAGCAAGCTTGCCGTAGGGCGCCTGATCGATCTCTCCAAAATACCCCATCGCACGGGTTTGTTCGGCGTCCTTAAACGCGGAGTAATCATTCACCGGGCTGACCAAGACATCTGCCGCCTCCAGCCTCTTTAACCAATGCGCATTGCCCTGCTCTTTGAGCACCGCAGCCAAGGCTGCATTCATTTCAACAAAATTTCTTTTGCGCTCAATATTCTGCGCAAAGCGCGGGTCCGTTAGCCAAACTTCCCGGTCTACCGCACGAGCCAAGCGCACAAACATCTCATCCGTTAGCGAGGCAACAACAATCCAACCATCCGCAGTTTGAAAATCACCCGCAGGCGCCAGCACCGCGCCGCGCTCATTGGCATCGGGGAACAGGAAGCTGTCGATCATCGGCCCGGCTTGAAAAGCACTACTCGATTCGGCAAGCGAGATCTGAATATGCTGCCCGAGCTTTGTCTCGGTCCGCTCGAACAAGGCCGCACTCACCGCCTGAGCGGCGTAAATCGCACTGATATTGTCGGGCACATACAGTCCGATTCGTTTGGGTGTCAAAGTAGCCACACCCGCCACGGAGGTCTTCACCGCATTGGCCATCAGCATGCCGGTAAAGGCCTGCAGTACCGAGTCGGTCGCCGCCTTGGTGGCATAGGGACCCTGAGCACCAAAGCCACTCACCGAGCAATACACTAGGCCAGGGTTGATCGCCTTCAGACTGGCGTAGTCCAACCCTAAACGCGCCATCACACCGGTGCGAAAGTTCTCCACCAGCACATCGACCTGAGCCGCCAAGCGAAGCAGGGCCTGGCGACCTGCGGGCTTACTGGCATCGATGGCGATACTGCGTTTATTGATATTGCCCGAGATGACATTGGCCGACATGTGCTCGCGACTGGCACCAGTGCCACGCATCCAATCGCCACTCAGAGGCTCGACCTTGATCACCTTCGCACCTTGGCGCGCAAGAATAGCACCGCACATGGGCCCGGCGATTCCCTGACTAATATCGAGCACCGAGATTTTTTTAAGAGCTTGCATGATCATCTTCCAAATTGCCGCTTCCCAGACGAGGCGCCCCTGATCGAATCATGGGACGTTGACCGTCAAAGCTCATCGGCAAACCTGTCAACTCAAAATCCTCGCCCGGCACGGCTTGCAGTATGCCCAAGGCACGCACTTGCGGCTCTTGCAGGACCTCAGGAATGGTATTGATGGGCGCGCAGGGCACACCCGCTGCCTCCAAAGCCACGAGCCAATCGAGGCGCGGCTTCGTGATCAAGACAGCGCGGATCTGGGCCAGCATTTCTACCTTATTGGCGAGCCGGTCACGGTTACCTTTAAAGCGGGCATCACGTGGCCAATCTGGGCGCTGCAGCACCGAGGCAAACTTCTCGAACAAACGATCATTGCCCACACAGATTAAAAACGGGCCATCACTTGCATCGAATGCCTCATAGGGCACAAAGGCAGGATGCCCACTGGCATGGCGCTCGGGTAGCACGCCCTCATTACGATAGGCATCGGTCTTTTGAGCGCTCCAACTCATCGCGGTTTCAAGTAACGAAGTCGCAACAATCCCTCCGCGCCCCGTCTGCGCGCGACGCTGCAAAAGCGATAAGGCTCCAATCACCGTCCACATGCCCGTGCCCTGATCGCAGATTGACGCGCCCATACGCATTGGAGGGCCCTCAGGATCGCCATTGATACTGGACAAGCCACTGAAGGCTTGAATCAAAGGCTCATAGCCTGGGCGATCCTTGAGCGGCCCCACCGCCCCAAAGGCCGACATTTCGCAGTACACCAAACGGGGGTGACGAGCGCACATACTCGCTCCGTCAATACCCAACTGCTCTGGCACTCCTGGCCTCAAGTTGTGCAGCATGACATCAGCATCACTCACGATGGCATGCAGGGCCTCTACACCCGCAACAGTCTTTAGATCAAGCGCGACCGACGCTTTACCACGGTTAAACACTTGGAAAATAAGCGAATCGCCATGGCGAAAACTGCGCCCCATGTTGCGAGCGTCATCGCCGCCGTCGGGGCGTTCGATTTTGATGACTTCGGCCCCGAGATCGGCAAAAACGGCGCCAGCGAACGGTCCCGCGAGGACTTGGCCGAGCTCGACGACTTTGAGGCCCGCGAGAGGCCCAGGGATTAGACTAAATTTTGAAACATTCGCCGAACTCACTTTGAGTCTCCAATGAAATTCACCTGCAAAAGTGGAGTTTACGGCGTTGCGATCAATGCCCGAACACAACGACGGGGCCGCTGATACCTTAGAAAACACAGTCACAAGGTCACGGAGACTAAAATAATATAGCCTATGCTAAATGCATAGGCTATACTTCATTTGAAAACGATCAAAATAGGTCAGCCATGAAAGTACCCACCGCCAACGACAAAACCTCTGCCCCTCGCCAAGTCCGCCTTTTTCGCAATGGTGCGAACCAAGCCATCCGAATTCCTCGCGAGTTTGAGCTTGCAGGTACTGAGGCTCTGATTCGACAAGTGGGCAACACCTTGGTCATAGAGCCTAGCGTCATCCAGCATCCCAAAGGCTCTCTGGCAGCACTTTTGGCGGCACTGGGAACACTCAATGCCATAGAGGAGCCATTTCCAGACATCGATCAAGGACTACTTCCTCTGGATGATGTCAAACTATGACTGCAAGTACCGCGCGATGGCTTCTAGACACCAACATCATCTCGGCGCTGATGCG
>JAYVKZ010000038.1:0-4311 GCA_043767985.1 Betaproteobacteria bacterium
CGCGGTGATCCAACCCAAGCGCCAACCGGTCATTTGCCACGATTTGGAAAAGGTATGGGCCACCACCACGCGGTCCTCTGGGCTACAAAGGTCAAGCATCGAAGGTGCCGCACTGGCCCCGTTGAAAATCAATCGCTCATAGGCTTCGTCCGACAAAATCCAGATACCGTGTTGGCGACAATGCACCAGCAGTCGCTGCATTTGTTCGAGCGGCATCACCCATCCGGTGGGGTTGCTCGGAGAATTGATGATCGCCATTTTCGTGCCCGGCGTAAGCGCTGCCAACAAGCGGTCCATATCTAAATGCCAACGCTGGTTCGCATCCAGGTGCAAGGCCACGCGCTCCACATGCGCACCCAAGATAACCGGCGCCTGCACAATATTGGGCCAAAGTGGGGTCACCGCCACCACCCGGTCGCCAGGGTTGAGTAAGGCCTGCATAATCAGCATCAAGGCATTCATTCCCGAGCTGGTGACCGCGATACGATCTGGCTCTACAGGCAGGGCGTGGATGCGACCCAGGTAGGCGGCGATCGCTTGACGCAATGGCGGCAGGCCGAGATTGTGATTGTAAAAAGTCTCACCGTCATCGAGCGCTTTTTTGGCGGCGGCACGGATGAATTCAGGGGTCACTTGGTCGGGTTCGCCGAACCAAAAACGCATGACGTCGGGTTTCGACAAGGCGGCGTTCACTACCTCGCGGATTTGGGAGCCGCGCAGGGCCAGGACAGACTCGCGGGCAAAAGGCATTGTCGGTAAAGTGATCATGGCGCACATACTAAACGGTAGGACTCAAAAACGCGACATCGCCATTCCAGTGCAAGCTATTAATCTCCACCATTGCCCCGAAAAATACTCACTTGACTCGGCACTTTGGTGCCAGGATTACGATTTCGTTTTCAGTGCTTCCCGAATCAAGAGGAAATCAACTTATGCCCCAATTCAAGATCAACGGCCGCACGGTTAATGCTGATGTGCCCCCTGACACCCCCCTGTTATGGGTGGTCCGCGAAGAATTGTCTTTGTTGGGTACCAAGTTTGGCTGTGGCAAGGGCTTATGCGGCGCCTGCACAGTACATCTCGAGGGCGAGCCCACACGCGCCTGTATTTTGCCGGTAGCCGCTGTGGAAGGTAAGGCGGTGTCCACTATTGAATCTCTGAGCGATGGTCGTGGCGGCCTGCACCCAGTGCAACAGGCCTGGATGGCATTGAACGTCACGCAGTGCGGCTACTGCCAGTCGGGTCAACTCATGACGGAAGCCGCATTTCCGAAGCTTAAACCTCATCGAGAATGCGGCGATCCAACAGTTAGCTGTTCGTGCAAGAATCGGAATCAAACTTGCTTCCCATCTTACGTAAAGCGATGCGTAATCTTCAAGCTGGAACTGGCATCTGACGCTCTCAGCCAGAGTCCTAGCTTGGGTCCGCTTTGATCTGACTTGTGGTTTTAATAGGATGTCTCGATGCCAATTTTAAAGCTCATCCAAGGCCGACCCCACGATCTCGGGGGAGGCATGACCGTCAAACGGCTGTTACCGGCGGCCGGTCAACAGGCCATTGGCCCGTTCATCTTCTTTGATCATTTTGGGCCGGTCAGCGTCAGGCCGCAAGATCATCATGATGTTCGACCTCACCCACATATTGGCTTGGCGACTGTGACTTATTTGCTCGAGGGGGCGATGATGCATCGCGACAGTTTGGGCTGCGTCCAGCGCATCGAGCCAGGTGCTATCAACTGGATGACCGCAGGGCGGGGCATCGTGCATTCGGAACGGCGGCCGTCAGATTTGGCTCAGTCCACCTACGTCAACCATGGCCTGCAGTTGTGGGCCGCCCTACCGCAGGAACATGAAGAGTCCGAGCCTGGCTTCATTCACACATCAGCCGAGGTTATCCCAGAGATCGTTGTTGAAGGAGCGCGGGTGCGGGTGCTCGTTGGTTCCGCATTTGGTAAGCAATCTCCCGTGGCTACCTTGACGCCCACTCTCTATCTGGATGTTGATTTGGCCGCCGAGGCTAGTCTGACTCTCGAAGCCTCTCCTTTGGAGCTTGGTGTTTACAGTGTGGGCCTTGATCTGCAGATTGATGGTGAAGCGGTGGCTGCACATACACTGGCAATATTGCGGCCCAATCAAGTCACGAAAATCAGTGCTCGCCAGGGAGCGAGGTTCGTGGTGATCGGCGGCCAAGCCTTGGACGGGCATCGCCACATCTGGTGGAACTTTGTGGCGTCTCGTCTGGAAAGAATCAATGAGGCAAAGTTGGCCTGGGCTGAGCAGGCAATGGGTAGCGTGCCGGGCGAGACCGACTGGATACCGCTGCCTGCCAGATAGTTGGATCTGGAGCCAGCAGTAAGCACAGGTGTTTGGCAAGATCTTCAGATCGTAGCGCTAGATCGAGCGACAATTGAAAGCGACGCTCTTTAAGTCCAAAGCAAACTAAACGAGAGAATCAGGGCGCACAGGCCAATCACTCCAAACACGACCAGCTCTAAAATGAGATCGGCGTTCATGGTCTTGATCCGCTTGTGCGCTTTGCCCGGAAATTCAATTTGCTTAGAGGTTTAGACCGCTAGCGCGAGGGGCGATGGCAAGTTCTTGGCGAACTTCGGCGCGAGTCTTGCTCGAGGTCGCACTGTCTTTGTTGACCAAAGTTTCGACGTTAGACTGGATTTTGCCGCTGAATGCCACGCGTGGCGAAGTCGATGCGGCCGGGATTTCTTTGTAGACCAGGGTATCAATATTGAGTTGACCGGCAGAAGCTGCGGTAGCGCCGAGGCTTAATGCGATTGAAGCGAGTACGAGGGAGAGTTTAGTGGTGTTCATGGAGAGATTCCTTAGGTAAAAATGATTGGTTAGGTTTTCGCCTTGCGATGATTCACGTCAGCGACAGTGATTCAGTCAGGCAGCACCCGGCTTTCTTACTCACGAAACGGAATCGTGTTGATCTCGTTTAGATCTCAAAATGGTCTCAACGGTGCCAACAGATTGGCGCTGATCGAACGCCACGAATACTGGCCCGACGGCTTGACCTCTCTGGGGACTTGCTAAGGCTCTTTGCCATCTATATCCTTCTCCACTCAACCCTCGCCACTGCTAGTACCGACCAGAGCATATAGTCATTGATGAAAATCGCTCATTTCAACGAAGTCCCTGAGGCCACGCCGGTAAAGCGAGGTTTTCGCGGTGGCGACATTCGCTTTAAAGATTTACTCCTGGGCGTTGAGGGTAGGCCCGACAACTATGGGTTGCAATGGGTCACCGTGGACGGCGCGTATCACGCCCCACGGCATCGCCATAACTTCGAACAAGTCCGCATCATGATCGAAGGCTCGTTTGGCTTTGGGCCGGGGCTTGTCCAAGAGGCGGGTTCGATAGGCTATTTTTGCGAAAGTACTTACTACACTCAAAAGGCTGAAGAGCGTAGTGTGACCTTGCTCTTGCAGATCGGTGGCCCAAGCGGTGCAGGCTTTATGAGTCGTGAGCAGCTTCGCAAGGGTATTGAAGAGCTATCGACGCGTGGCCAGTTCAATGATGGCATTTTTACTTGGCACGATGATCAAGGTAAGAAGCATAACCAGGACAGTTACGAAGCGGTTTGGGAACATGTACATCAGCGCAAGTTGAACTATGCCAAGCCGCAGTTTAGCGGTCCCATATTGATGCGACCCGAGCGCTTTGCTTGGGTAGAGATCGCATCAGGTGTGAGTAAAAAACTCCTGGGCCGTTTCCATGAAAGAGGTTTGGAGCTGAGTCAGCTTAAGCTCGAGGCGAATACATCTTTTGTGCTCCCCACTCAAGAACAAGCCCATATCCTGGTGTGTATTGAAGGCCATGGAAAGATCGGGCGGAATATGCGCGATCAAATTGCGGCCTCGGAAAGCCACTACCTCACCTGGACATCCATCGCCTGTGACAAGGGTGAAATTGTTTCGATTCAAACCGATCAAGACAGTGTGTTTTGGCAGTTCGGTCTGCCAAATTTTGAGTAAGCTAAACATGAAGCACGAACAAGCTCTGGCTCCGACCCGCAGGCAATGGTTGAATCAATGCCTTGAAAGAGGGATGGGTGGTGCGACGATCTTGGCGGTCGCATCGGGCCTCGCACCTTCGGGACTCATTCCCGTGGTCTTCGCGCAAGCGACGCCGAGTGGTGACTTTCCAAACAAGTCGATTCGTCTGGTCTGCGGCTTTTCGCCGGGCGGATCTGGCGATACTTTAGCCAGGACCATGCAGCCGGAGCTTGTACGTATTCTTGGCCAACCCTTCCTGATCGAAAACAAGCCGGGCGCCGCCAGCAATATTGCGAGTG
>JAYVKZ010000039.1:0-5182 GCA_043767985.1 Betaproteobacteria bacterium
CCGTAGGTTGCGTTTCGTTGATTTCGAAGGCCGGAGGGTACTGCGACCTAGACATGAGACAAGTTCTGCCAAAACAGCCTGCCATCAAACCAACCCGCAACGCCCCCGATAATGCCTATATTTTATCACGCGGCCTGACTAGCTCGGCCGCGAACTCAGTCGCGAGCGGGTTGAGGCTAGTTTGTTGCTCTAAAGCGTGGACCGATTCAGGTGCAGAAATCTCGGGTCGGTTGATCAAAGGATCAGCCTTTCCAAAGCGTACTTCGAGCGATTGATAGCCCAGCGAACGAGTCAAAATCTGCAAGGTACTGTGGGCCGACGCCTCGATTTGGGGGCGATAGCGTAAGGCGAGGGCTTTGGCCTCAACCACCGCATGTTCGCGGGCGGCGGCAATGAGGCGGTTTTTATCTTCTTCTGAAAAACGCCCATCGAAAAACCCTTGCAGAAGGTCCGGCAACAGCCAAGGCAGAAAGCGCGCTCTTTGCTCATCGTAAAAGGATAAATTCTTAATGGATACATCCACTTTCGCCTGGGGAAGATGAACAATGGCATGTCGCCCGCGAGGTCCATCACCTGGCTTGTCGCCTAGGTCATGCCTCACTTCGATTTTGACTTCGCTACTGCGCAAGTCAAACCGAAAATCCATCTCAAACTCAAACAGCATGGCGAGCTTCTTTTTGGTGAATGCCCAGCTCAAATATTTTTTACCGAAATCGCCAAAGCTGTGATCAACATGGGTGATGAGGTCTTTGCTTACCGCCTTAAACGCGGACAGCTCCCCAAGCGCATGAAACTCGCTGACCGTGCGATGCAAATCGATCTCGACCTTGCGGGGTTTGCGGCCGGTAAAGCGCCCCACCAGCCAGCCGCCCGCAAGACCGAGAACCAGCGCGATGGCGCCCGCAAGAATGAGAAAACCTGAATCCATGGGGCCTTGCGATGTGGTGACTTAAATGAAAAACAGAGCTAATGATGCGCCGAAACCAATCACCCAGACAATCGTCCGCTGCCAATGCAGATCCGCGAGGTAGGCGGCTAAAAAGCAGAAGCGAGCAATGATAAAGACGATCGCGAGCAGATCAATGGTTGCGGTCGGTGCGCCTCGTTGATAGGCACTCAATAACGCGAAGCCGAACACCGCCAAGGCTTCCCAGCTATTGCCTTGCGCCGCATTGGCACGTGCTCGGTAGCCCTCCTGTTTGGCTAACCATTCACGCGGTCGGCGGTTATTGAAGGAGCGGTCACCGGCCTTGGCAATCGCAGTGGCCACGATGGGTAGTACGCAGGCCAAAAACAAACAGAAGTAGCCAATTTTCATCATCTAATCCTTTACGGAATCACATGGCGAGCAGCGCTTGATGAAGCACGCCCCACGCTCTTAACCTATCTCAAACTTATAAGGAAACTCGATCTCGGAGTGCTTGCGCAATGGTGCTCGGGTCAACATACTCCAATTCACTACCCACCGGCACACCGCGCGCCAAGCGACTCACCTTGACCCCCTTGCCTCGCAACACCTCCCACAGGTAATGCGCCGTGGCTTCCCCCTCAGAATTAAAGTTGGTGGCAAGAATCACCTCTTCAATGTCGGGCTCCGTAGCCCGCGCGATGGCTTGATCAAACTTCAAGTCGCCCGGTCCAACGCCGTCCAGAGGCGACAGGCGTCCCATCAACACGTAGTAAAGGCCTTGATAGGCGAGAGTTTGCTCCATCATTTGCTGGTCAGCGGGAGACTCAACAATACACAGCAATCGAGCATTGCGTTTGCCCGAAGCACAGGTTTCACAAACCTCTTTCTCGGTGAGCGTATTACAGCGCTGGCAATGCTTAATGCTGTGCAGCGCATCGCTCAAGCAAATTGCAAGATCAGCAGCCGCATCCCGGTCGTGTTGCAGTAAATGATAGGTAAAGCGCTGCGCCGTGCGAGCACCTACGCCCGGCAAGCTCTTGAGCGCCTGAATTAAGGCCTCAATAGCGGGCGGATGGCTAGACGCCAGCGGCACGCGCGCTTCACCCGTGCGCGAGGTTCGCGGCGAGGTGCTCATTGAAACAATTTAGCGTTTCGGCAAAACAAGGCGGCTCAAGGTTTCACGTCACAACTAGAAAGGAAGCTTGAAACCAGGCGGCAAAGGCAGACCTGCCGTGACACCACCCATTTTTTCACCCGCCGTTTGCTCGGCGCGCTTCAAAGCGTCGTTAAGCGCTGCCACGATCAAGTCCTCCAACATGTCTTTGTCATCCGTCAACAGGCTTGGGTCGATGGTGATGCGTTTGACTTCATTGCGGCAAGTCACGACCGCTTTCACCAGCCCAGCACCCGATTGACCCTCGACTTCGACGAGCGCCAACTGGTCCTGCATTTTCTTCATGTTGTCTTGCATTTGCTGGGCTTGCTTCATTAAGCCCGCGAGTTGATTTTTCATCATGATTAAAATCTCCGAAATCGAGAATGTTACAAAACTTAATCTAAGAAAAGGTCGATCACACGGTAGTGGATGCTCAACCTCAAAGGGGCCGCAAACTAAGCGGGCTTTACCGAACCAGGAATAATCTTGCCATCTAAATGATCCATTAAACTCTTCACCATGGTGAGGCTTTCTAGGCTGGCCTGCGTCTGCGCAATTTTCTCATCGCTCGCTTGTCGCGCTAAGGATTCCGCCGTATCACCTTGTACTTCGCCAAGATCGACCTTCAACTGCACTGGGCATCCAAGCGTTTCTTGCAAGGCTTCACGTACCTTGGCGACCTGCGTAGTCTCCGCTAACAATTTAACCCCAACCCGGAAGTGAAACATCCAGCCGTGAGCACTTTTCTCATGGCTCAACAGCTGGCTTTGTTGAGCGAACATTCGAGGAACACCGCCCAGGGTCAACGACGCCGCCAATGCAGGCCAATCACCATCAAACTCTAGCGTTTTCGTGTCTAAGCGCTCAACTTTAATCGCGGCCGGAGCCACGCTGGTCTGACTCGCTGGTTTGACCGCCAGCGGCTGGGCAGGCCGTCGAAGCAGCCCTTCCGCGGAAGGGCTCGGTGTCTGGCCTTTTCTGTCGCCGATCTCAGCACGTCCTGCCCCGGCCACTGCCCCTGCGGCAGACGACACCGTTGCAACCGAAGACGTAAACGCCATCAAGCGCAGCAAGCTCATGGTAAACCCCGTATAAGGGTCCGGCGCCAATCCCAAATCGCGAGCACCGTGCACGGCGATTTGATAAAAAACCTGTAAATCTAGTGCATCGAAGCGCGTCGCATCGACGGACATTTGCGCATCGGGTTCCGGCAACTGCACGCCTTTTTGCATCCAACCGAGACTTTGGCAGCGCTCTGCAATCTGCAGCAAAGCCTGATGGAAAGACGCCGCCTGAGCCAGCATTTGGTCAGCAACCTGAAGCAAAGCCCCCGCATCGTGGCTCGCTAAGGCGTCAAAAATTGCGAGCACTTGATCGGCCGCCACAATCCCCAGCATTTCCCGGGTGGGCGAATCCAACACTTGACCACTGGCATACGTCACGGCTTGATCCGTAAGCGATAAAGCGTCGCGCATCGATCCTCGAGCAGCCTTGCCGATCCAGTCCAGCGCCTGTTCTTCGAAAGCAATATTCTCGCGCTTCAAAATCTCGGCCAAATGGCCGGAAATCGCCGAAGCGGTCATGTTTTTCAGACCCAATTGCAGGCAACGAGACAACACGGTCACCGGTACCTTTTGAGGGTCGGTGGTCGCCAACACAAACAACACATGGGCTGGCGGCTCTTCGAGCGTCTTGAGCATGGCATTGAAGGCATGATTGGAGAGCATATGCACCTCGTCAATCACATACACCTTGTAGCGCCCCATGCTGGGCGAATACACCGCCGTCTCCAACACCTGAGTCATTTCGTCGACACTGCGATTCGAGGCCGCGTCAAGCTCCATATAGTCCGGATAGCGGCCCGAATCAATGCCGGTGCAGGCCGAACACACGCCACACGGTGTCGAACTGACGCCCACTTCACAGTTCACTGCTTTCGCTAGAATTCGTGCCAAGGTGGTCTTGCCAACGCCTCGCGTACCGGTCAGCAAGTAGGCATGATGCAAACGTTGATGATCCAGGGCATGCACCAGAGCTTTCACCACGTGATCCTGTCCGATCACTGAAGGAAAGTCGCGTGGTCGCCATTTACGAGCCAGGGCTTGATGGGTCATGCTGGGTAAGGGAGCTTTTTAAGGGAGCTTTTTCAAAGACTTTTGACGGCGTAAGCGTGGGGCAACATGATGAGCCAGCAAAACCAAAGGTGGGCGAGCAATAATTAAAGGTGGGCGAGCAATAATTAAAGGTGGGCGAGCCTTAACCTCGGCACTCACGGAAATTGGCTGTGGCTGCTTCCTTCCGGACCTGACCAGATTGACCACACCGCAATGCGAGGGGACCCGCCCACACGCATTCTATCAGTCGCACGGACCTCGACCGAGCGAACCGTTATTCAAAAAACTAAGCTCTTGCAATTTAGCGAGTAGGATTCAAATACAATGATGAGCAATACACAAAAACAGGCAACGCACTGAAAGGAGCCTATCTATGTCCATTAAAGCCGTCTCTGATCAAACCTTCGATCAAGAGGTCCTCGCCTCCGAACTCCCCGTTCTGGTGGATTACTGGGCCGAATGGTGTGGCCCCTGCAAGATGATCGCCCCTATTTTGGATGAGGTCTCCAAGGACTACGCAGGCAAGCTACAAATCGCCAAGCTCAATGTCGATGAGAACCGCGACGTGCCCGCCAAATTCGGTATTCGGGGAATTCCAACCTTGATGCTCTTCAAAAACGGCGCTTTGGCCGCGACCAAGGTGGGTGCTTTATCGAAGTCTCAATTGACTTTATTCCTGGACAGCAACCTCTAAATCAGGTTATCCTAGCGCCTGCGTTTAGTTTTTTAGTGCGTTGTCCTTAGCTAAAGACAGTTCAGTAGCTACTAAGTTATTGATTTAAATGATCTTTAGTTGAGGCGCGCGACTAACGCAACCATCGTCAAGCAGCATCCTGCTGGCGGTCAGTTTTGGGGTCACAAACCCTAACTGTCGATTTTTCCCCACACTTTCAAAGCTTTCGCCTCAGCTTTAAAGGCTTTTTACGCGACCATTTCGCGAACAATCTGATTATTTCTGCCAAAAGCGCCGCTTTGCTCAGCCTCTCTTTCTAGAACAAGACC
>JAYVKZ010000040.1:0-14019 GCA_043767985.1 Betaproteobacteria bacterium
TGCCACCTGCCTTAAGTATCTGATTCTATTAAAAATACTGTTTCAAGCCTCAGGTCGAGTGGAAAAAAATCCGACAAGACTTTCTTCACACTCTCCTACTAAAAGCTCGATCCCGGCTCGGCGAGGAAAGCGATCTCTTCGGGCGTGGAAGTTCGACCAAGGATTTGGTTGCGATGTGGGTAGCGACCAAAACGGTCGACAATGGCCTTGTGCCTGAGCTCAAACTCGTAGTTGCCCTTCGGCCCGCCCTCTCTGAAAAGTCGCTCGGCCACGTCGTGAATCTTTCGCGATTCGCTGTGCATATAGGGCATGTAGAGAAACACTCGCTCGTCGCTGGACAGAACGCGATCCACCCCCGCTGCGACTGCCTCTTGCGCCAAGGCCAGCGCAAGGTGATCGGCAGCAAAGGCGAGAGGCTGGCCGCGATACATGTTTCTTGAAAACTGGTCGAGCACGATAATTTCGGCCAATCGACCTTTTGGCACAGCGCGCCAGGAGAACAGCTCCGCACAACTTGCCTGGCTGTGCACTTCACTAAAACGCGTCGTGATCAGTCGATCAAACTCTAGATCGACTTTCCACCACTGGGCTGGGGAGATTTCCTCGAACCAAAACTTTAAAATCGCTTCGTACATGCCGAAATCCTATCACTGCGGCGGTGGAGCCGCGCCCTTAGGCCGAGAACCAGCTTGCAAATCAGGTCGACTCTCACGCCATAGTCGAATAAGTTCCTTTGGATCTTCAGGCTTCGTTTGGTATTGCCTCACATCTTTTGGGATCGCCAGCCAAGGAAGCGCACTTCTCACAAAGAGATGGGCCACAGGTACGAACTCGCGCCCTTTTACCAAGGTCCCTGGACGGACAATAGCCAATCCCTCGCGCTCAGGTGGCTCGGTCCAAAGATCGGTATCACAGATAGCGCAAGCCTTACTCACTCTTTGTCGCCCCGAACCTAAGAGAGAGGTTCGAATTTCTGGACTGCCCTCGGTGATCTTTAGCTTACCGCGCTCCACCCACATTGAAAGCCTAAGCGCACCGGCAGATCGCCGTTGGCAATCGGTGCAGTGGCAAGCATACAAAGTCAAGGGTTCGGCCTCCAATTCGAATTTGATTGCGCCGCATAGACAGTGTCCTTCATAGGGTGCTGGCATGTAAATCTCGGCCTAAAAATAACATGACGAAAAAGAGTTTTTTTCTACCGAAACAACTGATGCACAGCTCGAACTACCAGGGTCTATAAAAGGTGCGAGCATAGTCTTTCGGTCGAATGCAATCATAGTATGCGTTGATGGCATTCAACCTCCTCTGCTTGGCCAAGCATGCCGCGCTCGCATTGCGCTCGGCGATCGCGCACTCACGCTCCTTCGCATGCTTCGCCAGGCTTTCGGCAACCCACATTGTTCCGCTGTTGGCAAGAGTCGTAAAGGCAACGCTGCCAAGACTGGACACGAACTGATATTTCACTTTGGTATAAGCACACCCTTGTGATGCCGGAACCTGTCTGATTGAATTCTCGATCTCGCTAGCACAGCCCAGATTGATCAGTACGTAACCATTGCTGCACAGCAGGGAGGCGGGTGACATCTGCCCATCGACCAAGTCGCCCTTCAGCAGGAAATAGTGAAGCGCTCCTCATTCGGTAAATGTGGCCTTTACCCGTTTGGCGTAGGCCAAGGTAGGCGGGTCAGCCACCGCGAGAGGCCCAAGCTGAAGCATAAGCATAGCGGCTAACGTTCTAAACAGCTAAACCTTGGCGGACGTCGGTTTCATTGGAACCTTGGGTCTGAATTGATAAAGTCGGCCTAGCGTGTAGGTCAGTTTTTCGCGAGGTAGGATTTCATCCGTTGTAACTCAGGCTGTTCGGAGTCCGCATTCGCCCAGAGCTTTTGCATTTGACCGTAATATTTCCGAGCGGTGGCGGCGTGTCCCAGAGCCTCAGCAGCGCGCGCCGCACCGTTCAAAGCGCGAAATCGATTAGGCTCTTTCTTCATGGCCGTTTCAAACTCAATGAGTGCGGCGCTAGGCCGTCCTGCCTCAAATAGCATCTCCCCAAGCAACTCGCGCGCTGGTTTAATGGGACCCGGTGAGACAGCACTTTTCTCGGTACGGTCCTCATGCTCGGCTGCCTCCTTCATTGCGGCAAGTGCCGGTTCAGCCTTACCTTCCGCAAACAATGCCCATGCGGCCAAAATTTCAGCTTGAATATCGGCTTGGTCCGCCCAGTAGCGCAGCCCGGCTTCGAGCATGTTCTGTTTAAGTTTGGTGAGTTGCGCTATTTGCTCGCGGGCCAGCGCCGGGTCGCCGGACCGAGCTGCGCCCAAGCCACGTGCGAATACATGGACTGCCTGAGCATGGGGAAATTGCGACCAAGCAAAGTCGAGATCGTCTGGCTTCAATTGAAGTTTTGCAGCCTCGGCCCATTTCGTACGTTCAACCGCAAGGCGCGCTGGAATGGCAGCCAAGGCAAACGCTGGCGCGAGACCCTCTGCATCAATCTTGGTCAGCGCACGAATCTCACCAAGTAACCGTAACGCTTCGCGATCCTGTCCGAGCTGGAGATGAGCGTAGGCCATGTAATCTAGCGAATGCAGCGTTGAATTAAGGTCCTTGGTCGATTGGATGACTGCTGTATTTGAGGCAATCGAATCTTGCCAAAGCCCAAGGCGCGTAAAGGTATGGGACGGCATGTGAAGTGCATGTGGCGCAGAGGGCGCAATATCACGATACCGATACGCCGCTTTCAGGCCGCGTTGAGCCAGCGGGGGAAAATCGTAGCTGTGAATCAGGTAATGAGACACGCCAGGGTGATCGGGAAGCGCGATGAAGAGTTTCTCAAGATCGTTCGCTGCCTTGAGCTGATTGGTAAATTGCTTGTCGTTAGGATCATAGTTTGCCGATAGCACGTGATCGTAGAAAATTCGCGCTTCAATATCATGAGGGTAATCGCGCGTCATTTTTTCAAGCGCTAACTCATAAGCGAGCTGGCGGGTGCGGGCTGGCACTTTGTCGGCGTCTTTAAAAAACGCTTCCGCACTCGCCACAAAGTCACGTTCGCGGGCCGTCTTAGTGCCGATCATTTTGGCGCGCTCCACTGCGGCCATGCCATCTTTGAGTGCGTTACCGCTTAATGGCCAGGCAAAGGCATTGCCCATTAACACAATGGCCTGCCCCCAATGGGCCATCGCACAGCCCGGATCGGTTTGCGCGGCCGCACTGAAAGCTTTCCTAGCCTCAGGCCAGTAGTAAGAATGATAAAGCGATACACCGCGGGTAAAGTGACGCTGCGCTTCGGTATTACAGGACACCGCAAAATCGACAGTTCCAAGTTTTTCCGGAACGCCATCAAGGGGTTTATATTGTGCGGCACTCGCCGCGATAAACAATAACGCGCAGGCTGGAAGAAGATAATGCCGAAGAAACTGCTTCATGACGTCTCCTTTTTGAGATTCAGGCGGAAAAGTCTCGACGAGTGAATGAGAAATTCTTCTGAGAAATTTTATACCCTCCAGGGGTCAATGTAAACAGAAACAAAGGCATTGAAGCTAAGCGCACTCTGCTCGAAAAAATCTTAGACGATCAGCTTCTGTGAACGCCGAGGAAATAGGAATTGTAGTAAGTCAGCCACGAAAGTCTTATTCGTTTACTGCATATGCCAGCCATGACTCACCGTGATCGACTGGCCGGTCAAGGCGTTCCTCGGGAAAGCCGCTAGGAAGATTGCCGTTTGAGCAACATCTTGCACGGTTGTAAACTCCCCATCCACCGTCTCTTTGAGCATGACATTCTTGACGACCTCGGCTTCTGTAATGCCAAGAGACTTTGCCAGCTCAGGAATTTGCTTATTCACCAAGGGTGTGCTCACGAACCCAGGACAAATCACATTCGCTCGAATCCCATCTTTTGCACCCTCCTCTGCGACAACCTTGGCCAAACCAATGGGTCCATGCTTAGCCGCAACATTGGGTGCTTTCAGAGGGGAAGCCTCATGCGAATGAACCAAACCCGTATACAAAACGGTGCCTCCCTTGCCTGCCTCGATCATTGCACGCATACAGGCTCGAGTTGTGAGAAATGTTGGCGCCATTAGCGATGTTGATCGAGCTGCCGCACCCATGCACGTCTAGGGCCTTCGCAAAATGCCTTGGTTCTCTAGGCATTTAAGAACTAGCGCTCGCAGCGCCGCCACGAACCTTGGCCCACCATCGAGCTAAGAAACGTGCGTAAACCAGTGATGAGTCTGACAAAGTCACTCGTATCGGCCGGGTGATTGCCGCCGCCGAACGCGTCTTTTCAGCCCCGTGCGTGCGCGGTTATGGCGAAGGGCCTCTCTTAAGCGGTTTGAGGGCAACACGCCCGTGCAAATCATAAGCGGTGAGGCGGGCTAGCGGTCGATGGCATTCAGCGGGAGTACATATAGTTTATTTGGCCAGCTCCCCGGCCTCCGCGTTGCTCGAAGTATTAGTGCATTTCGAATCAGACCTCGGCTTTTTACCGATGACCTATCAATAGATCGAAGTGCAATTACCCGCGTCCATCAAAAGTCCCTCACTTGATGAAGCGCAACTCGCGCAACATTGGCTGAAAGATTTATCGCAAACCAAAGCGCTTGGCGACGCATGGTTTATCTCTGCTTCGTCAGCGGCGATCCGGGTGCCCAGCGCCGTCGCTCCCTAGACCAATAACTTGCTGTTCAACCCGAAGCACCCCGATGCATTGAAGGCAATCATCAAATCTCACGGGCCATATCCTTTTGATGCGCGGCTACTGCGCTAGTTTTGAAGGATTACGGCAGGCACACCTACCCGCGCCGAGCCGTTTCGATGGCGACAATATCGATCTTCGTCATCTGCATCATCGCTTCGAAGACACGTTTGGCCGTTGCGCGGTCCGGGTCGGCTATCGCAGCCGTCAGGGCGCGCGGGGTGATTTGCCACGACAGGCCCCATTTGTCCTTACACCAGCCGCACGCGCTTTCCTGGCCGCCGTTCTCGATGATCGCGCTCCACAAGCGGTCCGTTTCAGCTTGGTCTTCGGTCGCAATCTGAAACGAAAATGCATCGCTGTGCTTCACCCCTGGACCGCCGTTCAGTCCCATACATGGGACACCCATGATCGTGAATTCGACGACGAGAACGTCACCCTGCTTTCCAGCAGGATAGTCGCCGGGCGCGCGATGAATGGTGCCTACCGCACTGTCCGGAAAAGTCTTGGCATAAAACTGCGCTGCATCCAAGGCCGTTCCGTCATACCAGAGGCATATCCTGTTCTTGCTTACACTTGAATTCATGATTGTTCCTTTAGCTCAACAAGCGGAGCAAATCCCCCGTAAATCATGCGCTTGCCGTCGAAAGGCATTGGATTCTTCGCGGGATTAAAGCGGTCGTCCGTCTGCATTAGCGCTTCCATCTTGCTCATCGCAGCGTCACGCACTACTTTGTCCGGCCACTCTATCCAGGAGAAAACCACCGTTTCGTCGGCAGTTGCCTGGACGGCTCGTCGAAAGTCGGTCAGCTTGCCGTCGGGCACATCGTCGCCCCAGCACTCGAGGATGCGCGTGGCGCCCAACTCCATGAACACACTGTCGGACGATTTTGCGTGGTCGATGAACTTCTGCTTGTTCGCGGTCGGCACCGCAATTACGAATCCGTCGATGTAACTCATTCTATTTCTCCTGTTTTTAACTCGCGTACGGGTCGAACTTCGATGCTGCCGTATTTCGCCGGCGGGATGCCAGCGGCAAGCTGAATCGCTTCATTCAGGTCCCTGGCTTCCAGCAGATAAAAACCCGCCAGCATCTCCCGGGTCTCCGCAAAAGGCCCGTCGAACACGGTGACCTCGCCGTTGCGCACCCGCACGGTGGTCGCAGTATGGGTCGGATGCAGCGGCTCGCCCGCGATCAGACGCCGACCTGCGGCAAGTTGCTGAACATAATCTGCGCAAACATGGTCATCGCATGCATCCCAGTGTGCGGCATCAAGGTAGACCAGACACAAATATTTCATTGCCAATCCCAATGTGGTTTACTTAAAATCAACCGCTTCACCGTTGACTGCCCAACTCACGCCAAAACGATCCGTCAGCATACCAAAGGTCTTTGACCAGAAAGCCGGTGCCATCGGCATGGTGACGATGCCGCCGTTTCCCAGGGATCGAAACACGCTTTCTGCCTGTGCGACCGTGTCGTACTGAAGCGCAAGCATGACGCCTTTCATACCCTCGAAAGGCATCCCTGGCGGCGCATCGCCAGCAAACAGCATCGCCCCACCAGGCAAGGACAGGCAAGCGTGCATGATGCCATCCCCATTAGGCGGGGGAGCACCAGCGCACCCAGCATCATTGGCGGGCATGGGCGGCATGTCGGCATTGCTCATCATCGTCTCGATCTTTGCGCCGAGCGCCTTCTCATAAAACGCATAAGCTTCGCGGGTATTGCCGTTAAAGGTTAGATAGGGAGTCAGAGTCGTGGCCATGTTGGGCTCCGGAATGTAGGACGATTGGCCTCATTGAAGGGTTTCAACGAAAAGCGACAGCGCGTCCCTACTCTCTAATCGAATGGTTCGAGTCACTTTCGACAGGCTTTGAAAAAATATTTTAGTTGCTCGCCTCGGCCAAACGACGCAACAAGTAGCGACGCTCGGGTTCACGACGCGCCAGAGTAGCTGCAGCCCGGTAATGCTCTCGAGCCTCCTCCAACTGGCCGGCCCGTCGGTACAGATCGGCCAGTGCAGCTGACGCTGGGTAGTAGCCATGCAGGTCCACCAGCAGCGGCTTGATGAGTTGCAACCCGGCCTGAGGCCCGTCGCGCATGGCCACTGCGACCGCACGGTTCAACGCAATCACCGAAGTTGGTTCGACCCGAAACAACACATCGTACAGTCCCACGATTTGCGGCCAATCGGTGTCGGCCGCGCAGGGTGCCTCGCTATGTAATGCCGCAATGGCGGCTTGTAACGCATAAGCACCAAAACCAGGCTGCGACAGCGCAGCCTCCACGATCTGACATCCTTCGTCTATCGCAGCCCGGTCCCACAAGCTGCGGTCCTGCTCCTCAAGAGGCACCAGATCGCCTTTTTCAGTGGTACGCGCTTTGCGCCGCGCATCATGCAGCAACAGCAGCGCCAACAGCCCCTGCACCTCAGGCGCGGGCATCAAGGCTCGAAGCAGCCGAGCCAGGCGGATAGCTTCGTCGGACAACGCCGCAGCTTGCGCAGAATGTCCTTCATTGAAGATTAAATAAACCACGCGCAGCACGCTAGCAAGCCGCGTCGGCAGCTCCTTGGGGCCAGGCACCTCATAAGGAATACGCGCGGCGGCAATCTTGGCCTTCGTGCGCACGATACGTTGCGCCATGGTCGGTGTAGCAATCAGGAAGCCGCTTGCTATGGCCTCTGTGGTCAGGCCGCACACTTCACGCAAGGTGAGCGCGATCTGCGCCTCCTCGGAAAGACTCGGGTGACAGCAGGTAAAGACAAGGCGTAGTCGGTCATCTTCGATCTGATCTGCTTGGTCGACCCTTTGTTCCCAGCCAGGGGATTCATCGGCAATGGCTTCGGCCTCTTCGGCCACCTCCTGCCAGCTGACAAATCGCTTGTCGCGGCGGATTCGATCAATACCCTTGAAGCGACCTGTAGAAACGAGCCAGGCCACAGGGTTGGCCGGGACACCCTGAGTCGGCCATTGCTCGGCCGCAGCAACGAACGCATCGTGCAAGGCCTCCTCGGCTGCGTCGAAGCTGCCAAGCAGTCGCACCAGCGTCGAAAACACTCGTCGACTCTCATGTTGGTAGATTTCCTGAATGACGAGGTTCATCGTGCGGACTAAGTGAAGGACAAATTGAACATTTTGCCAAACTTCGAACAAACCGACTAGTTCCGTTGATCTTGATCAAATACCCGCACGCCTTACCACTTAACCTGTAGCGAACAATCCAATCTAGCTCTACATTCAAGGGAGTTTGTTATTGAGATGATAGATCAAGGACTTTTTAGCCGGCAAAATATTACCGTTGTCATCGTGACCGGGTTCATTGTGCTCAGCTCGGTGCTTCTACACTATGAAGTATTTAGTTTGCTGACTCGGGTATTAGCGCGGCTGCACGTGCGTATCCGCAGGCGACGCATCTTGCTGCTTATCATGGGTCTTCTCGTGCTGCATGTGGCTGAAGTCTGGCTATTCGGCATTGGCTACTTTTTGCTATTGCAAGACCCGAGCGTGGGCCAGATTAAAGGATCAGGCGGCGGACTGTTTGATTTAGTGTACTTTTCAGCGGTGGTTTACACCACGCTGGGTCTCGGCGATCTGGTGCCAGCAGGCGCCATTCGACTCGTGACGGGTATGGAAGCGCTGACCGGTTTTGTACTCATCACTTGGTCGGCGTCCTTCACGTTCCTCGAAATGCAAAGATTTTGGAAGAACGATTAAGCGGGCAAAGCTGGGTCGTAGACTGACAGACCACTGACCCACATTTAGAAACCTTAAGAAGCTCTTTCGCTACGACATGACGGATGATTCCCTATTGATTGATTACTTGATTTACCTCAAGTTCCTGATCGGTGGTTTGGCTATTGTTGCCCCTAGTAAAAGTCACAAACATGGGGACAGCTATGAAACTTCAATCGAGTCATACAGCGATACTTACGGTCATGCTCTGCGCGGCAATGCTAAGTTCGGCGGGTTGTCAAAAATCAAACCCGGCAGACCCGGCGGCGTCAACCGAAAAATCTGCACAGGCAAACAAGGCCGCCTCGACGACAGGCAAATCTCAGGGAACTGCTAGTACCGATCAGGGCCCACCGGCTGGCGACCCGATCAAAGCCGTGCTGACGTCGCCTCCAAACGTACCGCCCGCAACCATGCGCAAAGCGCCTGCGAAAGTCATCGTCGAGCTGGAGGTCAGAGAATTAGAGATGGAAATTTCTGAAGGCGTACGTTACACCTTCTGGACCTTCGGCGGCACGGTCCCAGGCAGCTTTATCCGTGTGCGTCAGGGTGACACGGTCGAGTTTCACCTAAAGAACCATCCAGACTCGAAAATGCCGCATAACATCGATCTGCACGGCGTCACCGGTCCAGGCGGAGGAGCGACTTCAAGCTTTACGGCACCCGGTCATGGCTCCCAGTTCACCTTTAAAGCCATCAATGCTGGCCTCTACGTCTATCACTGTGCGACCGCGCCGGTCGGCATGCACGTCGCTAACGGCATGTACGGGCTGATTTTGATTGAACCTCCTGAGGGCCTGACCCCCGTCGACCGGGAGTACTACGTCATGCAGGGTGATTTTTATACCACCGGCAAGTATCGCGAGAAAGGCCTACAGCCTTTCAACATGGAGAAAGCCATTGACGAGCGGCCCACCTATGTTCTATTCAATGGCGCGGAGAATTCACTGACTGGTGACAAAGCCATGCAAGCAAAAGTAGGTGAAAAGGTAAGACTGTTTGTAGGCAACGGTGGCCCTAACCTGGTCTCCAGCTTTCATGTCATTGGTGAGATCTTCGACAAGGTCTGGTTTGAAGGAGGCTCGCACTTCCAAGAGAATGTCCAAACCACCCTGGTGCCCGCAGGCGGTGCTGCCATCGCGGAATTCAAACTTGAAGTCCCAGGGAGTTACATCCTCGTCGATCACTCGATCTTCCGGGCTTTCAACAAAGGAGCACTGGCCATCTTGAAGGTTGAAGGAGCTGCCAACCCTAGTATTTATAGCGGCAAAGAGGTGGATTCTGTCTATCTGGGAGATCGCGCAGGAGGAAGTATGAGCGCAGTTGGCGTTGCAGCGCGCGCCAATGCAAGCGGCACCTTAACCAAGGTTCAGCAAATCCAGGCCGGTGCCGCGCTTTTCGTCGGCACATGCTCAGTTTGTCATCAGCTCAATGGCGAAGGCGTACCCAACGTATTTCCGCCCTTGGCCAAATCAGATTGGTTCGTGCCGGATCTAAAGCGGGGAGTATCCGCCGTACTCAACGGCGTCAGTGGCCCAATCAAAGTCAACGGCAAAGATTACAACTCCGTCATGCCTCCGATGAATCAGCTCAACGATGATGAAATCGCCAACCTTCTCACCTTCATCGGAAATTCCTGGGGAAACGCAGGCGGCCAGATCAGCCAGGCAGAAGTGACCAAGCTCCGGAGCCAGTCTGCACCGCCTAAACAGACTCACTGAACATGACCCATGAGCTAGTTCCGTGGAGAAATTTTGAGATGCGCTCCACCCTGAGATTAGGTCGAATCAATGTCGGCATCCAGCAAGCATTGAGTGCGATCGTCTCCAGCTTGCTTACTTTGACGACTCCGTCTCTAAGCGCAGCGCCCGTCTATCGCAAAGTTCCTGCTGCCGAACTTCGTAGCGCTCTGCCACCCGATGGCAAAAGCTCTAAGGCTCAGGTCGGAAAGTTTTCTATGCGCGCCCTACCTGTATCGGTAGCAGAGTACCAGCGCTTTCTGAACTCCCACGCTAAGTGGCGACGCGAGGGTATGGCGCGCCTGCTCGCAGATTCGAACTATCTTCGCTCTTGGCCAAGCTCGAAAGTGGCCGCAGCGCAGGCCCTACAACAACCCGTAACCGAGGTCAGTTGGTTCGCCGCCCAGGCCTTTTGCGAAAGCGAAGGCGCTCGCCTGCCGACTTGGCATGAATGGGAACTCGTCGCCGCAGCCGACCAAACCCTGCGAGACGCACGCAACGATCCGGCTTGGCGGAACCAAATCTTGCAATGGTATAGCCGCCCGTCCGGCCGAGAACTACCCACCGTAGGTTCGGGTGCTGTCAACGTCTATGGTATCGGCGACATGCACGGTATCGTTTGGGAGTGGACCTATGACTTTGCTGGTCTCATGGTGAGCGTCGATAACCGCGAGCAAGGCGACCCTGACACCCTACGCTTTTGTGGTGCCGGTGCACTCTCCATGAATGACCGTGACAACTTCGCCGTGCTCATGCGTATCGCGCTTCTATCGTCACTACAGGCTAGCAGCACAACACGCAACCTGGGCTTTCGCTGCGCAAAACCAGGTTGATCAGATTGCGTTTAGCACGACACCAAAGAGAGAAGTCTAAGATGAAATTCGCGACAGTATTGCTAACAGTCCGCAGGTTGGTAAGAGCCATCGTACTGCTCTCGATCACCCCAATCGCGCTAGCGCTAGAACCGGATCTTGCTTCACCGACCAACGAATCGGTGTACCAGCTCAACATCAAGCTTCAAGATCAAAACGGGCAGACACTGCCATGGTCAGCTAATCGAGGACGCGTGCGATTGGTGACGATGTTTTACTCAAGCTGCCCACACACCTGTCCCTTAACCATTGAGTCGATCAAAGTCTTAGAGTCGCATCTACATGCTTTGTCACGAGAACGCTTGGAAATTGATCTTATCAGCCTTGACCCTGACCGAGATACTCCGGCCAAACTCAAGGCTACGGCAACAGTCAGAAACGTTGACGAACTTCGTTGGCATCTGTATCGCACCGATGCGGCTAGCGTCAGGTTGATCGCAGGCCTTTTAGGCATTCAATATCGCCAGCTTCCCGATGGCGAGTTCAACCATTCTTCGACTTTGGTACTACTCGACGCGAAGGGACGCATTCTTGCCAAGAGTGAGCAAACCGGCAAGGAAGATCAAAAATTTATTATTGCCGTTGCAAGAGCTTTGGCTCGCTAATGATGCAAGCAGCAGTAAACTATGACCTTCCACTTGAATGGCAATCCTTTAGTCGACTTGCCAGCCAAGACGTCGACTCGAACGCATTGTGGTGTTCGCAGCTCACTGTGCTTGGAATGTATTGCGCGGGCTGTGCAATCAAGCTTGAAAACGCCGTAGCGGCTATCGAAGGCGTTGTGTCGATAGAAGTCAGCGCAGTGGGCTCTCAAGCTAGCGTGGTTTGGGATTCGCGGCTCACGAAACCGTCCCTTTGGATGGGTGCGGCTCGTCACGTAGGTTATGAACTTTTCCCGGCCGACAGCGCCGACTTCAATAGTATCAACGATCAGAACGCCAAGCTTGCGTTGTGGCGCTGGCTCGTTGCCGGATTTTGCATGATGCAAATCATGATGTACGCCGCCCCGCAGTACTTTGCCAGACCGGGTGAGATGTCACCGGATCTTCAGGCCTTGTTGCGTTGGGCCTCCTGGGTGCTTAGCCTGCCGATCCTATTTTTTTCAAGCGGCCCATTCTTTAAAAGTGCCTTCCGGGATCTGCGCGATAAAAGTATCGGTATGGACTTACCTGTCGCCCTTGGCATCGCTGTGACGTTTCTCGTCAGCTCAGCAGCCACTTTTGAGCCGCGTGGCTGGTGGGGTGAGGAAGTGTATTTCGACTCGCTCTCAATGTTCGTCTTTTTCATCCTAAGCGGACGTTGGCTGGAGCAGCGCATGCGCCAGAAAACCGCAAACGCATTACATCTAATCGCTCGCACCATCGTCGAGCGCACCGAACGCAAATTGGCCAATGGAGCGTTTGAAAGTATTGCAATCACTCGCCTTGCACTGGGCGACGTCATTCGGGTCCTACCCGGGCAAAAGTTTCCAGCGGACGGCTCATTAGTTCACGGAAGCACCTTTGTCAATGAAGCCTTTCTTACCGGCGAATCTCGCCCGCTCGGGCGCACGGTAGGTAGCCAAGTAATGGCGGGGAGCTACAACCTCACCAGCCCCTGCGAGGTCCGCATTCAGCGTGTCGGGGACGCCACCCGTTACGCTCAAATCACGACACTGATGCAACAAGCCTGCCTCGTCAAGCCGCGACTGGCAATACTTGCTGATCGTATTGCCAAACCGTTTTTGATCCTTGTGCTGTTCGCAGCCATAGGTGCCGTCACATATTGGTGGCGGCTTGACCCAGTGCATGGATTGATGGCTGCTGTGGCGATTTTGATCGTCACCTGCCCCTGCGCACTCTCTTTGGCGACCCCTAGTGCCATGCTGAGCGCCTCGGGCGCGTTAGCGGCCAACGGAATTTTAGTCCGCCACCCGCAGGGGATCGAAGCGCTCTCTCAGATCGATACCGTCATCTTCGATAAGACCGGTACGCTTACGAAAAAGCAGCTCGGCGTGCGGGCGATCTATTCGCGGGCAGGCATCGAACAGGCGGATGCGCTACAACTCGCTGGACTATTAGCCCAGAACTCGCTTCACCCGGTAGCTCAGGCTCTAGCCAATCAACTCCAGACACAACACGCAGGCACACCAATATTTTCGAGTGTCCGCGAAATATCAGGACAAGGTCTCGAGGCCTACCTGGAAGACCCAGGCTCGCAAGTAGCGTGCACGGTACGTCCCGGCCGGATCACGCTTGGAAAAGCATCATTTTGCGGCGTGCGCAAGGAGCCGAGCGAAAACACCCAAGCCTACCTTTGCGATGAGCTAGGCTTGGTCGCACGCTTCGAGTTTGACGAAGTACTGCGCCCAGACACTGCGAATGCTGTCGCCCTCTTACAAGCCTATGGTCTCCAGGTCCGTCTCATGTCGGGAGATTTGCGCGGCGCGGCAAACAAGATTGCTGCCGAGCTGGGAATTTACGAGATCGACGCCGAGTGCAGCCCGGAGAAGAAATTACAGCTACTCCAAGGTCTGCAAAGCGCTGGCCATAAGGTGTTAATGGTAGGCGATGGCATGAATGATGGCCCGGCACTTTCAGCGGCTCATGTGTCGATCGCCATGGGTGTCGACGTGCCACTCGCCCAGCCCCAAGCAGACTTCATTATTCCAAGTGAACAACTACGCCTCATACCTATCTTGGTCGATCAAGCCCAACGGACCATGCGTATTGTGCGCCAAAATCTCGCCTGGGCGAGCGCCTACAACGCGGTGGGCGTGCCTCTCGCCCTCTTCGGCTATTTACCCGCGTGGCTTGCAGGTCTTGGCATGGCGAGTAGCTCTTTGTTAGTGATCCTCAATGCATCACGTCTCGCTCAAATAAAACTCATCAAGTAAATATAAGCGGCAAGAACATCGTGGACGTACTTTTCATACTCGTGCCTTTCTCTGTTCTGCTTGGCTTAGGCGTGATCGCCGTACTAGGCTGGGC
>JAYVKZ010000041.1:0-4401 GCA_043767985.1 Betaproteobacteria bacterium
GGCTTCCAGAGGCAAAATCGGCGCTAAGTCGTTTTTTTGAAAATCCCAGTGTTCATGATGGTGGTCACACGATCAACCGCAGGAAGGGCATGTGACTTCGATGTTCGAGCCCGACCCATCTGGGCGAACACTCACTTGTACTGCATCCAAGAGGCGACCAAAAGATCATCGATCTTTGCCTTTAGCGCAGCCTTGTCGTATAGCGCACCATTGGCTTTCAACTCATTGACGAGGTTGACCGGATAAACGGTACACCGACCTATCGAAATGCAAGCTGACGCCAGGCCTCGTAAACGGTAACGGCAACAGCATTAGACAAATTCAGGCTACGGTTATTCGGTCGCATCGGCAAGCGTAGCTTTTGGTTTTGTGGGAAGTAGTCCAGCACGAGTGCGGGCAGGCCAGCGGTTTCCGATCCAAAGACCAGGATGTCACCATCGAGAAAGTCAACTTCGTAGGGGGTTCTGACCCCCTTGGTAGTTAAGGCAAAGCATCGTTCCTTGACAGGGCCCTCAGTCTCCAAAAAGGCCAACCAAGAGGCATGCACTTTCAAGGTGGCGAACTCATGGTAATCCAGTCCAGCGCGGCGCATCTTGGCGTGGTCCAGCGGAAAGCCGAGCGGCTCGATCAAATGCAATTGGGCGCCGGTATTGGCGCACAGACGAAGAATATTTCCGGTGTTGGGAGGAATGTCCGGATGGACAAGAACGACGTGAAGCATTCGAGATACCTAGTCGTTCAACCCAGTAGTATTTTCAAATCATGCAACGTGGGCTCGGCTCCAGCACCATGCTTGAGAAACAAGCGCACCTTGCCAGACTTATCAAACACATAGCTTCCCGCCGTGTGATCCACCGAGTAACTGCCTTCGGTTTTCCCGGGTACTTTTTGATAGAACACTTTAAACGTTTTCGCGGTAGCCTCAATTGCTGCTTTGTCGCCGACTAGGCCTAAAAAGCTGGGATGAAAGGCCGGTACATATTGCTTCAAGAGTGCGGGCGTATCGCGTTCTGGGTCGACGGAGATGAAGAGCACTTGCACGTCTTTCGCCTTGTCGCCCAAGCCCTTCATGACTTCAGCCATTTCCGCCATGGTTGTCGGACAGACATCCGGACACTGAGTAAAACCAAAGAACACCGTGACCACCTTACCGGCAAAAGTAGCCAGAGTCACGGCTCGACCATTATGGTCGGTCAAAGCGAAGTCTTTCGCAAAATCTGCGCCGGTGATATCGGTGTTCTTGAAGCTTGGTTTGTTAAGACTCGAGTCGCAGCTCTGAAGACCGAAAAGCAACGGCGAGACCGCCAAGGCCATCGCACCAAGACTGAATTGACGCTTTGCTAAATCAACTTTCATGTGAGTCTCATTCATCTTCTTAAAGATAGTGATCCACCATGAGCGCCGCAAAGATGCCGCCCAGGTAAATCAAGGAATAGCGAAAGGTTTTACGGGCAAGTGCATCGGAATAGTTCTTCCAAAGTCCCCATGCGTAGTAAATAAAACCGCCATTGAGCGCAAACGAACAGAGCAAATAGGGCCAGCCGCTCATGCCAATCAAATAAGGCAAAACGCAGGTCGCCGCCAGTAACAAGGTGTAGAGCAAGATATTGAGACGGGTGAATTCGGCTCCGTGGGTGACCGGCAGCATTGGCAAGCCAGAACGCTTGTAATCCTCAATTCGGTACAGCGCGAGCGCCCAGAAATGCGGGGGTGTCCACACGAAAATGATCAGCACTAACAGCCAAGCTTCGGGAGCTAGTTGATTGGTAATTGAAGTCCAACCCAATAAGGGGGGCATGGCACCTGAGGCCCCGCCTATGACAATATTTTGGGGTGTCGCGGGTTTGAGGATCAAGGTGTAAATGAGTGCATAGCCCGCAAAAGTGGCGAGCGTGAGCCACATGGTGAGAGCATTCACCTTTGCCAACAAAATCCAAGAGCCCATGCCCGCTAAGACACTTGCGAAGATCAAGGCGCCAACATTACTCACCTCACCTCGGGCCAGTGGGCGGGCACGGGTACGGGCCATCTTGGCATCAATGGTGCGCTCAGCCAAACAGTTGAGCACAAAGCCTGCGGCCGCCAACAGCCCGATGCCCGCACTGGCCCAGAGCATGAGAGCGGCACCCGGTACCGCCTCGGTAGCGAGCAACATCCCGATAACGGCGCAAAACACGGCCATCAAGGTGATGCGAGGCTTGGTCAGCGCCAAGTATTGTTCAGCGGTTTGTTTAAAACCAGGGGTAACGGTATCGGCGGCTTGCATGGGGTTCGATTCTAAACGCGACTCGTCTGGCCAGGGGCTAGACGGTGAGCTTCGCGCTCGCAGCGCGTAAGCTGAGGACAATCAGGAGTGCCATCAGTACGGCCGCGCCGCCATTATGAGCCACAGCAACAGGTAAGGGCAGGCTCCAGACGATATTACTCATCCCAAGGCCCACTTGCACACACAGCATCAGGAACAGTGCTAGACCCAAGGGACGCTCACCTTGACGACCTTCGTGATCCGAAAAGCGATAGCCTGAATTGAAAGTGCGCCAGGCGAGCCACGTCACATAGGCCGTGACGACCAGCGCCCAAACCCGGTGGGTGAAGTGAATTGCTGTTAGGGCCTGCATCGAGATCGCAGCACCTTCGCCGGTTTGTCCGAGTTCGCGAATTAAATGAAAGGCATCCGCGAAATTCATTTCCGGCCACCATGCCCCCTGACAAGTGGGCAAGTCAGTGCAAGCCAGTGCCGCGTAGTTGGTCGACGTCCAACCCCCTAAAAAAATTTGCATGCCCAAGATTGCAATACCGATCAGGGCTGGCCAATGCAAGGCCGCAACGGGTTCAGCGTCCACATAACGGCGCGGCGCACGATGCCTTTCCCACAGCCACACTAGGAGACTGAAGGTCAACACGCCGCCCAGCAAATGCCCGGTGACAATGGCCGGTTTGAGTAGCAGCGTCACCGTCCATTTGCCAAATAGGCCTTGCAGAATAACCACGCCCACCATGACGGTAGGTAGTAGTGGCGAGCGCTTGAGCGTGGCTCGCCACTTCCAAGCGAGAAAGGCCAAGATAAGAATGAGTAAGCCAACAAAGCTTGCCACATAGCGATGCAACATTTCATTCCAGGCTTTGCCTAGCGACACGGGCCCATGCTCCCCGCCTTGCACCGCGACCGCCGCCTGAATCTTTTCTTTGGCCAAAGTCGGCGTAAAGTGACCATAGCAGCCGGGCCAATCGGGGCAGCCAAGACCTGCATCGGTCAGACGCACCCAAGCGCCAAGCATCAGTAAGCACAGCGTCACCACCATGGCAAAGCAAGCCAGGCGCACATAAGTGCGCTCTTGCTTCGTCGACAAATCTTGCGTGGGTGAAGGAAAGTACTGCATGCCTGACACTAACCGATTCTTGAGGCTTTAAGGAGTTTGATGAGATCCTTCTTCATTTTGCTGGCATCCATCTCTTTGGGAAAGCGCATCATCAAATTGCCAAGCGGGTCCACCAAGTAAACATGATCAGTCATCAGGTTCCCAGCGGCCGTTGGGAAAAGAGCTTCGAGATCTTTCGTTTTGGCACGCAGTAGTTGCAGGCCAACATGTTCGGCCAGTAACTTGTTGTCTGGGGTTGCTTCGTCCGTCATTAGCCAAACACGCTCGACGCGATCCATCTCCTTACCGGTGGTTTTACGGACTTGGCGCACGAAAAACATACGTTTGCTGCAAGCCTCATCGCAGGCGGCGGGACCGATGGTGATTAGCATCCATTTTTGTTGAAGGGGCGCGATCTTGCCTAGTTCGCTAGGTCCGGTTGCAGCCAAGCTATGCAGGCGGCTGCCCCCTGCTCCTTGCGCCGCTCCTTGTGCTGTCCCTTGGTCGACACTCCCTATCACCCCTTGCACAGCCGTGACCATCAGCGCTTTCACATTGCGTTGAGGATCAACCAATTCCCCGTAATTCGTGCGTCCCTGAGGTTTAATCACGTAGTAAGTGAAGTAAGAGGCAATGACCGGCAAGGCAAAGAAAAGAAACAATAACGCCATGATTCGGCGCGAACGGCGAATCTGCTCCGGTGTCGGCGCCGCTGGGGGCAACGGCGTTTGAGGGGAAGCGGGCCCGGACGCCTTGCTAGGCAAGCTAACCTCGCTCGGTAAATTGTCTTGATTCAAGTAAAACTCTTTAATTTCTTCGTCTAGGTTTAATGACCACAAACCAAAGCCAGAGAACGGTCGTGAGCGAAGCCAAGCCGAACCATTGAAAATCATAGCAATGATGCTTAGCAAAATCGTTAGCGGGGGCAGGCCAATCGCGGTTCAATCCATCTTGGAAAGCGATCCGTTTAGATTGCCTCATCAGCCAAGGCGCTAATTTCACTTTGGCGCGCTCCGACAAGCGAGGCGCATCAAAGTTTTGC
>JAYVKZ010000042.1:0-6885 GCA_043767985.1 Betaproteobacteria bacterium
CGCCTGCCAAGACGCTACGAAGGTTAATCTTGCTGGCGCCCATCGGGAATTCGATGTCTGCAAGCTCGTCGGAAACCGTCGGAAGCAAACCCGTGACCCATAGGACTACAGCTATCCAGGCCAGCCAAGAAAACATTCTCTCAGTCATGCGCGCTAGCAGGGAACTCGGAAAACTTAAGGCGAAGGTCCGGGAAAGCAAGCGGATCGCGACCAGTGCGAGAAAGATGGGCTGCGCTACTTTTAATAGTGACAGCGCCTGGGTCTGACCAACGATACGGTTTGCAACGTAGACCAAGGCCAGAACGACGAGCGGAAACATGACCCCGTCAATGACCCGGCTGCCCAGCCACACAGATTCACCGAGCGTGGCCTTGGCATGGCTGCTAGCCCAGCGTCGGTTCGCCCACCACGTCATGCCATAGGCCATGGCCATCGCAAGCACGAAACCGACGACCTCTTGCCAGATATCGGGCTGCTTGAGATCCGCTAGTAAATCAGTCAGCGAGTTCATTGGCCGCCATGTCCTTTGACAAAAACACTGGTTTAAAAAATATCAGGCTCCGGCACGGGAGCGCCAAAGGAAGTTTCCAGGTAATCGAAATCGCAGCCTTGATCGGCCTGCATGATGTGCTTGTTAAACATCCAGCCATAGCCGCGCTCATAACGTTTGGGTGGGGCTACCCATAAGGCCTTGCGGCGTGCCATCTCCTCGTCGCTGACTTCCAAATGAATGGTGCGGCCCGGCACGTCGACCGTGATCAGGTCGCCCGTCTCGACTAGGGCGAGGGGGCCGCCAATATAGGCTTCGGGGGCGACATGCAAGATACAGGCACCGTAACTGGTGCCACTCATACGAGAGTCGGAAAGACGCAGCATATCCTTCACGCCTAGCTTGACCAGCTTAGTGGGAATCGGCAACATGCCCCACTCGGGCATCCCCGGTCCGCCTTGCGGACCCGCGTTACGCAGCACCATAATGTGATCGGCGGTCACGTCGAGATCGAGGTCATCGACCGCTTTTTTCATACTCGGGTAATCGTCGAACACCAAGGCGGGGCCAGTGTGTTTGAGGAACTTAGGAGCACAGGCGCTCGGCTTGATCACGCAGCCGTCAGGGGCCAAATTTCCTTTTAAAACAGCGAGAGCGCCTTCCGCATAAATGGGATTTTCGATGGGGCGTATCACATCGTCGTTATAGACCTCTGCGCCCTTGATATTTTCTCCTAAGCTTTTGCCGGTGACGGTCATCGCGCCAAGATGGAGATGGCCGGTGAGGCGACTCATCAGGGCGAGCATACCGCCCGCGTAGTAAAAATCCTCCATGAGGTAAGTGTCACCGCTTGGGCGAATATTGGCAATCACCGGAACTTTTCGGCTGGCTGCGTCAAAATCTTCCAAGCCAACGGCACATGCGGCTCCTGCGCGGCGCGACATGGCCACTAAATGAATAATCGCATTGGTTGAGCAACCCATCGCCATGGCCACGGTGATCGCGTTCTCGAAAGAGGCGCGGGACAATAGCTTGGCCAAGGTTAAGTCTTCCCAGACCATGTCCACAATACGGCGACCGCAATCGGCCGCCATGCGCACATGATTGGCATCGGCAGCGGGAATCGAGGACGCACCTGGCAAGGTCAGGCCGCAAGCCTCTGCAATGCCGGTCATGGTGCTCGCTGTGCCCATCGTCATGCAATGGCCTGGGCTACGCGCAATGCCGCCTTCGACCTCGAGCCATTGCTCGGGGGTGATTTTTCCGGCCCGACGCTCGTCCCAGTACTTCCAGGTATCGGAGCCTGAACCCAAGACCTTGCCTTTCCAGTTGCCTCGCAGCATGGGGCCGGCGGGCATATAAATGGCCGGCACAGCAGCGCTGATCGCACCCATAATGAGGCCCGGCGTGGTTTTGTCGCAGCCGCCCATCATGACAACCCCATCAACTGGATGGCTTCTTATCAGCTCTTCCGCCTCAATCGCCAGCAAGTTGCGATAGAGCATGGTGGTGGGTTTCACAATCGGCTCGGAGAGCGAGATTGCCGGTAATTCGACTGGAAAACCGCCCGCCTGAAAGATGCCACGCTTAACGTCTTCAACCCGTTGTTTGAAATGGCCGTGGCAGGGATTAAGATCACTCCAGGTGTTCAAAATAGCAATGACCGGCTTGCCCACCCAATCGGCTGGCCCATAGCCCAGTTGCATGACTCGGGAACGGTGACCAAATGAGCGTACGTCGTCTGGTGCCAGCCAGCGCGCACTACGCAAGGTATCGTAGGATTTTTTAGAAATTGTCATTTGCACTCCATCATTACTAGTCTACCTGCGGTCGCTAAAAGCTTCGAGGCCTGATCTTAGGCAGGGCTGAAGGCAACGCCGCTCCCGAGTTCATTTTATAACCCGTTAGAATCCCACATATTGGAATACGTGAAGGCAAATGGGATCCGCATGGACAGCGAAGCAAACGCGCTTGGACACGGTACTGCGGTACTTGAAAAAGCCTTGGATGTGCTGGAAGCGGTCGCGCGCCAGCCTCACGGCGTGAGCCAAGCCTCGCTTTCCAGGAGTCTAGGGCTTCCGCGCACCACCTTGTACCGTCTGCTTGCTAAATTGGTAGAGCGTGGCATGTTGCGCCATGATCCCAAACGTCGGGTCTTTGCGCTCGGCTTTAAATGCTTTGAGCTTGCCCGCCAAGCCTACGCCAAGCCCGATTTAGTTCTGGCGGCCTCACCCGAATTGCGCATGCTGCGTGATTTAACTGGCGAAACGACTTATCTCGCGATTTTGGACGAGCATGAAGCCCTGTCCATTGAGCGCTACGATGGGGTCCATGGCAAACGCTCCCACTCAGCCCTGGGTCAACGCAAGCCCCTGCACTGTACGAGCCAGGGCAAGGCGATGATGGCAGCAATGCCTGCGACGAAACGCGACGCCCTCGTCAAGACCCTAGACCTCAAACCAGTCACCCCGGCGAGCATTACGGATCGGCGCAGGTTGACGACTGAACTCAAGCTCACACTCGCCCGTGGTTGGTCGATTGACGATGAGGAGATTGTCCCTGGCGTACGGTGCGTGGGTGCCGCAGTCATCGATGCGCAAGGCGACGTCCGCGGCGCGATCAGTGTGGCAGGCCCGGCCTTTAGAATGACCCGCGCACGGATTGAAGCGCTCGGGCAGGAAGTTGCTGAGGCGGCGCGCCGGATAGGCGCGCAACTGGCTCCTGACCCAGGACTGGTCCAGCAACGCGACATACAGGTACTGGAGAGCGCTTGGGCCTTTCGAGGCGAATTTCCGACATGGTGTGCGGACCAAAAAGTTCTCTTCTGGGCCGATAGTTTGGCACCCTCCGTGCAAGTATTTGATGGCCATAAAAATCATTTTGTGACAGCTGCTGAGGCACCCATTCTTGGCATGGTACAGCTTAACGGAAACATCTTAGTGGCCTTTGAAGATGGATACAGCTTGCTTCCCGCCGATTTGGGTATATTGGTAAGGGTAATTTCCCCCGGCTTTGCCACGACAACTTGGCCGAGACAGACGCCTGGAGCACTCTGTGTGCGTTACCCACAACACGGAAAATTTGGGCAAACACTCTGGGGGTGTTGGTTGACGGAGGGGGAGCGCTGGAAAGTCTCTCAATACCGGCTGGACGAAGCCGAAGCACCTACGATTGAAGGTACAGTGCCCCCACCGATTTGGGTTTTTCACGAGCCCTTGCACTACTTGGCCTGGGACCCGCAGGGCGAGGTGCTGTACGGGCTGAATCGCCAATCGGGCAACATCATGGTGATGCATCCGGGGCACACAAACCCGCGACGCTTGACCACGGTACCGAAGGGATCCGGCCAACTCTCTGGTTTGGCCATTGATGCGGATGGCGGTATCTGGACCTGCCTTGAAGCAGGCTGGTGTGCCATGCGCTTTTTGCCCGATGGCCGACAAGATCAGGTGCTGGGACTACCGGTCTCTTGCCCAACAGGCCTAGCCTTTGGTGGCCAAAATGCTCAGAGTCTTTATGTCACCTCGGCTCGGCAATCCGTGACTTTAGAAGCACTCACGAATGCACCATTGTCGGGACGCTTATTTGTGGTTCAGACGCAAACCAACCAGACGCCCGATCACAGTCGTTGGCACGATGGTCAACCCAAATTAAAACGCCCATTAACGTAGGACAAACCTCGCCAACAATTCGGCGATGTTGTCGCGACGCTTGATTTTGTGCCCCGGCGCATCGAAATCACTCTTGAACAGCAACGCAAAGGTGTGACGGTTAGCGACATGAAAGACTGACAAGGCACTGATCGTCATATGCAAATCGACTGGGTCTAGCCCGGCGCGAAACACGCCGTCATTCACGCCCCGCTCGTAGACGCGCTTGAGCGCATCAATGGCGGGCACGCTAATACTCGCGATTTTTTGACTACGCGCAAGGTACTCGCCACGTTGGATGTTTTCGCCCATCACCAAACGCACAAAATCCGGATTCGCCCATTGATAATCGACCGTGAAACTGACCAACTTGCGAAGCGCTGCCTCAGGCTCTAAATCCTCCAAATGCAAATCCGCTTCGATGGCTCGAATGCGCTGGTAGGCCTCCTCCAATACCGCAATATAGAGACCCTCTTTGCTGCCAAAGTAGTAGTAAATCATGCGCTTGCTCGTCTTCATGGCGCGTGCAATCACGTCGATGCGAGCGCCGGCCAAGCCTTTTTCGGCGAACTCTTTGGTTGCGACCTCAATGATATCGGCGACGGTACGCTCGGGGTCGTGAGTACGAGAGTTGCGGCTTGTGTTCGGGCGCGGCACAACCTCTTTGGTGGAGGGCTTGAGGGGCGGGGTTGTCATGAAGCAAAGTATAACGACCATCAAGGAGAGCGAATCTCACCACACAACTTGGGACCGTTCAGCCGACAAATCATCAAAAGTCATGCTCTCGTTGTAAACTTCGCCACAAAATGAAGCTCAATTTCCTCAAATGTCGTCCGGCCCGAATCGTTGTGTTTACATCCAGCGCGACTTCAGTGGCGCTCGCCGCCCTCGTCTTGACAATATTCGCCACCAACCTTCCTCTCTTCCAGGTGTGGGCTCAAAGCGCACCCGCAACCGGCCTTGGCGAAGTTCGTAACTTTCCAGAAAAATCAAAATTGGGTGAGCTCATTATTGGGGTTTTCCCAGAAGCAAGCCTGAACGGCCAAAGTGTGCGCTTTGCGGCGGGTGGTCGGCTGATCAATGTCAGCAACATGATTGTCCTACCTAGCTCGGTTTATCGACAGACTCTGGTGGTGCGCTATGAGTTGGATTTTCAAGGCAATATCAGTCGCGCGTGGCTACTCAACCCGGCCGAGCTTCGAATTGCGCAGGAAGATGCCAAGAAAAACCCCTGATTTATGAACTCAACCACTCCACCCGCTGGCAAAAGCCGTTTATTGCGACGCAAAGGGCTCCCCTCGCCTGAAAAGGACCCCAACGCGAAACGCAAGGTCTTTGTAAAGACCTACGGATGCCAAATGAATGAGTACGACTCCGACAAAATGGTGGATGTACTCACGGCCAGTGAAGGTGCCGAAAAAGTGTCTCGGATTGAGGACGCGGACATCGTGCTCTTTAACACCTGCTCGGTTCGCGAAAAAGCCTCCGAAAAAGTGTTTTCCGATCTCGGCCGCGCTCGCAAATTGAAGCGGTACAAGCCCGATTTGATTATTGGCGTTGGTGGTTGCGTGGCCAGTCAAGAAGGCGAGTCGATTGTTAAGCGCGCACCCTATGTGGACATTGTCTTTGGCCCGCAAACCTTGCACCGTATTCCAACGTTACTGGCGGCCCAAGTGAAGACTGGACGCTCCCAGGTCGATATTAGTTTTCCAGAGATTGAGAAGTTTGACAACCTGCCGCCGGCCAAGGTGGAAGGAGGCTCGGCCTACGTCTCGATCATGGAAGGTTGCAGTAAGTACTGTAGTTTTTGTGTGGTGCCCTACACACGGGGCGAAGAAGTTTCGCGCCCCTTTGAAGACGTTTTACGGGAGGTTGCTGAGTTGTCCTTGCAAGGTATCAAGGAAATTGTCTTGCTCGGGCAAAACGTCAACGCATACTTGGGCGCGCTTCCGACGGAACCAGGGCTACCGCCTGAAATCGCTGATTTCACCATGCTCTTGGAGCATGTCCACGAGCTCCCCGGTATTGAGCGTATTCGCTTTACTACCTCGCATCCCCGCGAGTTTTCGCCTCGCTTAATTGATGCTTTTGCCAGGCTACCCAAATTGCCCAATCATGTTCATCTGCCGGTGCAAGCGGGTTCGGACCGTATCTTGGCGGCCATGAAGCGTGGCTATACCTCTTTGGAATTCAAAGCCATTGTGCGGCGCCTGCGTGGTGTTCGGCCCGGCATTGCGATTTCTAGCGATTTTATCGTGGGCTATCCCGGCGAGACGGAAGCGGACTTCGAGAAAACCATGCAGCTGATCCGCGATGTGCATTTTGATCAGAGCTACAGTTTTATTTATAGCCGCCGACCTGGCACACCGGCTGCGGATCTCGAAGACGATGTCAGTCACGACACCAAACTAGAACGCTTAAATCGACTACAACTTCTCATCGAGCAACATTCTCAAGCCATCAATCAATCCATGGCGCACAGTGAACAGCTCATCCTAGTCGAAGGTCGATCCAAGAAAAACCCGGAGGAGCTCACTGGGCGTACCGAGAACAACCGTATCGTTAACTTCGACGGCCCGACGCGTTTAATTGGGCACATGGTTAAAGTGCGGATCACTGAAGCACTGGCGCACTCCTTGCGCGGCCAAGTGCTCGTCAACGAACTGGCCTAGAGCGGCAACCCGCAAGACGGACCGGCGAGTGCGACTACCCAAACTCGTCAAGTTGCTTTGCAGTGCTCTCTTT
>JAYVKZ010000043.1:0-4651 GCA_043767985.1 Betaproteobacteria bacterium
AAGGCCCCTGCAGCGCCAATGGCCGACAGGGTCTTGAGAGTTTGACGACGATCGTTACTGTGCATAGTCATGAGGTTCTCCGTAGAGGTGTTGGACTAAGTTGAATGGGTGAGTCAAGTTGATAGAGCGTGTGCAATCGGACAAAAACTGAAGTCGAAGGGAAAGAGCGATCAAAGCAATAAACTGACGTGCGCAGCCACCACTCGCCAGCCTTCACGCGTGCGCAGCCAAGTCTGGCTTTGTCGACCTGTTTTAGCGCTCCCCTCGCGTTGGAACTCGAGATTGCAAGTCGCCATATCGTCCCCATAGGTCGTGATCACACGTTTCAGCACCTGTCGCGCCAGGCCTTGCGAAGGGCGGGAGGCACGAAACTCGCAAATCGCCTGGTAGCCATAGAGGTTCTCGCCGACGCCATAGCGCAATGTGTGTTCGCTATTGCAGAACAGTTCATCGAGTACTACCACGTCGTTCGTCACCAAGGCATGTTCGTAGCGATCACAGGCAGCGCTCACGGCAAGTATCACTTCGGGTTTGTTGATATCCATAGAGGTCAGTCAATCGTTGATGTTTGAAGGAGCTGCGGTGCCTACCTTAGAAAGCAGGCGCTTGCAAATGCGCGATGCCCGCCTTTTCGAGCACCATCGCGGCGCGAAGCGCGAGATCTTCTCTCCAGGGCGCCGCAATGATTTGTACGCCCATCGGCAGGCCTTGCCCTTGACTTGGCCAACACGGGGCCACCACGACCGGGCAGCCCGCAAAGGAGATGGGCTGGGTCAGTAAGCCCATCGCCGGCCGACTAGGATGGCGTTGCCCATTGATCTCAATCCAGTCCGTACCAATGACGGGTGCGCAGATCGGTGTGGCCGGCGCAATCAATACGTCCCAGTGCTTGAACAGCTCATTCACCTTATCGCGATACATGCGCCGAAAGCGTTGCGCTTGGATATACCAGGCCGCAGGCTGGAGCGCCCCCGAGAGAAAGCGGTCGACTGAATGTGGCTCAAAGTTTTCCACTTGGTTGCGTAAATTGTCGAGATGAAGTGCGCCACCTTCACTCGCGGTGAGGATAAATGCCGCGGAGCGGCCCATGGCGGCGTCCGGCCAGATCACCTGTTCAACCGCTCCCAAGCGGTTTGCGGCACTCGTCAGGGCCGCAATTGCTGCGGGCCCCGCAAAGTCGGTAAAGAATCCGCCCAACTGGCCAACCCGCAAGCCCTCCATACCGCGATCGATAGACGAGGACACTGGCTGCACCTCCAAGGCATGGCAGCCTGGGTCCAGTGGGTCGGGGCCCTGCAAAGCGTCATAAGAGAGCGCTAAAAGCTCACACGAGCTGGCCAGCGGGCCCACATGATCAAGGTTATGCACAAAGGGATAGACACCGCTTCTTGATAAACGGCCGAAGGTAGGCTTCAGACCCCATACACCGCATAGCGAAGCAGGGACTCGGATCGACCCGTTGGTATCAGTACCTAAGGTGAGCGGCACCTGTAGCGCTGCAACCGCAGCCCCTGAGCCTCCGGAGGAGCCTCCCGCAATGCAACTCAGTTGATGCGGGTTATGGGTGGCACCGTAATGCGTGTTCTCGGTGGTAAACCCGTAGGCATACTCATCCATATTCAGCGAGCCGACCAGCACGGCACCCGCCGCCTTGAGCTGCTTGATTAGAAAGGCGTCTTGCGTTGCGGGGGGATGGGTCTTGTTAATCTTGGAGCCCGCCAGGGTGACTTCGCCCTCAATGTCGTACAGGTTTTTGACTGCAAAGGGAAGTCCGGCAAGGGGCGGCAAGACCTCGCCACGAGCCCGCCGCGCATCGATATTTGCAGCGTCCTGCTTAGCTCGCTTCAAGCTCAAATTAGTGAAGGCATTGACCGCATTGTCGCTCGCCCCGATGCGTGCAATCGCCGCCTCCAGCACCTCAACGGCGCTACGCTGGCCACTCGCCACGTCTTTAAGGATGGCGACGTGATCGATGAGCGGATCAATCGGCTTCATGACGCAGGCGCCGTCAAGGAAGGCGGGGTCGGCGCTCTGGAAGGAAAGGGCGCCGGGCAATACACTTGCGCGGGCTCTTGATGTACCGCAAAATTCTTGCCTTCGAGATTTTGGAAAATCATCGAGGCGAGTTTGAGATGAAAGGCCACTCGCTCCATCTGAGCCAGCTCAAGCTTGAAACCCATCAAGCCTGAGGCGGTCTTTACGTATTCCAACATTTGATCTTCACTCAGCGCCATATGAGACAGCCCAAGAAATTGTTGAGTTGGGCCTGCAAATCTTTTGACGATGCATGACCATTAAGCTTGAAGCGCACCGAGCCAGTGCGCCACGATCTTGTATTCAAGACCTACGCAAAGAGCGTGCCAAGCAAATCAATTCGCCCAAGGCCTGCACGCGATGAAAGACCGTCAAATGACTGATTTCCCTGGGCGTTGCTTTCGAATGGTGAGTAACTGGCACAGAGCTTGCGTTGATTGATCTTGTACACAAGAAAATTACTCACCTGGCGTTAAACAAACCATGCACGATCCAACGATCGCCACCTATCAGACCCGTTCGCACCAAAACGAGTTGGTTTCCTTCGCGCACGCACCAACTTGGATTCAAAAATTCCCTTCACCTATCTTGGCCAGTTCGAGCGAAGCCTCAGAGCGCTTGACGCCACTATTGGCGGGCCTTAGTTTCGCGGTCAAAGACAATATTGATGTGGCGGGCATCGCAACTACTGCGGCTTGCCCGGCTTACGCCAAAGTAGCCATCGAACATGCGCAAGTCGTTAAGCGTCTCCTTCAGGCCGGTGCAGCCCTGCGCGGCAAGACCAACCTGGATCAGTTCGCCTGCGGACTCAACGGAACGCGTAGCCCCTGGGGGGCGCCACGCAACTGCTTTGATGCGCGATACATCTCCGGTGGTTCGTCCTCCGGTTCCGCCATCGCGGTGGCGAGCGGCGAAGTGGACTTTGCCCTGGGTACTGATACGGCAGGATCGGGCAGGGTCCCGGCGGGCCTGAACAATATTGTTGGCTTCAAACCTAGCCGCGGGCTCATTAGCACGCGCGGCGTTTTACCGGCCTCGCAAAGCGTGGACTGCGTCTCCATCTTTGCTCGCAATGTGCCCATGGCATTAAAAGTACTCGAGGCTGCGGTGGCATACGACCCTATCGATGCCTTCTCTCGCCGCCTTCCTTTGAAGTCGGGTACATTGCCAAAGCACTTTAAGTTTGGCCTGCCGCGCGCATCGCAACTCGAATTCTTTGGTGACGAACTGGCAAGCGCCGAGTTCGCGCAGGCCGTCAATCGCCTCATTGAGAGGGGCGGCTGCCTAGTAGAGGTGGACTACGCTCCCTTCCAGGAGGCCGCCGCAACCCTTTACGAGTCCGCCTACAGCGCAGAACGCTACACAGCGATCCGTGAGTTTTTTGATGAGCACGCCGACCAGCTCGACCCGTCCGTGCGCGCCATTCTTGCTAAGTCAACTGGCTACAGCGCGGCCGATCTTTTCTCAGTGCAAACCCGCCTCGCCGAAATCTCCCATGTCGCGGCCGCCATGTGGCGCGAGTTTGACGTGTTTCTGGTTCCCACCGCACCCACGGTCTACACCATCGAGGCCATGCAGGCCGACCCCATCAACTTGAATCGCAATCTTGGCTACTACACTAACTTTGTGAATTTACTGGACATGGCCGCGATCAGCGTACCAGCTTCGTTTCGTCCCGACGGCTTGCCGTTTGGCGTCACCTTCATTGGCCCCGCTGGCTCAGACTGGCAATTGGCCCAGCTCGCCCATGAGTTCCATTGCGGCGCCGTCGACGCGAGGGCCTTGCCCATGCAACTCAGTGAAGCGGATCACCTCACAAACCACTCAGTCGACGCAGCTTCGCCGCAACTATCGCCTCCACACAGCTTGTTTAAAGAAACCGTTGCGCTCGCAGTCGTAGGCGCGCATCTATCGGGAATGCCTTTGAACGGGCAACTGACCGAGCGTGGGGCGTGGCTGGAACGCAAAACCTCAAGCAGCAAGCACTACCGGCTTTATGCCTTGCCTGGCACGGTCCCGGCCAAACCCGGCATGGTGCGCACGCTCTCCAACGATGGCGTCGCCATCGACATCGAAGTGTGGCGAATTCCGGTCGAGGCCTACGGCTCCTTCGTAGCCTTGATCCCTTCCCCTCTTGGCATCGGAACGGTTGAGTTGGCCGACGGCAGCTCGGTGCAGGGCTTCGTCTGCGAGCAGTGGGCCACGCTGAGCGCGACCGATGTCAGCCATTTTGGGGGCTGGCGTGCCTATGTCGCCAGCCTGAATAAACCATGATCATGCAACGATTTTCTGTCACCTCAAATCTATAGAAAGGAATGCCGAGATGATGAATTTTTTTTCCCAAATCTCAAAATATGCTGCCGTGTTTGGGGTGCTCCTATCCTTGGCACTGATCCTGCCCGAATTGTCCCACGCTCAAGACGCTCGCAAGGAAACGCTGGTCGTCGCCAATGAGTCCGGCCCCAACATGCTGGATATTCACGGGGTCGGCGCCAATCGCCCAAGCTATGGCGTGGCCTGTGGTGTTGCGCAACGGCGTCGTGCGCTGGCGTGATGCCTTGCATCCGGCTGAGCCACAGCGTTTCAGCGATGTGCAATGGGTGATGCGCAACGGTTT
>JAYVKZ010000044.1:0-10403 GCA_043767985.1 Betaproteobacteria bacterium
GTCGAAAAGGTTGAATCCCTAAGTCAACAGGTCCGGCTACAAGACAACCTGGCGGTGGTTAATCTCAGTGTGTACTCTCAGGACGCCACACTGAGCGACGAACAACGCGCCAACCAGATGTTTCAGATCATTGGCCCCGCAGGAAATGTTGTGGCAGGTGAGCGCAAAATTCCAGCACCACCGATTTATGATTTCCCCGACACCGGCGCGGTGAAACTTCGAGTGGCGCAAATTGATGGCATCGAATTTCGGGTGGCTTATCTCTACAAGCAAGGGCCCAGCAAGGAAACCGATGAGCCGCAAATTCTGATTCAAGTCGCCGAGACCATGGACGGCCGCAATGCGCTTGCCAATGAAATAGTGAAGGGCGTGATCTTCCCGCAGTTCATCATTCTGCCGATCACCATTTGGCTGGTTTGGTTCGGTTTGAATCGCGGCCTGAACCCGTTGCGTCGCCTTGAGCAACGCCTTAGACAAAGAGCACCGGACGATCTTTCAGAGGTGAATCTGGAGGGAACCCCCGATGAGATCATGCCCCTGATGCGCTCGTTCAATGAACTCTTGGCACGCCTGGGTCATAATATTTCAGGGCAAAAGCGTTTCATTGCCGATGCGGCCCATCAAATGAAAACACCCTTGGCCGGTCTCAAGACCCAAGCCGAGCTCGCACTGCGCCAAACCAACCCTGCGGAGCTTCGCAAAAGCCTTATTCAGGTGGTACAGAGCTCCGATCGCGCGGCGCACTTGATTTCGCAGCTACTCTCGTTGGCGCGCACCGAAAACCTCGAAGACAGCGGCGAAATTACCGCGATCGATCTGAGTAGTCTCACACAGACGGTATTACAAGAAATGGCGCCTACGGCCATCGCCAAAAACATAGACTTAGGATTCGAGGCGGCGTCCGGTCGGCTCTTTGTCAACGGACAGGGCTTATTGCTGCACGAACTGATTCAAAACCTGGTCGACAATGCGCTGCGCTACACCCCGAGTAATGGCATCGTGACGGTGCGAGTTTTGCTGACGGAGGAGCGTGTCCGTCTCGAGGTCGAGGACAATGGACCAGGGGTTCCGGACGGGCAAAGAAACCAGGTGTTTGACCGCTTCTTTCAGGGCACCAATGCGCCGAGCGGTGTCACTTCGCAAGGCAGCGGCCTAGGGCTTGCAATCGTTGCCGAGATCGCGCGCCAGCATCAGGCCAAAGTATGGGTGGAGCCTGGCATCGAGCGCCCACCGAACTTGGAACAGGGCGAAAGCCTTGAAGATAAAACCCATGGTGCGCGCTTTGTACTGAGCATGCCAAGACGTCGAGCTAGGGCTAGTGATTTCTAGCCTAAGGACATGGGCTCAAAAGGGATGCTATACTCTCTGGCTCTTCGGCGCATTAGCTCAGTCGGTTAGAGCGATGGAATCATAATCCACAGGTCCGCGGTTCGAATCCGTGATGCGCCACCAAAATTCATCTACATTTGGCCCAATAGTCGACGTTTCCCCTGGGGAAACGAGCGCGCCTATTGCGGCTGAAACTCCCCAATACACCGTTGCTGTCCGAACGCTTTGCGAGTTTACCGCCAAGCATGGTGATCTTGATTTGCGGTTTACGCCTTCACCCAGCGCCCAAGAGGGCATCAAGGGCCATGCGCAAGTCGCAAGCATCAAAATTGCGGGCAATAAATTCTATCAACGCGAAGTGGCGCTGAGTGGCGCTTTCCTAAACTTGAAGGTTCGAGGTCGTGCCGATGGCTTTGATCCCGTGCGGAAAAGAGTCGAGGAAGTCAAAACGCATCGCGGCGATCTCACCCGCCTGCCTAGTAATCATCGAGAATTGCACTGGGCGCAGGCTAAAGTGTACGGATGGCTACTTTGCGAGCGAGAGGCACTCGAGCACATCGACGTCGCTTTAGTGTATTTCGACATGACCTCGCAAAAGGAAACGGTATTTAGCGAGCCCTATGAAGCGAAAACATTACGCGAATTCTTCGAGGCCCTTTGTGGTCGCTTCATCGCCTGGGCGGATCAAGAGCTAGCGCATAAAGTCAGCCGCAATGCCTTCATTTCAGATCTACAGTTTCCACATCAGTCTTTCCGAAGCGGCCAGCGCCTATTAGCCGAGGCGGTCTTCAAAGCTAATACACAGGGTCGCTCCCTCATGGCGCAAGCCCCTACCGGCATCGGCAAAACCGTAGGTACCCTGTATCCGGCCTTGAAAGCCATTGCCAAACAATCGCTACAAGACGGCGCTGTGCACAAACTATTTTTTCTAACCGCCAAGACTCCTGGACGGCAACTGGCCTTGGATGCCATGAAAAGACTACAAAGCACCCCACACAATACTGGCGCACCCAATCGGCCCATACGAGTGTTAGAGCTAGTGGCTCGCGACAAAGCCTGCGAGCACCCAGATAAAGCCTGTCATGGCGACTCCTGCCCTCTGGCCAAGGGCTTCTATGATCGCCTGCCAGCCGCACGCGACCAAGCGGCCGTAACCGGCCTACTGGACAAACCAAGCCTTAGAGCGGTTGCGCTTCACCATGACATTTGTCCCTACTACCTTGGGCAAGACATGGCGCGATGGAGTGATGTCATCGTGGGCGACTACAACCATTACTTAGATCTCAATGCGATGCTCTACGGCCTCACCCTCAACGAGGACTGGAAAGTCGGCATATTGTTGGACGAAGCCCATAACCTGATCGACCGTGCGCGCCAAATGTACAGTGCAGAATTGCGCCAGGCCGTTTTTGATCGTGTGCGAGCAACAGCACCGAAAGCGTTGAAGAAGCGTTTCCAAGCGACGAGTCGGCGGTGGAATGCGCTTCTTAAAGTGCAAACAAGCGACTATCAGGTCTACGAGCAACTGCCCGAAAAGTTGATCTATGCCTTACAGGAATTGAACGTCGCCATCGCCGATTATTTCGCCGAGCATCCAACTGAGGTAGCAAGCGATTTACAGAGTTTCTACTTTGAACTTTTGCAATTTCTAAAACTCGCTGAGCTCTATGGCTCGCACTCCCTGTTTGACATTACCTTTACTGGCGGGCAGGGCAATCTATGTCTGCGAAACGTCCTTCCCGCGAGTATGTTGCGCGAGCGCTGGACGAGCGCGCATTCCGCGACCCTATTTTCGGCGACCTTAAGCCCGAGCGAGTACTTTCAGGAGATGCTGGGTCTGCCTGAGAACACTGTGTCACTGGACGTACCCTCGCCTTTTGAACCCGAGCAACTAAGCGTTCAGGTCGCAAAACACCTCTCAACGAGATACGCGGATCGCCAGCGCTCAATGCCTGGCCTTACACAATTGATGGCGAAACAGTATCTCGCCAAAAACGGCAATTACCTAGCTTTCTTCAGTAGCTTTGACTATCTCCAATCTGCACTCGAGCACTTCAAAGCACACCACTCATACATTCCGACTTGGCATCAAGAGCGCGGTATGAGCGAGGCCGCCCGCGAAGCCTTTCTGGCGCGCTTTACGGATGAGAGTTGCGGCATTGGTTTTGCGGTACTGGGTGGAGCCTTTGGTGAGGGTATTGACCTGCCCGGTGCACGCCTGATTGGCGCCTTTATCGCCACCCTAGGCTTGCCACAGATCAATCCCGTCAACGAACAGTTCAGAGTCCGAATTGAAGCCTTGTTGGGGCGTGGCTACGACTACACTTACCTCATCCCCGGCATTCAAAAGGTCATCCAGGCGGCCGGTCGAGTGATTCGCACCCGCGAGGATCAAGGGGTGCTTTTTTTGATGGATGATCGTTTCTTAAGACCCGAGGTATCGCGCCTGCTGCCTTCTTGGTGGATAACCTTGAAAGGAAAAAATCTTAGCGAAGCTGAACATTAAGCAGCTTCTGCGCCACCATATCCAGGGACGCTCGGGCCACGCCTTCACGGTCCGTCCATACCTTCGGCACTAAGCTCCCTGTAAGCGACAAGACATCACCATCGTCGAGTTTTAACAAACTATCGCCGACGCCGTCAATAAAGGTGATGACGTTCACAATATGCGCCTCGCCCTCACCGTTGGGGGCTAGAACCTTGGCGATGACATAGGGACGTCCGTTTTGGCCAGTGCGCTCAACCGGCTTACCATGCAGCTTCCCAGTGACTAGTCCGTCAATCATGTGTTGATCCTATTGTTATTGGCTTTTTTACCGTGTTTGGAGGGCGCAGAGTACACCTTCTGGAAATACTGTGTCAGAGCGACGCTTTTGTATTACGATCTCCACTCTGCAGCATCACCTAGTTCACGAAAAAGCTAAGGCAAATGATTAGAACCCTAAGAAACCGGCTTTTCGGCTCGACGGCCCTTGCCATTGCTGCGTTATGCGCCGCAGTACTGGTGAACATTCCTGTTGCGCAAGCGCAGGCTGACTACCCCACCAAGCCCGTCAAGATTATCGTTCCTTTCCCGCCGGGCGGCACCAGCGACATCATGGCCCGTATGGCGGCGGACGAGCTCGGCAAAACCTTCAAGCAACCTTTCGTCATCGAAAACATTGGTGGCGCGGGCGGCGTGATCGGCGCCGAGCGCGGAGCCAAGGCGACGCCCGACGGCTATACCCTCACCCTCACCGGCGTAGGATCGAACGCCGTTGCACATGGCCTTGACCCTAGCCTCAAGTACAACTCAGAAAGCGACTACGCCCACATTGCCCAAATTCATTCCGGCCCCAACGTACTAGTCGTGCATCCCAGCACACCTTTTAAAAACCTCAAGGACTTGGTCGACTACGCGCGCGCCAATCCCGGTAAATTGGACTACGGCTATACCCACGCCGCATCCGGCCATATGGCCATGGAATTGTTCAAGCAGACGGTCAATACCTGCACCGGCCCCAAGAACAAACAGGAATGTCGCGGACTCGCCATCGTCGGCATTCCCTACCGAGGCGGAGGTCCCTTGCTAAACGCCATTCTAGCCAATGAAATTCCGATCATGTTCATCAATCAAGACGTCGCATTGCAACATGTTAAGGCCGGAAAGATGCGCGCTTTGGCAGTGACCAGCATGCAACGTAATCCCATGTATCCAGATGTTCCAACCATTGCCGAATCCGGCTATGCGAATTTTGAAGCGCTGTCCTGGTCTGGTCTCTCCGCACCCAAAGGCACGCCTAAACCAGTCATAGAAAAGCTTGAGGCGGCAATGGCGCAAATCATGCAGTCACCGGCAGTTAAGCTGCGTATGGAGTCGGTCGGTTTTGTCGTGCCACCTGCGGGGTCCAAGCATTACACCGAGTTTGTGAAGCTTGAGATTGATCGCTGGACCAAGGTGATCAAGAATGCCGGTATTAAGCCGCAATGATGGATGACTAACGCCCTTTTGCAATCCTCCAAGCTGCAAAACCGCTGCGGGTCTGTTCATGGGTTGCCGGATAAAGCCCCAAAATACTGCGACCTTTTAAAACCTCCTCAGTCACAAAGTCTTCAAAGGCCGTCATCTCCAGAGCCTCGTCAGCAATCTCATCCACCATATGAGCCGGGATCACGACCACGCCTTCGCCATCGCCCACCAAGACATCGCCGGGAAACACCGGTGCATCGCCACAGCCAATTGGCTCGTTGATGGCAATCGCTTGATGCAGGGTGATATTGGCTGGCGCAGAAGGTCGAGAGTGATAGGCCGGGATAGCTAGCCGCGCAATCTCAGGCGAGTCGCGAAAGCCGCCATCGGTGACCACACCGGCCACACCCCGCACCATTAAGCGCGTGACCAGAATCGCGCCGGCCGAGGCCGCACGAGCGTCCTTGCGGCTGTCCATCACCAAGACCGCCTCTGGCGGGCATTCTTCAACCGCTTTGCGTTGAGGATGAGCTTGATCCAGAAAAACGCTCATGGGGTTCAAGTCCTCCCTCGCTGGCATATAGCGCAAGGTGTAGGCCTCCCCCACCATGTTCGCAAGGCCAGGATTCAATGGCCGAACATTCTGAATAAACTGATGACGCAGGCCTTTTTTGAAGAGCGCCGAGCAAAGCGTGGCCGTGCTCACGGTTTTTAGTTTGGCTCGAGTAGCAGGACTGAGTGACATAGGAGGCGACCTTGATTTGCAAACGAGCAAGTTGAAAGGCCTATTTTATGCCGCTTTGAAATTTCCGGCCGGACGCATCGGGCTACGATTTCAGCTCCTTATAAAGGAGAACACAAATGGGAGATACCTACGTACTGGTTCACGGTGCTTGGCATACTGGCGCAGAACTAGAGGTCGATACCGCCAAAAAAGGCTCTTAAAAGCACCCTAAAAATTGTTGTCCTCCAAAAGTCCGTTTGATCCGTTGAGGAACACTCGGGCAGCGGAACATGCTCGCGTCATCGGTCACCCTTTTTCGCTAAGCAGGAGCGCCCCGCATGCCCCGTGTCCTCGGCCTGATCCTTATTTTTGTATTAAGCCTTGGTATTGCGGCCTGGTTCGCCAGGCGTGCTCAGCAGTCGCGCGATCAAGTACCACGCAATACCTTTAGGCCAAAGCGCCGGGGACAAGTTTTTCAATCGTCAGAAACTGTAGACGAAGCCGCGCCCTTTGTTATGACTCGGGTAGACGCCGAGACGATTACCGATGCCTTTACTGGCGCACGAATCAACCCCCAAAGAAGCGTTTGGCGCTGCCTGGGCTGCCAAAGCATGTACCACGAGACCAGTATCCGGGCGCTTAAAAAAGAGTCGGGTCGCTCGTGCGTGAACTGCGACAGTCGCGACCAACGTCCCGTCCAATTTGACACCCCGCTCTGAGCCATTGCACTAAGCCGATGAGCACGATGAAACTAGACGATCGGTTTGCCCGCCATCGCTTGATCGAGGGCTTTTCGCAAGAGCTGGTCTCAGGCTTGAAGCTTGCTGTTATCGGCGCAGGTGCAATCGGTAATGAGTTCATCAAAAACCTTTTGCTGATGGGCGTTGCAGCCATCGATGTTTTTGATTTTGATACGGTGGAGCTCTCCAACCTCACCCGTTCAGTCTTTCTTCGGGAGCGTGATCTTGGCACCAACAAGGCCGAGGCGCTGGTCGCCCGTGCCCAGGAACTGCACCCGGACACCGTACTTCGAGCCATCCCGGGCGATATTGCTCGCACCTTGTCACTACGCCAGTTTGCCAGCTACGATATGGTGATCGCGGCCGTCGACAATCTCGAAGCGCGTTTGCGAATCAATGACATGGCGCTGCTCATGAAGGCGGACTGGCTGAATCTCGCCATCGACTCGCGTAGCGTCGTGGTCGAAGTCTTTCCATTTCAGGAAGGCGCGGGTGCTTGCTACGCCTGCAGCTTATCCACTGGCGTTTTCGAGAGAATGGCCGCGCGATACTCTTGCGGCGGACTACAACGAGCGGCCTGGCTTGAGCGCAAAATTCCGACTACCACCATCACTGCGAGCGCCGTTGCCGCACTCGCTTGCTCGGAGATGCTCCGCTTCATGCATCAAAAGCGCCAGCCTGATGCCACACCGCAAGCAAGCCTTTTTGGTGGCTACCGAATTGATACATCGCAAAGAGTGTATCTAGACACGGTCACACCGAGCGTCTCGCGTAGCTTTATTCGCAAAGCTGGCGCGGAGCGCGGATGTCCTGGCTGTGCTTTGCACGGCTCGGCAAGAAGCCTCACGAACATTCCTGATAAGAGGACAATAGCCACAGGTTTTCTTCGCAGTGACGAGCCGACTATCCAGAGCCTGGATCGCTCGCCGCAGATCGCTTTGAACAGTGCGTTCGCCACCATTGCTCAAATCGAAAACTGTCCGGTAGAGATGCTTCAGATTCGAATGTCGGACCCCCTGATCTTGTCTTGCGCTTGCGCGCTATGCCCAACAGAGCACGGGCATAGCTCCACACTTAAAGCGCTGAAAGGTACCCGAGCTCGCGAGCAAAAAGATACGCTAGCGAGTTGCCCAAGGTGTCAGCAGCTTTCAGTCGTCTTTGAAATCTGTGAGTCTCTCTCTCTGGCAGAATTTCAATCTTACTTTGCCAACGCATTGCCGGATTGCGCCTGGCTGACCGTGAATGATCATTGCATTGACCTGCTGGGTGATTTGCCTCAGCACTCAACGGCAAGACCAAACAGTATTGAACACTAGGATTGCAACATGAGTAACATCGTCCCGAAGGACCTCAGGATTATTCTACGGACCGCCGATCAAACCCGCCGGGCCGAGTTGGAACTAAACGATCAAGGTTTAGGCAGCGAGATTCTTCAGTCTGCGATGGATCACTGGGCCTTACCGGAGCAAACCGACTATAGCTTGGTCAACACCACGACCGGCGAAGTATTGAACCCGGGCGAGTCCCTCGCGGGCAAGGTCAAGGATGGCGATGTGTTGGAGATTCAGCCAGTACTGGTTGCAGGATGCTCGTCGTTGGCTGAAAGCTGACTTGAGATTGAGCTGAGATCGATCTTCATGGCAAGCGCAAGCGACCTTCGACGCGATCAAGATCAAAAGGGCCTGAATGCTCTGATCGATCGATCCTGCGGCGAACTAAGTGCCGAGGGTCGGCTTAACTGTCGCGCATCAAAAATTGCGCTCCGCCTCAAGCTTCCGACACTTGCGGAGCAGAGCCTGCCACCACGTTGGGAGCCTTTTTGCCTGTTTGAGGTGTATCTGCCCCTCCGTTACCCCTTTGAGCCGCCTAGCGCAAGGGTCTTGAGCAATCTGTGGCATCCCAATGTCTTTATCAACGGCAACATCTGCCTAGGTAGCCGGTGGCAGGCGACCGAGGGTCTGGATCTTTTTGTTGCGAGAGTCGCTCGGCTTTTGATTTTCGATCCGATGCTGGTGAATCTCAATTCTGTCGCGCACCTCGCGGCGGCCCAGTGGTATCGCAGCGCTCTCCAGGCCTATCCGCACGCTTTTCCTAGCGTACGAGCCAGTACAATCCACTGGCTTATGGATCCGCGCGGGAGCAACAGCCTATCCGCCCGGGTATTGAAAGCCTGTCCAAGTTGTTCGGCGCAACTGCGTCTGCCCGTTGGGCGTAGTGGTCTCGTGCAATGCCCGCGTTGCCGTCATGATTTCGAGGTGCAGACCTGATGAAGGTAAGCCCTGCTCAAAGCGAGACCGGACGAAGCCTAGATCCAGGCAAGGCAAGGGCAGCGTGAAGATCAAATTTGTCGATCAATCTCCCGCTCTGCTCATCCCTACCGCGCCCGAGTCGGTGGAGATGGGGCAAAGGGGCGTTGGAATTTCAGTAGCACCAGCAGCTCAAATGCAAGTGCTGAGTTTTCTAAAGACCTCAGAACTCGAGCAAGGGGGGCTACTGCTAGGGAAAATTTGGTCGAGACCGTCTGCGCCAAACACCGTTGCCCTTATCGAAATTCTCGAAGCTATCCCTAGCCAACACTGTAAGAGTAGCGCCTACAGCCTGCAAATGAATGCGGGGGTATGGTCGAGCGCTCAAGAATGCCTGAGTCGACTCAACCAAGCCTTGAGCCCAGAAGCGCAGGCACTTCGCATCGTGGGCTGGTTTCATTCGCACCCACATATCGGTGCGTTCTTTAGCGCGACCGACGTTGAAACGCAGCGTGCCTTCTTTAACCAACCCTACAGCGTAGGCTGGGTGATTGATCCCTATACGTCGCTCGCTGAGCGCCATGAGGCCTTTTTCCTAGGGCTGGATTGTGTCCCGGTCTCAAGGCTCAGCCTAGACTAATTGATCTGGCGGGGGATCGCTTTCGCGTCGTCGCCCGTACTGGTCCAGGTAGCCGCACGACCGGAGCGAATCGCCTCCTCCGCGCTGAAGTTCAACTCAACTTTGATACCGTTGATGGGCTCACGCATAAAAAGCTGGAAAAGACCGGAGTTATGGGCTTTGCGCTCGCTAAATTCGATGCCATTGCGAGTCAGCCGTTCAACGAACTCCTCAATACCTTCACAGTTGAAGCACACATGGTCAATTCGACCTGAGCCGGGCGCGCCCGCCGCCGAATAATCTTGGCCCGCTTGATCTCCAGGAGTGCTTAAGTAGGTGTCTTGATGCGTTGAGTGTCGGGCCTTGCCAATATGCAAGACATCTTGCTCTCCGATGTAGAGCCAATACACTGGGAACCCAAACTCGGGATGATCGCCGTTATAAAACCCAAGATTGCTACAAAACCAATCGCGGGTGCCCTCTGGATCATGGGTCAGGATCAGGATGTGTTCCATAAAACGTAGTCCCACCAAGCTCTCCTAAAAGTGTTTGTCTAGTTAATTATAATCGGTCTATTGATCTTCTAATTGATCAAATGATAAACTCCGTTAAGCGCCGAAATTAAATCACTCGATTCAATCTTCAATGTCCCTTTCCTCACCCATCGACCGACCTGCCACGCTACTCACCGCTTCCAGCACGGCCAATAGCGCTGTGTCGAGCCTAAGTGCGCAAGGCATGGACCCAAAGGATCTGCGCCGAGCCTTCGCTCAGTTTGGTACGGGTGTTACCGTGG
>JAYVKZ010000045.1:0-12651 GCA_043767985.1 Betaproteobacteria bacterium
CTTGCCGTCGCTGGTCAGCAAATCGCGAGACTCTCTTGACGAAATGATCTTCAAGACGTTGTGGCGAATGGCCGGCATGAAGGCCTTGATTTCCTCGGAGATCTTGGGGTCCGAGATCTGTAAGTTGATCGAGATCTGCGCCATCTTTTCACCACCGGGGTCTGCCAGGTTCACGGTGAAAGGATCGAGAGGTACAAAGATGGGACGTTTGGGCTGGTTTTTACCGGTAGGAGCGTCGGAATCTTCGGCCGCCTCTGCCGCAGCCTTTTTCGCGGCCATGTAGTAATAGCCTCCGCCGCCACCGGCTAAGGCAAGCACGACCCCGACAATGATGAAGAGCATTTTCTTGCTCTTTTTGGGTGCCGGTTCTTTGGCACTGACCGACGCTGCTTTCGATGACATTTTGTGTAAATCCTCATGCTGTTTGAAATCATTGTCCCGCTTACTTGAGGGTCTTGATGATTAGAAAAGCAGGGGATTTACCGGTCTTTTAGGCGAATATGCTGAGGCGACTTGCGGTTGAGCTGGAGCGTACGATCGGGGTTGATGAAGATCCGATCCTACTCGGGTCGGGTGCAAAGGGTTGGGCTCCGCTAGTGTAAGTATTGTGCGGGTCGGCTTGAGGTCGGCCCTGGCGTGCACCTGCTTGCCCGCCGGCCGAATGTGAGCCTTGCTGCTCCGGTCCGCTACGAGCCTCCCGACCGGGGTCGCTTGTTGCCTGGTCTGCGCTTTGCGCCGCATTGGGTGCAGAACTCGCACCAAGCACCAAGCTTTGTACGGAGCTATCTTGCAAAACGATACCCTGGCCTTGTAGCAAATCACGCAACTGGTCGAGACTGGATTGAATCGCCTCGCGAGTTTGTAAGTTGGCCGCTTTAAAGTCTATCTCGACGGAATGATCGAGATGGCGAATTTCAATCTGGACCGGACCCATATTGGGTGGGTTCAGGCTGAGTTCGGCCCGACTCACTCCCTCGAAGGTGAGAATGCTGACCTGACTCGCGAAAGCATGATTGAACTCTGGGGTGTCGACGGCCTCACTGAGATGAGCGTGCACGCCGGTTGGCCCGCCATTGACAAGCATGTCGCTTTGCGCAGCGCCATGGGCCGCGGGTTGAGCCCAGGCGCTCATGAGGGTGGTTGATCCTGGCTCGTTGGTTGCCAGGTTGGCCGGACGGTCTGGGCTTATTCCCCTAGACGGTCCATTTTCAAGCACCGATCGAATGGGTGTGACCGGATCCTCAATTTTCGCTTGCTCGTCGCCCGCCACCTCACCTGGGCGAGCACGCAAGGCCCCAAGCTTGTCTTGGGGCTTCTGTTGACCCAGTTCCTGCGCGGTATTGCGTGATGCTAGGTTGGTAGAGCGATTCAACAGGGCGCTCGAAGTCGTGGCCGTTGCACTCAACGCGACGGTTTCCCTTGCATCTTTGCTTGGAGGAAGGGCGGCCTCTCCTTGCGGCTCTGGGCCCCGTCGCAAGTCCTGGCGGGCTGACCCAGGTGGTTCATTAGGCATTGAATGCTGAGCTGGTGGCGTCTCGCACTCTGTGGGTTTGGCAAGCTCCGCGGTTTTGGCAGCATCGCGGCCTGACTTCGCCAATGATTCGGTCGAGACCTCTTCAGTGGAGATCGCCGGTGTTTTTTCGGTGCGCGAACCGTGCTTGGCGCTTTCCTTGAATGGGGGCTTGTTTTTCGTTTGCTCCGCATGGCGGGCCATCACGGTTTCAAACCGGTCAGGTTGATGGTGCTTGCCGATAGTCGCGGCAGGGGAGGTAGCGCTAGTCTGGCTGGCCCGTGGCCCAACGCTGCCCAGCAGAGCGTGCATCTCAGTTGACTTCACGGACGTGGTGGTCACGATTGATTTCTCCTTGCGAAAATGAGTGCGGATTGCTCGTCGGTTAGCTTTTGCGCGGTGGTTTGGTCTTGTTGAGCCTGCCGGATATGGCGTCGACTGATGAGACGTTCAATACTGCGTAAGCGAACCGCTGATGTTCTGAGCAAGCTTTGATTGGCGATGACGGTGGCTTCATGGCGTGCGACCACGCCAGCCTGTTGGGTTAAAGCGAGATTGAGTTTCTCAATAAAGCGATCGCGCACGGTGAGCTCGTGGATGGCCAAAGTTTTACCGGCGACCAGGCCTTTTTGCTGGCGAGAGCGGTACTCGCTTAGCATGTCCCGGGTTTGCTTGGACCCTTCGAGCTGTCGTTGCGACTCACCCAAACGACCCTGATTCGATCGATGAGCAAGCGCTGCCTCCTTGACTAGTAATTGAAAAATATTGCTGCGTTTCATCGGTGCCTGTTCGACATGGCTCGTTTAAGTTTGCGTTAAGGGTGTTCGATGCTCGGATTGGGAGAGGAGTAACGCCATATCCTCGAGCGCTTGATCGTAGTTCGAGCATTCGGTCATTTCCTGCTGAAGAAAACGCTCGATGGCGGGTTGCATGTGCAAGGCCATGTCAAGCTCGCTGTCCCGACCGGGGACGTAGGCGCCGACCGCGACCAGATCGGCACTGGATTGAATTCTTGACCAGTACATCCGAAGGGCTCGAGCCTGGCGTTTATGGGCCTCGTCGGTGACGTTATGCATAACCCGTGAGATCGAGCGTTCGATATCGAGGGCTGGAAAATGTCCTCGTTCCGCGAGGGTTCGATCTAAGACGAAATGTCCGTCGAGGATCGCGCGCGCTGCGTCCGCAATCGGGTCTTGTTGATCATCACCTTCGGTCAGTACCGTGTAGAAGGCCGTAATGGAGCCCCCGCCTTGCGGGCCATTACCGGCCCGTTCGACGAGTTTGGGAAGGAGCGCGAACACCGAGGCGGGATAGCCCTTGGTGGCGGGCGCTTCGCCCAAGGCAAGCGCAACCTCGCGTGCCGCCATCGCGTAGCGGGTTAAAGAATCCATCAGCATCAGTACCTTCTTGCCGCGATCCCGAAAATGTTCTGCAATCGCTGTGCAATAGAGAGCGGCCTGCATGCGTAGCACGGCGGGCTGATCGGCCGGTGCGACCACGACGATCGAATGTTCGAGACCGCTAGCACCTAAGATCTCGTCAATGAACTCCTTCACCTCTCGGCCGCGTTCGCCGATCATGCCCACGACAATGACGTCGGCTTCGGTGTAGCGAGCCATCATGCCCATGAGAACACTTTTGCCCACGCCAGACCCGGCAAACAGGCCGAGCCTTTGACCCTGTCCAACCGTTAGTAAGGCATTGATCGCCCGAACACCAACGTTAAGAGGCTTGCGAATCGGTGCGCGTTGCATGGCATTCAAAGGCCGCTGGTGGATCGGTTCATACAGGCAGTCTTTTAGGGGTCCCATACCATCGAGCGTGAAGCCTTGCGCGTCGACTACTCGGCCGAGCAGCCCCGCGCCAATCGGCAAGGATCGCAGGCGATCTTCGCTGCGTCTTCTAGGCGGATGAGGTTTGCCCACGACCGGTGGAGGTCGAGGCGTAATTTTTGCGCAGATGCGGGCGCCGGGCAACAGCCCGAGGGTGTCACTGGTTGGCATCAAGTAGAGCGCACGATCATCAAAGCCCACCACCTCGGCCTCGAGCGCCTCGCCAGAGTCTTGTTCAATATGGCAGATGCTCCCCAGGGCCAGCTTTAGGCCTTGCGCCTTGAGCGTGAGCCCGGTGACCCGCGTGAGCTGACCCTTGACCAGCGGGGTGATCGGCATGGCTGCCGAGTCGATATGCTCGTCCAAAAAACGCGTCCAGTCGCTCAGGCTCGTCATCTTGGCTCCTCGGCATGTAAGTGGATCCCGGCTTGAATAAGCGTTTGATTCCACCGGGCTTGCAAGCGATGATCAAGCTCCGAGAATTCGCTCGTCATACGAACGTCCGTACGCTCGAGGCCCGGTTCGCCGAGCAGCATCACGCTGCCCTCAGCAAGCTCTGCTTCAAGCGCTTGACGCACGATGGGCTCATCCTCGGGATTGACGAAAATATGTGTGGGCGAGGCGCTTGGCAGCAAGTGCTTGAGGGCTTCTTGGACAATCGGTAATGCTGCCTCGGCGTCGATCTCGATGTGCTGACGTACCGTGGCCCGAGCCAGGCTCACGGCAAGCGCGAGCAAGCGTTGCGCAAGGGTTTGCTCATGACCGTCGAGCTGGGTGCGAAATTCAGCAAAAGCCGATTGAAAGCCTTGCTCGTGCTGCTGCCGCTGTTCGGTCAACACCCTCTGCACCTCGTGATCGGCTCTTACTTTGCGCTCTGATTTGGCCTTGAGCTCGCCATGCTCAAGCCCGAGTTGGTAAGCCTGTTGCGATGACAGATCCCAGATCGAGCGCGCCTTCTGCTGGCCTGTCGCGCCTCTGACGAGGTCGGCCTGGAATTCCGAGATCCAGGGAACGCCACCGTGCGGCTTAGGCTCGCCAAGCTCCTTCCAAAGCGCAGCTTGTGGTTGGCTCATGCCTGTTGCCTTAGACAAAACCGCCTTCCTCCCCGGCCGATGGCAGTTGCAGTTGCCCTTCTTCGGCCAAGCGTTTCACTGTTTTCAAAATGTCCTTTTGCTGAGCCTCGACATCGGCCAGTCGAACCGCGCCTTTCGACTCCAAATCCTCGCGCAGCGTTTCTGCAGCCCTTTGGCTCATATTGCTGAGGAACTTCTCGCGTAAGTCGGGCTCGCAACCCTTCATGGCGATGATGAGCGAGTCGTTTCCGACTTCGCGCAAAATCAGTTGAATGCTCTTGTTGTCGAGCGCCATGAGATCGGCGAAGATAAACATGAGGTCCGAAATCTCCTGTGAAACGTCAGGGTGAGATTCAGTAATAGTTTCAAGGTATTGCTTGCCGACGCCGCCCATAAAATTAAGAATGTCCGCCGCGCTTTTGGTGCCGCCTACTGAAATTCTTTTTGCGGTGGTTGCGCTGGCTAGAACCTTGTTGAGCACCAGATTGAGATCTGCCATGGCGCTGGGATGGATGCCTTCGAGCGTGGCGATTCGCGTCAGCACTTCGTTACGCAAGGCCTCGCTAAGCTGTCCGAGCGCCGAAGCCGCCTGATGACTGTCGAGATGGGCCAGCACCGAGGCAATGATTTGCGGATGCTCGGCTTTGAGGACTTCTGCAATGGCCGGACCTTCCATCCAACGCAGCGTGTCGATACCAGCATTGGCATCGTCGCGGCCGACCTGATCGACCAATAGTCCTGCCCTTTGATGACCAATCGCTCGCTCCAATACCGCTCGGACATAGGCGGAGGTATCCGGCACGATGCGGTTGTGCTTGGTGCTTTCCTCCGAGAACTGAAGGATGGCATCCGCAACGCTTTCTTTGGAGACCGTCTTCAGCTCGCTCATGGCACGAATAATGTCCTGCACTTGTCGCGGCTCCAGGCGTCTGAGCACCTCGCTGGCCGCCTCTTCGCCAAGCGCCATCAGGAGTACCGCGCTTCGGGTGATGCCATCGCTCATGTCTTGGCCATCTTAGTTAGTGACCCAAGTCTTGACGACATTGGCGACTGCAACAGGATCTTGGCGGGCCTCAAGCATGATGCGTTCCATGGCGGCGGCTTGCGCTTTGTCTGGCCGAGTCCCGTCTGGATTCATGCTATTGAGTTGTAGTTGATCGTTGACTACCGTATTCAGGCCCTGTGCTTGTGCGGGCGCTTGCAGGGTCTTGATCAAGGGTTTGATGACCTTGCTAATAATCACCAGGGCAATCAACAGGAGACCCACGTACTTGCCCACTTCTTTAACCATAGAGAGCAAGCCCGGATCTTTCCAAAGTGGTGTTTCCGGATCTTTGCTCTGAACCTCAGGAGTGAACGAGACATTAATCAGGCTTACAGAATCACCCCTATCCTTGTTAAAGCCAACGGCGTCCTTGACTAGGGTGGTGAGCTGAGTTAACTGTTCAGGGGGCACTGGGGTGCTGGTGACCTTCCCTTCGGCATCGGTTTTCTTGATGTCGTTAATCACAATGGCCGCACTCAGTCGTTTGGTGGTGCCGCTTGGGTTACGGGTGACCCGGATCGTCTTGTCAACCTCAAAGTTAGTCGTTGCATCGCGTTGCCGAGCACTTGCGCCGGGCGACCCAGGAGCCGCTCCAGCGGCTGGGCCCGCAGCCAGTGTTTGAGCGGGCGCATTAATGGGTGCGGTAGGGTTGGGCTGGGGTTGATTACTGAGGGCCCCTGGAACGCCGGAGGCGGCTGCGTTGGCTGTACTCGATGCTGCTGGTCCTTCGCTGACCTGCTGGCTGCGAATGGCCGCTTGCTCGCCATTTTGATTGGGTTTGTATTGCTCAGCAGTCGATTCCGTTTGCGTAAAATCCAGCTCCGCACTCACCTGAGCGCGCACGTTTCCCTTGCCGACAATGGGTTCTAGCAGTTCGACGATTCTGAGCGTATGAGTATTTTCGACTTGACGGGTGTGCTGCAACAACGTGGCATCGTGATTGCCCTGGCTATCCACCTCGGCAGACAGCAAGCTACCCGTCTGGTCAATGACGCTTACCTGCTTGGTGGCCAATTCGTGCACGGACGACGCGACCAGATGCACAATCCCGGCGATCTTTGCGCGGTCCAAGGTGTGGCCGGAGTGAAGCGTCAAGATCACCGATGCGCTAGGCTTTTGTTGATCTCGAAAAAAGCCCGATTGCGCTGGCATGGCGAGATGTACCCGGGCGTTGGACACTGCAGCCAAGGATTGGATCGATCTGGCCAGCTCACCTTCCAGGCCGCGCTGATAATTCATGCGCTCCTGAAATTGAGTGATTCCGAACTTTTGATTCTCCAGCAATTCAAAACCCACTGTGCCGCCTTTGGGGAGTCCTTGCGAGGCCAAGCGGAGCCTGAGATCGTGTACCTGTTCAGCAGGTACCATGATGGCCGCGCCGCCTTCGGTCATTTTGTAGGGAACGTTGAGCTGGGTGAGGCTCGCAATGACCGCGCCGCCGTCGCGATCTGAGAGGTTGGCGAAGAGCACTTTAAAGTTCGGTGCTTGGCTCCACATGTAGGTGGCAGCCAAGGTCGCCATGAGCGCAGCCAGCCCGAGCACCGCGCCGAGTTTTTGCGCCGAGCTGAGCTTGCCTAGGAGGCTTGCAGCATGTTGTGAAGGCATTGTGGTGAGCTCTGAATCCATAGTCTCTTAGTAGGTTAGTGCCGTGGTTTTGGTGTCGACCTTCGTGCATTCATCACTCAGGAGTACCTGATTATGAGAAGGGATTGCTAAAACTTAAGCGCCGAAAAGGCTGGTAAACACCGCTCTTTTGATGGCTATGAATCGCCTGCGAAGCGTAGAATTTGGTCTACTACTTATGGAGTATTAGGGGTACCTACATGATCACATCGACGTCGTCGACGACGGGCCTGCAAAGCGCAGGCCTTTCCCGCACGGGGCTCTCAGTGAAAGCGCCGGCAGCCGCATCAGGTCCGGCGTTTGGTCAGGCGCTTGAGCGGGCGCTCAAGGCCGTTAGCCAAACGCAGGCCGAGGCTTCGAAGGCGCAAATGTCGGTACAGCTCGAAAAAGACGGTGCCTCCATCGAGCAAGCCATGGTGTCCATGCAAAAGGCTAATGTCGCCTTTACCGCTGCGGTGACGGTGCGCAATAAAATGGTCTCGGCCTACACTGACATTATGAACATGCAGGTCTAAGAGGCGCTGTTCCTGCACCCAGAGGGGCTCAATCAACGATATGAGTCAACTAGACGCGTCGCCGGGTGGCTTCCACTGAATTGACATACAGTTGCACCGTGCGTTGGTGCTTCGAATCAAGCTCGTGAAAGTGCGCACCCACCCGGCGGGTGCCCTCCTCGCTGGCCGTCTTGCCGACGTAGCAAATCAAGAGTTCGCACCGAAAGGTCGTTTGCCCAGGGAGCTGTACAAAGCAGCCGGGAAGCTGCATGTGCTCGCTTAAATCGCCGAAACTTATCGGAACATCGAGCGACATGCCGCCAACACCAATATCCAGAATCTCAACCTCTTGCGTCGCGCCCGAGGGCTGCGGTAGTGCCAGAAGGCAGTAAGCCGGCACAGCATAGAGGGGGTGTATCCGGAAGTAGTTGCGTCGTTGCGCACGGAAAAACTGCGTCGGGATCGTGGCCGTGAAGACCGGCTGAGCGCTGAACTCAAGGACCTCAAGCTCGCTCAGGGAAAACTGAATTTTGACCTGATCGATAAAGGCCACGAGCGTGGCTGGGCCTTCCTCGAAACGCGTGATGGCCGGAATGTTCAAACCCTTGGCTTGAAAGCCCATGCGGCCTGTCTGCGGATCCAATTTCACAATGAGCGCAGGCATGAAATGCGCGTCGTCGCTGTCCAGATAAATTGAGACGGGAATTTTTCGGGCGATGATCGTGCGCAGGTGGGCCTGAATTTCAAGCGGGTTGTCGATCGAATAGGAGTCGAGGCGCGATTTGCTACGCTCAGGCAAGTGCTCAACATCGCCCGGGTGAGTGACTAGGCGCTCGGCACCTTCCAGGCCAGGGTTGGCCAGTCTACGAATTTCGGCATCGTTGGCAATAATGCGTTTGAGTACACGAAGCCGTGCCTGACGCTCTTCTTTATTTAAACTAGCATGAACATTGTCGGCTTCCAGCTTGGCGGTCAGGGCTAGGCTTTCCTGCCGTAGGCTTTCGAGATCGTCCCAGTTTCCGTACTGTGCGGCCTCGAGCATGTCGTTGCTTAAGTCGACCAAGCTTTGATACTGCGCGCCCGCTGACAGTGGGGCTAATGGCTTGGTAATCATTGCGGACTCCGCTTCTCAACACTGCGCCAGGCATCACGAATGGGCGTCAGTAAGGACAAGGCTTCGTCTAGTAACGAGACATCATTGCGTAAGTGTGCGGCTAGCAGCTTGTCGCCAATATAGAGGTAGAGATCGTTCAGGTGGTTACTGAACTGTCCGATCTTCCGATCCAGGCTGGCTCGCAAACCTTCTTCGAGAATTCTGATGGCTTTGCCAATTGCCAGCCCCTTGGCCTCGATATTTCCAGCGCGGGTTGCCAGCATTGCCTCATTAATGTTTCTGATGACTCCATCAAAAAGCATGACGACTAAGGTGACTGGCTGAGCGTTTGCTATGGCGCTTTCGATATCCATGGATTGGTACTGTTTAGAAGGAGAGGCATTGGCGGAAAACATAAAAAGCTCGCTATGATGACTTATATATTGGTTATCGGCTAGCTTTTTGAAACCTTTAAACCCAGATAATGGTATGAAAACATAGGGTTATAGAACGAACCCGTGAGTTAGCAGTTAACCTTCTCGAGTCGAAACAATCCGATAAATAGGTTAACAAGCGTTAAACAGCCGAGCTTATTTAGTGGTCGAGCTGGTTGGAATCGGGATCGATCTAAGCTGCGCGAGTTGTTGGTCCAGGGCGCTATAGGTCTTAAGCAAGCGGTTCTGAACGATCTCTAGGCGCCGATTCAGGGCACTTTGTTGGTCCTGATTGGCTTTGATGCGCTTGGTCAAAGTGGCATTGGCGCCTGTGACGGCTCCGTCCGTGCCGAGCCATTCGCTAAAGCGCTTGTCCAAACGACGTGCTAAGCCAACGTTTTCCGAGACTAGGGAGTCAGTATTTTGGAAAAAGCTCGCAACATTTTTCGCAACCCCTAAGGCTCCCTCCAGTTTGGAGGTGTTGAGCTTTAGGCTACCGTCGCGTTGCAATTCAATGCCAAGGTCACTGATCCGTTTGGGAGATGCGGTCCCCACGCTAGCTCTTAACATCTCGCGCAGTTGAGCCTGCAACTGGGTGGCGCTGCGATCCCCCTGTAACGGGCCACCGCGTTTCGTTGTGTCGTCGTATTTGAGGTTGTCGGCGAGCGTCTTATTGAGCGTGTTGTAACTGTCAACAAAAGACTGAATGCTTTGGGTCATGCCCCCCGTGTCCGGAATGACGGCGATGCTCACGGCTGTCGCTGTAGGCGCTAGGAGCTGGAAGGTCACGCCGTCGACCGCTCCGGTGACTGTGTTCGACGCGCTGGTGATAGCTACATTGTCGATACTGAGCTCGGCATTGGCCGCTGTTTGGGCGGGGACCATGCTACCGGGCGATGCAAATGAGTATCGCAACTGCGAAAGACCGAGGGCATCGGTATTGTTGCCGTCGCTGTCAGCGACATTCACTTCGAAGGCTTGATTGGCGCCCGTGTCCTTGCTCTTCAGAGAGAGTCGCGAGCCGTTGAGATCGGTAATCACCGAGGCCGTGACACCAGCCGATGCACCGTTGATCGCATCTCGGACTTGGGCCAGAGTGGCGTTCGCCGGGATGGTGACGTTAACTGGTGTTCGCGCGACATCGGCGACAAAACCACCAACACCAGCGGTTCCCAAGCTAAAGGTCATCGTACCATCGCCGATGACAGTAGCGCTATTGGCAATGTTGGCACTGGTGAGGCTTTGACGCTGCGCCAACTTGGTTACCACCACGTCATAGTTCCCGGCGGTAGCGCCCGTACTGCTCGATACCTTGATTTTTGTTTCGTCGCTGCTGCTCGCTTTGGCAACCTCGAAGGTGCTGGTGTTGAGTAAGGCTCGACTCGCGTCTTGTAGGCTAGCCAGTTGGCTTTGAATTTTACCCCAGGCGCTGACCTTGGTGGTGATCTTGCTGGCTTCACTTTGCAAGAGCGTCAGCGGTACCCGCTCGACATTCATGAGCGAAGTGACAATGCTGGTCACATCTAATCCGCTACCGATTCCTGGAGAGCTAATGCCTGGCATCGCGTTTCCTTCACCTTGAGTGTTGAGCCGAGCTTTTGAGCGCTAGCTTGAGGCAAGCTCTCCAAAGCCGCAGTGGAGTGCCGATCAACGGCAACTCAACTGGGGTGGGTGGAGGACTGTCCTCAGTTGCTTAACGTAAAAGCGACAGGACGGAGTTAGGAGAGGAGTTAGCTTGGGCGAGCATGGCGGTGCCGGCCTGTTGCAGGACTTGAGAGCGGGTGAGGTTGGCGGACTCCATGGCGTAGTCGGCGTCGATGATCCTTCCGCGAGCGGCGGCGGTGTTCTCGGAGTTGACTTTGAGGTTAGCGATGGCGGATTCGAAGCGGTTTTGAGCGGCGCCGTAGTTGGCGCGTTCGGCGTTGACTTTGCCGAGAGCGGCGTCGATGGCGACCATGGCGTCCTGGGCGGTGGCCTGGGAGGTGCTGATGTTGATGCCGGTGGCGGTGGCGAGGGTGACGTCGGCGGTGGCGGTGGACATGGCGGTGACGAGTGCGGCGCCGGTGGTGGCGCTGGCGGTGCCGCCGGTGAGTTGGTTGCGCGAGATGGAGACGGAGTCGTTGGCGCTGGTGCCTGCGCCGACCTGGAAGGAGAAGGCGGTGGCGGAGGTGAACAGGCTGTTGCCGTTGAAGGCGGTGACGTTCAGGTTACGGTTGATCTCAGAGGAGAGTTGCGAGTACTCGGCCTGGAGGTTGGAGCGGTCGCTGGAGGTGTTGGTGCCGTTAGAGGACTGTACGGCGAGCTCACGCATGCGTTGCAGCATATCGGAGACTTGGCCGAGGGAGCCCTCAGCGGTTTGGGAGAGGGAGATGGCGTCGCCGGCGTTGCGCTGAGCGACGCTCATGCCGCGCACTTGAGAGTTCATGCGCTCGGAGATGGCCAGACCGGCGGCGTCGTCCTTGGCGCTGTTGACGCGCAGGCCCGAGGACAGGCGCTGGATGGAGGTGGCGAGCGAGCCGGCCGAGGTGCTCAGGTTACGTTGAGCGTTGAGGGACATCAGGTTGGTGTTGATGGTTTGACTCATGAGAAGAGCTCCTAGAGGTAGTGGTGTGGGACGGGGGACCCCGTTGGAGAGGTTATCGTCGGGGGTTGATAAAACTTGAGGGCTGGTGGCTGGAAGGTAGGGTGTTGGAGTTGAGCTCGCAGCTCACGCGATGCGCTGGCGTGGTTGATTGAGCCGATTGCGCCCAGCACTGGCAGCGCCAGGCGGGGCGAAAGCGGGGCAGGCGTTCAAGGATCTCGGCCAAGGTGGGCGAGCTGGGGTCGGGCGCAGGCATGAGGTATTCCTGGGGCGTAGAGATAAGCGGAAGGGCCGAGCGTGATGGGCTGGGCCGGTTAGAGGAGTTATCGTCGTTGCCCCTTAAAGCTTGAGTGCGCCGCCCAGCGTGAGTGCCCCCACAAGTTGGAGTTTGCCCCTGGCCCCTCCTCCAAACGGGGGATGGGTAACAGCAAATTGTTGCGCTTGCAATGACAGGGGCTGACGCTGATCGGGCCAAAGGGGCCGTTAGAGCCTTTGACACACCTAAGTAGTTATACGGTGCGATGATGGGATCAACAAGCCGAAGGGTCGGAATAAAAAGAGAGTGTTGATTGCGGAGTTTGATTAACCAGAAGTCAGGGGAAAGAGCATGGATACCAAGAACAAGTTGATTGCCGAGATTAGAGAAGCGAATCTGTCGTACATGATGTTGGCGCAGGCGCTGATTCGGCTGGATCGACCGAGCGCGCTGTTGCAGCTCGGGCTGAACGAGGAGATCGCGCAGATTGTGGAGATGTTGTCGCCGACCCAGATCATACGGCTGGCGCAGAGCAACATGATGATCTGTCGGATGCGCTTTGATGACCGGATGATCTGGTCCTTGTTGTCGGACCAGGGTGCGCATCAGCCGGGTGCTGAGCGCAGCGCGACACGCCTGCATGCGAGCATTCTGATGGCGGGTCAGGTTGAGGACGCGTTTTGAGCACAGCGATGAACACCACTGCACAA
>JAYVKZ010000046.1:0-25205 GCA_043767985.1 Betaproteobacteria bacterium
AAACCAACCCTCAAACCCACGCAACGGAGGCACAGAATATCCTGAAAAAAGCTGCTTAACAAAATCATTCCAAGCGACAACTAGCTTGACAACGACCGCTCTTGATAAGCTTGCTCTACATGCGACTCTGTCGTGTCATCATGACTGGCCAGAGGAATGCCGTGCGCATTGCAATACTCGACAAAGAATCGCCGATGAGGCTCAGCATAGCGCTCTTGAAGACGATGTGAGTCGGCCACTTGCTGCTCGAACTTTTGCGCACTCCAGCCTTTTTTTCCCGTGTAATAGGTTCTTGCCTGCTCAATATCCTCCCACTGCCTTTGCCCTGGGGTATGGTCCATCAAGGACACCAGTGAAACTTGGCTTTCTTTTTGGAAGGGCTCGAAGAGCTCAATAGTATTTGGGGCGGGTAGCTCGCAACGCACATGAATTTGATGATCGGCTCTGAGTAAGTTGCGCGTACGACACTCTTGCAGTACATCTAGCGTCTCCTGCCAGGTACTTCCGCGGATACTCTCGGTATCAGCCTCGCCCACGCCCAAGGCGTCGAACACCGTGGTGATACCTGCGGCAGTGACCTCAGCATCATGCGCGATCAAGGCGGGTAGTGCGGACCAGGTCACCTTGGGTCGGGGCATGAGATGGCGTTCGAAATTATCGGTGTGCATTTCAACAAAGCCGGGCATCAGATAGTCACCTTCCAGATCAAGTCCAGACCCGGCGCTCGACGTTCCGGCGTCGAAATCGCTGATCCGACCATCACTCACGCCTAAATGACCGAGGAAGACCTCATTAGGGCGAACGATGCGGGCATTTCTAAAAGATAAGGGAGTGTTCACGAAACTTTCCTGAAAAGACTGACATCGATACGGCGAGTCGCCACGGCTGCGCCGATTTTGGAATCATGAAAAATACCAATCAGACCGGCGCCTTTTTCTCGCGCCTCATTGATCAGCTCAATCACCGTTTGACTATTGTCCGCATCGAGCGAAGCGGTCGGTTCATCTAAAAGCAGCAGGGGGCGCGGCTTAATGAGACTACGAGCAATGTTGATGCGCTGTTGCTCACCTCCCGAGAACGTGGCCGGGGGAAGCTGCCACAGTTTTTCAGGAATCCGTAACCGTGCGAGCAGCGCTCGGGCCTGTTGCCGCGCAGTATCGAGCATCTGCGCATCAGCGCCTCGGCCTTCGAGCAGAGGCTCGGCCACGATGTCTACCGCAGCCACGCGCGGAATGACCCGAAGAAACTGGCTCACATAAGAAATGCTATGTTGGCGGAGTTGGATTAATGCCTTCGGACTTGCCTGGGTCATCTCGACGGGGGCTTCTCCTGGTGCGCAAATCCGGATACTGCCGGCACTCACTCGGTAATTGGCATAGATAAGCTTGAGCAGCGTGCTTTTACCCATGCCCGAAGGCCCATCCAGCACGAGGCATTCGCCAGACTGCAAGATCATATTGACATCATCCAGTGCTTTAAGCACCGCGCCCTGTTGGTGATGCAAGCAGAAGTGCTTGGACACCGCAGTCAGTTCGAGCAGGGGCACATTCATGGCGGTAATACCGATGAAACCAGCAGTTGGGTATAAGCATGCTCAGGATCGTCGAGGACTTGATCGGTTAACCCGCTTTCGATCACTTGACCGCCCTGCATCACCATCATGCGGTGCGCCAAGAGACGCGCCACCGCCAAATCATGAGTCACAACAACCACCGCCAACTGCATCTGGCGTGTGAGATGGCGAAGCAGGTCCAACAACTTGGCTTGCACAGACACGTCCAAGCCCGAGGTGGGTTCATCCATGAAAACAAGACGAGGCTGAGTCACCAGATTACGGGCAATCTGAAGGCGTTGACGCATGCCGCCGGAAAAGGTTCGCGGGGTATCGTCAATTCGATCAGGATCAATTTCAACCTTAGTGAGCCAGTCAAGCGCAGTCGCTCTGATTTTTCCGTAATGTCGCTCGCCAAGCCCCATCAGCCTCTCACCGACATTCGCCCCCGCCGACACATCCATCCTGAGACCATCGACAGCGTTTTGATGAACAAAGCCCCAGTCGGTCCGAGCCAGTAAGCGCCGCTCAGCTTCAGGCATCTCGAACACGTCACGTGACTGGCCATCTCTTGCCTTAAATTGAACGTTGCCAGAGTCAGCCGCAAGCCGTGCAGACACGATATTGAGTAAGGTTGATTTCCCAGATCCAGACTCACCGACAATGGCCAGCACTTCACCGGGCCATAGATCGAAACTAGCTTCTTGCACGGCGAGGCGACGACCGAAGCGTTTACTGAGCCCGCGCACGCTGAGCAGTGGGCTTATCGCAGAATCGGAGTCGTCATTAGAGCCAGTCGGAGTGAGCGCCAGCGAACTCATAGACTCGCCTCATTCACATGTTCGCCAGATTCTCGACGAGTACTGCAATAGTGAGAATCGGAACAGACATACATTCGGGCGCCTTGATCATCGGTGATAATTTCATCAAGAAAGCTTGTACGAGAGCCACACAGGCCGCAAGGTACATCCCAACGCTGCACTTCAAAGGGATGATCTTCGAAGCCTAGGCTCTCGACACTGGTGTAGGGCGGCACAGCATAGATGCGCTTCTCTCGCCCGGCACCAAACAATTGCAAGGCTGGATTCATATGCATTTTAGGATTGTCAAACTTCGGAATCGGCGAAGGCGACATGATGTAGCGGTGATTCACCAGCACTGGATAATCATAGGACGTTGCGATATGCCCGTATCGCGCAATGTCTTCATACAGCTTGACGTGCATGAGTCCATACTCGGCGAGGCCATGTAGCGTACGAGTTTCTGTCTCTCGTGGCTCCAACCTTTGCATGGGCTCCGGTACCGGCACTTGATACACCAGGATCTGCCCCTCATGTAGAGGATGCTCTGGAATACGATGGCGGGTCTGGATGAGTGTGGCCTCTTGCGTCACCGTGGTTGTAGCCACACCGGTGGTTCTTTGAAAAAACCTTCTAATGTTGACCGCGTTGACTGTATCGTCCGATCCTTGGTCAATGACTTTCAAAGTATCGTCCGGACCAAGAAGAGCGGCTGTTAATTGCATGCCCCCAGTACCCCATCCATAAGGCAGGGGCATTTCGCGTGAGGCGAAGGGCACTTGGTAGCCGGGAATGGCAATCGCCTTAAGAATGGCGCGGCGAATCATTCGCTTGGTGCGCTCATCTAAATAAGCGAAATTGAATCCCTCGGATGCATCGCTGGCGGAATCCAGGCTCAAAACTTGGAGAGTTGGCTCAAACGGTGCATTCATCAACTGTTCTCGTCGCGAGCTACACTTTGCAAGCGCATTTTACGAACCAGTTCTAGCTCGGACTGAAAATCCACATAATGAGGCAGCTTCAAATGCTGTACGAATCCCGAGGCCTCGAGACTGTCACTGTGCGACATAACGAACTCCTGCATTTGTGCAGGGGACTCAATCGCTTCCCCTAATTCCTCGCCTCTCAAGGCGCGATCAACGAGGCTCATCGCCATGGCTTTGCGTTCGTTATGACCCAAGGTTAGGCCGTAACCTCTGGTGAACTGTGGCGGCTCAGTCTGGCTGCCAGAAAATTGAGTCACCATCTCGCACTCAGTCACTTCAAGGTCACCGATAGGAATAGAAAAGCCAAGCTCGACGGGCACGAGTTCGATCGCGACCGCCCCAAACCGAATCTCACCGACAAAAGGGTGGGAGTGAGAATATCCCCGTTGCGTAGAGTAGGCCATGGCAAGCAGAAAGCCTTCGTCAGCGCGTGCCAAATTTTGCAAGCGAGTCGGTCGATCCGCCGGAAAGCTTAGAGGTTCACGCGTAAGATCCGTCGGACTCGGATCACCTTCCGGGAAGGTACATCTCTCAATCAGTGATTCTTTGTCTAGCAAGTCAAGGACGCGGGGCATCTTAGTTCGTGAATCATCGCCGGGGCTTGGCTTCACGCCAAGATCGTTTTGTGCTTGTGAGGGTTCATGAAGATGCTGCTCGACCAACAAGTTAAAGTCTAGCAATCGCTGCGTGTAGTCATAAGTAGGCCCAAGCACCTGACCCCCTGGCAGGTCTTTGAAGGTTGCTGAGATCCGGCGTTGCAACTTCATCTCACTGGTGTTGATGGCTTGGGTGCTGCCCAAGCGAGGTAAGGTCGTGCGATAAGCTCTCAACAAAAATATGGCTTCAACGAGGTCGCCACTGGCTTGCTTGATTGCTAAGGCCGCAAGCACAGGGTCATACAACGAGCCCTCGCTCATCACCCGATCCACCGCAAGTTTGAGCTGCTGTTGAATCTGCTCGACACTCAACTCAGCAATTGAGTGATCACCACGACGTTGCTCAGCGAGCAGTTTATAACTCTGGAGGATCGCAGTTTCTCCCCCTTTGACCGCTACATACATCTCAATTCTCTAGGCTGATATGAGTTGCTCTGGGGAAGGCTCGCACCCCTTGCCTGGTGGCTAAAAGCAAATCGACACCATTAGGAAATTTGATCTGATTTTTCAGCCACTGTGAGGCAATACGTTTTGCGACGCGATCACTTAGTCCAGGTATTTGCAAGCGCTTGGTTTGCGACAAGCCTGGCCCACTTAAAAACCACGGCTGCATTGCACGGGTCTCAGGCAATGAAGTCTCATCATTTGGTTCGCCGGAGATTTTCCTTGTGGGAGCAAGCCCAAGACTGATGGGTAGTTCATACACACAGGTCGTTGACCGATCAGGGTAGGTGGGGCTGCCCAGTGCAAAGAGATCAAGCGCTGGCAACTCATCCTCATAACTGATCCAGGCGAAATTGGCTTTCGCGGGATTCGCCTCGAACTGGCAACCCGTGTGGAAACTCAACCAGGTCGCTGCCTCGCTGTTCTTGAGCCTGTCCGAAAGCCACAGCGTCGTGTCAGCATCGAGCAGCGAAAGCAGGATGACCGCAGATGCTGGGTACACACTTCGGGGGGGCGACGCGTCGCAAGGCAGCTCGATTTCACGGCCTGGGCTCGAGAAGGCTGTCAGGACAGCTTTGAAAACCGCTTGGCTGCCGCGTGCAACGTCGCTAAATCCGGCGCCCAGGTCGGCCATCGCCGTCATACTCATTGCTCCTCCTCTGCCATAGCCGCAAGGCTGCCAGCTTCACGGGCGACAGTGAAAAACTCGACCTTACTCTGCTGAGCTTTAGCGTGCTGGGCCTGGGTCTGCGACTCAAGAAGACGACGCAGAGGTTCTAACAGTGCTTTCGATATGTCAGGTGCATGCACCGGATCCTGAAGCAAGGCGTCGGCCAGCGCTGCAAGTTTGGCCTTACGATGCGAGCGCCCCAGAACATAGGAAACACCGACTAAAGTTTCACCATTCTCCATCGGGTTTTTATATTTCAAGGCGCAACGAGTGACCGTCACTTCGCCTACATTGAATCGCGCGCCACCACCTCCCACCCTTGCCTCAACCATCATCAATCCAGTCTCGGGTAATCTAAGCCAGCGAGTCTCACCGGCGGGCTCTGAGCTTAGCGCGGCCTCCAGAAATTCTACAGGCGCTCGTGCGAGCAGCCCAATCCATTCCGAGCGCTCGCTCTGATTAGCTGAGTCGCGATTGTCAAGCGCTTGAAACATGATCTAGTTAACCTCCACAACATATCTCTCGGCATTCTTTTGGGTGCTGTCAGACTAGCGCTTTCATATTGAGGATTTATGACATTGCCTTGCCGACTCGACTTTCCCCCCATGTATCGCTATGCCGTGTACTTCTGCCCGCCACCGGAGAGTCCGCTGGGCTGGGCGGGCAGGGATTGGCTTGGTCGCTGCGCTGAGGAAGGAGTCTCGTTGCAGCAACTCAGCGTTGCAGGTATCACAGCGCAGCAACTGCTTCAACTCACGCAGGCACCAAGACGATACGGTTGGCATGCCACCTTGAAAGCACCGTTTGTTTTAGCCTCTGGTGTTGAGAGGGCGACCCTCATCCAACACATACAAAAGATTGCATCTTGTTTCGACCCATTCGACATCGAGGCGCTGGAACTCACGATCTTGGATGGATTTTTAGCGCTGGTGCCGGTCGGCAAGAATAGAACGCTTGATGCTTTAGCTAACCGCTTGTCCTTAGAATTACAAGAACTGGCCGAAGAGCTTAGTGAGAGTGACATCGTGCGTCGTCGTAAGACCGTCCTGAGTCCCCGACAAGATCAATTGATGTTGTGCTGGGGATATCCCTACGTTCTCGAGCAGTATCGGTTTCATTTCTCCTTGACAAGCGATTTGAGTGAAGAGCATGACGGCATGAAGCGCGCGCTAAAGCGTGCGGCCCAGAAATACTTTGGCCAGCTTGGCCCAGTCACCATCGATCAAGTCTGTCTTTCGGGTCAGCCCTCACCCGGAGCCGACTTCCAGGTTCTGGAGCGCCTCCCGCTGGGAGGGCTTAAGCGCCGGGACGAGATCGAGCAGGCTTCTGTCTCTCATATGAGCCGACCAATCGAGAATTTCTAAACTACCATCTAGGTTCTCCACCAGTGCAGTAAGACTCTCCACCCAATCACCATCGTTGCAATATAAGATGCCGTCGATCATGCGCAATTCCGCATGGTGAATATGTCCGCAAACGACACCCTGGACATTTCTGCGACGCGCCTCTCTCACCACCGCGTGCTCAAAATCGCTCACGAAACTGACCGCTCGTTTGACTTTCAGCTTCACATACTTAGACAGACTCCAATACGGCAAGCCCAACCGCGCCCTAAGACTATTGAAACGGCTATTGATCTTCAATAAGGTTTCATAGGCAGAGTCGCCCAAATAGGCCAACCACTTCGCGCACTGAATCACCCCATCGAACAGATCGCCATGAACGATCCAAAGACGTTGCCCCAGGGCCGTGACGTGTATCGCATCGTTGACCACTTCAACACCACCAAAGAAGTGATTCTCATACTTGCGAGCGAACTCATCATGGTTACCCGGCACATACACCACGCGGGTTCCTTTGCGAGCTTTGCGTAGAATTTTTTGGACAACATCGTTATGCTCTTGCGGCCAAAACCATTTTCGCCGCAACTGCCAAGCATCAAGAATGTCGCCCACGAGGTACAAGGTGTCGCATTCAACGGTTCGCAAAAAATCCAGAAGCGGGCCGGCCTGACATCCCGGCGTGCCCAGGTGAATATCGGAAATCCAAATCGTTCGATATCGCAGCGACTCTCGATGGCTGAGGTCGTCCTCGTCAGACTCTGGTAAAGGCAACGCATCAGACATATTCATATCCCGATCTTCGTCAGGCTCGATGACAGTTTTTCTTCAGTTCCCTGACGGATTGATGACGTTGTGTCGGGTTTTAAACACAGACTTTGTCATGCCATAGTCATTCGATCTCGTTAAATTCGAGTCAACTTATTCTAGGAGGGCTCATGAAAGAATTTCTGAATCAGCTTCATATCCAACGCTGGGACGATCATCGTTACTATCATCACAGCCGTATCAATCAGGCGCTGCATCTGCTGAGTGCGGTTAGTTTTGTCGTGGCTTACATCACGCTCTTTTTCGACCCGGCCATTGCGGCATTGATCGCCTGGATCGTGTCAATGAACAGCCGACAAATCGGCCACTTCTTTTTTGAGCCGAAAGGCTACGATGAGGACAATCAAGCCACTCACGATTACAAAGAATTGATCAAGGTGGGCTATAACATTCGGCGCAAGGTGGTGCTCATGGCATTGTGGGCCCTTTCACCCTTGGCCTTACTTGCGGAGCCTAGCGCCTTTGGGCTACTGAAGGCTCATACGAACTTGTCCGAATTCGTACACAACACCGGCCTGCTCTGGTTTTTTTTAGGGATTGCGGGGCTAGCCTTTAGAACAGTCCACCTCTTTTTTCTTCGCGGCTGGCAATGCGGCATGGTCTGGGCCGCCAAGATATTGACCGACCCTTTCCACGACATCAAGCTGTACTACAAGTCTCCTTACTACCTCATGAAGGGCGAACTTATCGCACCTCGCGCACAACACTAGGGGTCGCCGGATTCACTTTTGTCCATTGGAGCTTTGGCGGCGCGAGTCGAGCAAGGCGCGCCCTCAGCGACTCACGCAAAATGGTTCGGCGGATTCCCTGATTGCTGAGCGTCAAGCCCGTCTGCCACCACCCCTCCCGAACCATCGACAGTGCAGCCTTGATGAAGCGCTTTTCGATTTCCGCGAAATCTTGATCGCTCGTTGTCAAGCAAAAAATGAGGCGCCCCGTGCCCACCCAGCTCAGGGCCAAACCTTCGAGGCGCAGGTAGAACTGGAACATCCAGTTGTAACGCGAAGGCTCGGTGTAGTACACCGTCCAAATCGAACAGAAGTTGGCCACTTGTACCGGGATGTTTTGTTGTTCCAAGGCATGATTCAAGCGCGCGGCGCGCCCGTCCCAAAGTTCATCCTGTTGCTTGTACAAAGCATGCACCTCGGCTTGCGCAATGTGTTTCAAGAAACAAGTCATGGCACCCATCACGTAAGGATGGGAGTTAAAAGTGCCACGGGCGAAGCAGATATCGGCCGGTGCATCGTCTCGAAAACGCCGCATCCACTGCGCACGACCACAGAGCACCCCGATTGGCAGACCACCACCCACCGTTTTGCCGTACGTTACCAAGTCAGCCTGCACGCCGAAGTATTCCTGCGCCCCGCCAAGCGCAATTCGAAAGCCCACGAAGACTTCATCAAAGATCAAAACAATACCTCGTTCGGTACAAACCTCACGAAGCTCTTGCAGCCAAGTGGTGTAGGCCTGTCGATCAAAAGATGCTCGCCGCGAGCTATCTACCAGGGCAGAATCCCCTGGCGCATTACTATTGGGGTGCAGTGCCTGCAAGGGATTGACCAGAACGCAGGCGATATCACGCCGAGTCCGCAACACATGCAAACTCCGTGCATGCATCTCCTTGAGGTTATAAGTCTCAAAGGCCTTGCTCGGGTTTCCAACACCCGGCTGCACCTCACCCCACCAACCATGATACGAGCCACAGAACCTCACCAAGTGGGTTCGACCGCTGTGATAACGCGCCAACCTGACCGCCTGCATCACGGCCTCAGTACCAGACATATGGAAGGACACTTCGTCTTGTTGCGAAATCTCCTTCAAGCGCAGAACATTGTAGGCAATCGTTGGGTGATAGGCGCCCAGTACCGGCCCCAACTCCTGAGCAAGACGACAACCCTCGGCAATCCAGGCTTTGTAGAGATCGTTACCAAAAACATTCACCCCAAAGGAACCTGTCAGGTCATAAAACGTATTGTCATCAAGATCGGTCACCGTCGCGCCGGACGTGGCCTTCATGATCGATCCAGAGATCAATTGGTCCTTGACGAGCCCGCGAAACTGAAAAGGCACCCGGTAATGACTAATGAATTGCATGTCAGAGATGCCGCTTTCAAGCTCGGACGAGGCCTGGGCAGATTTTCCAAAGCGCTTGCCGTACTCATTCGCCAGGCGAGTCCAAGCCTGACGGCGTTGACCCACCAGCTCTGGGTCGGCGCCATCACACCCGAAAAACTCATCGTCTCGGTACTCGTAGAACGGCAAGACTTTTGCAAATCGCCTTGCCGTGCGCGGATGGCCGGCGAGCGAGCGATGCTTAGCCCGAGAAAGCTCTATTCGCGCTTTCAAGCGCGACAGGCTAACGAAACCTGTAGCGCTCAACAATACGCTAGCCGCGATGACGTTCATGTTTGTCCAGTCAATCAATTTCTCTCTCCTTCAGTGTCACGACGACTTAACTCCGATGACCCTCGGAATAAAATAGACCTATGAAAACCATTAAACAAATCGTCCTCAGCATCGGTGCGCAAGACGACATCAACTTCCTATTAACGAATTACATCCCCCGACAAACCCTGAGTCGCTTCATGGGCTGGTTTAGCAAACTTGAAGTGCCGTTGATCCGCGATGTGTCGATCTATATGCTGGCGCTTTTCACCAAACTGGATTTGTCCGAGGCCAAGAAAGAAAGCTTCGCGAGCCTCCACGATTGTTTTATTCGTGAACTCAAGGAAGGAGCTAGAACGGTGAATCGAGATCCAAGCATCCTGAGCTGCCCGAGTGACGGTATCGTGGGCGCATGCGGTGTGATTGAAGGCACGGAGCTGTTGCAAATCAAGGGTCTTCGCTACACACTTGACGAACTCTTGCGCGACGCGAACTTGGTCGAGACGTTTCGCAACGGCACCTACATCACGCTGCGTCTCACTGCAGGCATGTACCACCGCTTCCATTCCCCCCAGAATTGCCTGGTCGAGCAGGTCAACTACATCGCCGGTGACGCTTGGAATGTCAACCCTGCCGCACTGAGAAGAGTTCCGAAATTGTTCTGTAAAAACGAGCGAGCGGTGATTCAGACCCGACTGATGCCAAGTGGTTCGCCTATCACCTTGGTGCCCGTGGCCGCAGTGATGGTGGCAAGCCTTAGGCTGCACTTTATCGACGTCTTGCTTCATCTTAAGTACAAAGGGCCTGAGAAAATTTCCTGCAACCGTCAATTCGACAAGGGTGAAGAAATGGGGTGGTTTCAACACGGTTCAACCATTATTGTCTTTGCGCCGCAGGGCTTTCGCTTGGCGGAACAGATTGAAGTGGGTCGCGAAGTTCGTATGGGGGAGCCCTTGATGCATCTGCCCAAGTCTTAAAAACTTTTTTCTTTTCAGGACGTTGCCAAACGCTGGGACAGGCCTTGTAAGCGTTCAGCACAGCGACTGTGTACTTCTCTTAAGGAGCGCACAAACTGATCTTGAACACTAGACCAATCGAGATGACTCACGCTTTGGGCGGCTTTCGAGCGAATCTTGGCTAAGACATGGGACTCCCTCACCAGCGACAGTGCAGCGTTCAAAAACGCCGCCTCATCGCCTGGACCTACTGCCAACCCGTTAAAGCCGTGATAAATATGTTCAGCGGCGGCCGCTTGAGCATAGGCCACAACGCCAAGGCCGCTCGCCAAGGCTTCGGGGACCACATTGCCATAGGTTTCACTTAAGCTCGCAAACAGAAAAATATCTGCACTAGCGTAGTGGCAGGCCAAGTCATCTGCCGTGCGCATTCCAGCGAAAATCGCCTCAGGGCAGGCACGCTGAAGGGAATCTCGTAGTGGACCATCGCCAACAAAAACCATTCGAGCAGCAGGTTGGTGCTGTTTCATCAAAGCAAATGCGGCTACGACCGCCTCTAGGTTTTTCTCTTTGGCGAGTCGGCCCACATAAAGAGCCACCGGCGCGTCCGACTTCACACCCCAGCTTGCTCTTAGTTCCTGTGAGCGTCGGGTAGGGCTAAACTGTGCTGTCGCGACACCGCGAGACATCAACCCTAGATTTCGGAAGCCTCTCTTACTCAAATCAGTCATTAAAGTTCGGGTCGGCACGAGGGTCGCGTCAGTGCGATTGTGAAAGGCTTTGAGATATGCCTCGACCGGAGACTTTAGAAAGCCAATGCCGTAGTGCTGGGCGTAATGGTCGAAGTTTGTGTGGAACGAACTACTCACCGGAAGCTTGAGGTCTCGCGCAGCCGCGACCGCGGACCATCCCAGAGGACCTTCAGTCGCGACATGGACGATGTCCGGGCGAAAATGCTGCCACTCGCGAATCAATATCGCTTTACTGGGTAGACCAAAATTGAGCCCCTGATAACCGGGAATAGGTACCCCGCTGACTAGGAGCTCGTCTCTATTTGGGGTCGTTCCGGCCAGCTCGAATCGATGTTGGCGTGGGCGAACAATCTGCACTTGGTGGCCGCGCTGAATAAGCCCCTCAACCAAGCGCCCTAGAGTCATCGCTACCCCGTTGATCTCCGGCGGGAACGTCTCTGTGACCAAGGCAATTCGCATGCCTAACCCGGGACGCTCCGAGGCCGCAAGGATAAGTTCATGATGATCAGGTTTCATGTCTGCCGAGTCTAGCGATCCCAGATAGCGACCTGATGACAACTAGAAGTCAGTTTCGTGAAAATGCATATAACAACGGTAAAACACGCGGCCAGAGCTTCCGCCCGCATTGAGCACACTAAGACTTGCGCGCAGAATAAAGCCAGCCCATGCATAGCGCTGCAAAACCCGCACCAGCAATCTGAGCCGCAATGAAACCAAGCACGTCGGCGGGTCTAATGCCAGCAAAGGTGTTGCTAGCCGCCCGTGCCAAGGTGACCGCTGGGTTCGCAAAGGAAGTAGATGCGGTGAACCAGTAAGCGGCCGTAATATAGGCGGCAACCGCAAACGGTGTGATGGTCGGTCGAGTTCGAGAGCATCCGATGATCACTGAAATTAGACCAAAGGTTGCTACGAACTCACTCCACCATTGGGCCGTTCCGGTCCGCTCGTGCTGAGATGCGAAGAAAAGAGACTCGCCAAACATGAGATGTGCGGCAGCGACACCGGCGAAAGCGCCGATGACTTGTACAAAAATATAGGGAAGCACCTCATGCCACGGCATGTTCTTAAAATACGCTTCCATCAGTGAAACCACTGGATTAAAGTGCGCGCCCGACACGGGTCCAAAGGTGAGGATTAAGGCCACCAAGATCGCGCCTGTGGCAATCGTGTTGGCGAGCAAAGCTAATCCAACACTGCCGCCAGCAAGACGCTCACCCATGATGCCTGATCCGATCACGGTAGCGAGCAAAAAGGCGCTTCCAAGGCCTTCGGCGACAAGTCGACGGCTTAGGTTCATGCTGAGGCATCTCCAATGGCTTGGAGTTTTGCCCTAATCTCACTCTTGTTGAGTTGTGCGAGAGGAAGCTCGACTAGGCGTTCAACTCGCCCTCGGATTTGCAGGAAGACATTGTCGAAAGCGGCCCGCTTAAGATCATCGCTTCCAATGACCGCAGCCGGATCTTCAAAACCCCAATGGGCCGAAATAGGTTGGCCTGGCCAAAACGGACAGACTTCTCCGGCTGCGTTATCACACACCGTGATCACAAAGTCCATCTTCGGTGCCGTTGGGACGGCGAACTCATCCCAGCTTTTACTGCGGAGCTTATCCTGTGGGTAATGCAAGGTGAGCACTTTCTCGATTGCAAAAGGATTCACCTTACCCGTCGGTTGGCTTCCGGCGCTGTAAGCATTGAAGCGCCCCGCTCCCAAGGTCCCTATCAGAGCTTCAGCCATAATGCTTCGGGCTGAGTTACCTGTGCAAAGGATAAGCACGTTATAGGGTACTTTGTTCAGGTGTGATTCAATCATAATTTCTGGCTAAGATTTGTTTGAAGAGGTGGCGATTGAAGAAAGATCCAAGGCCGGATGAATGATCTGCGCGGCCGCCTTGCGCTCAGAATAACGATCACTCAGGGTGTCGACATGGGGTCGAATCATGATTGTGAACCGAACCAATTCCTCCATCACGTCTACAATCCGGTCGTAGTAGGCAGACGGTTGCATCCGCCCGGCCTCATCGAACTCTTGGAAGGCTTTTGCGATACTTGATTGGTTGGGAATGGTGACCATGCGCATCCAACGGCCCAGGATGCGCAGTGTATTGACGGCATTAAAACTCTGCGATCCGCCAGAGACTTGCATGACTGCTAAGGTACGGCCCTGAGTAGGGCGCATGCCTGCCATTTCTAAGGGTAGATGATCAATTTGAGCTTTCATCAATCCGGTAATTTGGCCATGACGCTCTGGGCTACACCAAACATGCCCTTCCGACCAATTGGACAAAGCCCGTAACTCCTCAATCGCCGGATGGTTGTCCCCTGCCACTTGGTCAGGGAAGGGTAGATCGGAAGGGTCAAAAATACGAGTGTCGGCACCGAAAAATTGCAATAGCCTAGCCGCCTCTTCAACGGCGAGCCGAGAGAATGAGCGAAGACGTAAGGAGCCGTAGAGCAGCAGAATTCGAGGTGGGTCTTCCGAGGCCAATGCCGCGCTCCGACTCATTGTGGCGAATCTCTTGTCTAGAGCCGGCAAGACATCGGCATCGGTCAAGGTACGTAGCCTCATCGCGAAACTTTCGTTCGTTTGGACGACACTGATAGCTCGCAGGACTCACCCCCACAACAATTCTCGCTAAGGAAGGCGATTAGAGAAGTGATCGCCGAGAAATTAGCGGCATAGATGACCGAGCGCCCTTCTTGGTAGGAACTGACCAGTCCTGCGTGCGATAGTTCTTTGAGATGAAAGGACAATGAAGACGGTGGGATACCAGCCATCTCACTGATTTTGCCGGCGGCCATGCCAGTCAAACCCGCTTGAACTAGTAGTCGAAAGACCACCAAGCGGGAGTCTTGTGCGAGAGCGGCGAGTACGGTGACAGCAGTCTTTGATTCCATATTTCTATAATAATCGAAATCGGTAGACAAAATGTATTGACCTGTCGTTTTCCTTGTTAAGCATGTTGATAGTCTAGGGAGGTTAAGTTTACTGAACAGCTGGCTCAGGCGTCGTTTCCCATCAACAGATTAGGTGCAGGTTTGATGGAAGTGCTCATCACTGCTCACGCCACGCTTTATCAATATAACGTTTGCCGCCGACTTCACTCACCTGAAGTACCGCGTTGTATCCCCCGCTTTTGACCCGCAGCGAACGCGTCTCCATGGCGACCTGCTCCTGGTCAGGGCCTGTGGCTAAGGCTTCCTTTAGCGGTCGGCCATCCATGTCTGGCAGGCTGGCATTCATCCCAAGCAGGTGCAGCAACGTCGGCGTCACGTCCACGTTGGAGGTAGGTGTGCGGACCACAGCTGCGCGTTTGAAATCCGGGCCATTAGCTAACATCGTATTGCGTATAGTCCAAGGACCAATGCCGCCGTGGTTTGCTTCATCGCTTACCACCGGGCCTGTTTTGCCGAGCACGCTGGTCAGGTTGTATTCGGTCCCTGAAACACCGTGCCGATTTGGGGCTGATGACCATGGAAAGGTGAAAACAATATCGGGGCTGCGTTCATGGCCACCGAGGTGCACGAACTCGAGTGAAAAGGTGCCGGGAACAACGCCCTCATGCGCCGGTCCTGCGGGATTGCTTTTTGTAAACACTACGCCGATCCACTTTTGGCGTTGCAAGAATTCCACGATGGCCTGGACCCGCTTCGGATCGTGGTCTTTAACGTGAAGCGCGATCGACTGACCACTAGATGCGATCACGACTTCACCAGTGTCGGTTGCTGGTATGAGCCCTGCATCAGCAAGTGCTTGCCCAACATTGACATCGAAAATGGTCTGCGCAAAGCCGTGATCAGAGACCACCATGATGTTGGTTTTGTCGCGTATGCCCATCGCTTCGAGTTTCTTCAATACCAGACCGATCTGGCGGTCGTCATTGCGGATGGCCGCAAGCGATTCTGGCGACCCCGCGCCCAGACCATGCTGGATGTGATCGGGCTCTGTCATCCAGACAAAGGCGACGTTGGGTTTGAGTTCAGGCAACACATACTCTCTCAATACGTCCATTGACCAGTCAACTGAGGCGTCATACCGATCCTTGGCCCCGCCCTTCTTAGGAGCAGGCCCAAACCGCTGCAGCACAGATTCACTCACTGAATCCGGAAATGCAACTTTCTTGCCTGCGTAGAAGTCACCGTTAATAACGGTGCCGGTTCCACGTTGAGCCTTTGGTGCAAGTAGCAGTGCGCTGCCCGTCGACCCGGAGCTAACAACCACCATTTTTCGGCCTGAACGCTCCAGCAGTTCTGCGATTCCAGTGGTCGTGACCATGCGGCCCGACGTTGCTTCGTCGAGATTTATCAAACGTTCAAAATTATCATTGTTAAAAGCACGTAGCGGGTCAACAGCCGGAACATAAATGGAGTTGCCCATGATGCCGTGACGAGCAGGATAGACACCAGTTCCCAGTGAGCTTGAGTTGACCCGCGTCACCGTCGGAAAAACAGCATGGGTATTTTCGAACCACACACCTTCTTTTCGCAGGCGGTGCAAATGAGGCGTTTCGGCCTCGGTAATGCTGTCCGGTCGTAGGCCGTCCAAAACGAAGACAAGCTGTAGCGAAGCAACAGACTGCGCTTGGACCATATTGGTAAGGCAGACCAAGGCTGTGGCAAGGGCAAGGAATTTAATACGCATCAGATGGATTCCATGATCAATGTTTTACAGGGTTATAGCAGAAGGCTCTGAAGGCCGATTAATTGCGTCGGATGGTGCCTCGCCGCGCAGTACAGCCAGGATGTTGTCGGCCGCGCGCAGCTCAATGCCACGGCGCACGCGCCCCACGGCCGAGCCTAGGTGCGGTGTGAACAAGGTGTTGGGGCAGGCTCGCAGCGCAGGAGAGACCTCTGACGGTCGGTTTTTCAGACCCCAGTCCTCAAAGGCAAACACATCTGCGGCGTAGCCGCCAATCTGACCCGCCAGCAAGATGGGCAACAGCGCCTCTTCGTCAATCACCGAGCCACGGCCAACATTGATGATCCATTGCCCGGGCTTGGCCTTTTGCAGCATGTCGGCGTCAATCAGGTGGCGATTGCTTGCCGTCAGTGGCGCAGCCAAAAACAGATAGTCGGCGCAAGCCAAGGCCTGTTCAAGCGCCACGCTCTCGACACCCGCAACACTGCGTGCAGGGTCCACCCCAACGATGCGCGCGCAGCCAAAACCGCGCAGACGGTCAATGATGGCACTGCCCACTTGCCCCAGACCCAAGACTGCCACAGTCGATTGATGCAGGCCGGTGCCATAGAGTTGCGCACGCCAGCCCGTGAATTGGCCTGAACGCACTATGGCATCACCCGCGCTGATGTTGCGCGTCAGACTAATGGCCAGACCGATGGCCAGTTCGGCTGTTGGTTCAGTCAGCAAGTCTGGAACGATACTGACCCAGACACCGGCTTGGGTGCAGGCTTGCACGTCATAGCTGTCGTAGCCCTTGAGCGCGCATGCGACGATCTTCAAGTCAGGCGCTTGCGCCAGGAGCGTCGCATCCACGCAGTCGGTCATAAAGCCCATCATCGCCGTGGCCTGACGCAATCGCGCTTGCAGTTGCTGATGGGTCCAGGGCACCAGCTCGGGGTTCATGTCCACCTGCGCAAAGCGGCGCAAGTAAGCCAATGTTTCTGGATAAACGGGGTTGGTCACGACGACCAGGGGAAGTGATGTTGATGGGTTCATTCTTGATTCATTGAAGTTCTATTTGAGCTTGCGCCGCAGTGCGCCGCCAATGCTGTCCACCACAATCACGCAGGCCAGGATGGCCAGCAGAATGGCCGCCACCTCGTCATACTTGATCAATCGCAAGGCCGCCATCAGCTCAAAGCCGATGCCGCCTGCTCCCACGATGCCCAGCACGGCCGAGGCGCGAAAGTGGTATTCCCAGCGGTAAATGGTGATGTCGGCCAGCTGCGGGAGCACTTGTGGCAGCACGGCGTGAACGATCACCTGTAGCGGGTTGGCCCCTGCCGCCCTGGCCGCCTCAAGCGGTTTAGGGTCCACATGCTCGATGGCTTCGGCATAAAACTTTGCCACCATGCCAATCGAGTGCAAGGCCAAGGCCAACACACCAGGCAGTGCGCCAAAACCCACTGCCGCCACAAACAAGATGCCCAGAATAATTTCAGGCACTGAGCGCATTGCAGCCAGCGCGACTCGACTAAGCCGCATCGTCACACGATTCAAGCTGGTGTTAGGTGCCGCCAGAAAGGCCAGCGGCAGCGAGAAAACCACTGCCAGTGCGGTACCCGCAACTGACATGGCCAGCGTGTCGAGTAAGGGTTTGAGCCAATTGCGCCAGCGGGTGAAGTCAGGCGGGATCATTTCCGAGGCCACCTGCCGTATCGCCGGTCCGCCTTCGATGAAACGGGTGAGATCAAAAAAACCAGTCTGCGCCAGCGCCACACAGCAAATCAGTGCGATCAAGCCAATCAGCAACAACTGTCGCCGAGCACTATGCCGGTCTCTAGCCAGGATGTTGGCGTAGGCCGTGAAAGTGCTGGCATTCATTTCATCTTGGCTAGGTCAAGTTTCAAGATGCTTGCGGTGTCGCGCAAGATGTCGTAAGCCTTATCGTCAGTGGCCATAAAGCGCTCAACGCGAAACGCCTTGAGCACATCTTTGTCGGTCATGCTCAAAAAGGCACTTCGCACGGCCTCTTTCAACTTCGGCGCCAGATTGCCCTGCATCACCACGGGGTAATTGGGAATAGGCGCGGACAGGTCGAGTTGTACTATCTTGGTCGCATCGATCATCTTGCGTTCGATCAGGCTGTCGAGGATGGGTTTTGACAAGGCACCTGCGGGCACTTGCCCCGCTTGCACGGCACGGGCCACTGCATCATGGGTGCCAAGGTGCACTGGCTTGTAGTCGCGCTCACCGTCCAGGCCTACTTTTTTCAATAGATGCGCGCGGGGAGCCAAGTGGCTGGAGGTGGAGGCCTGATCGCCAAAGCCGAACGGCTTACCGCGCACGTCTTCCAGTTTGGCTACCGGCCCGCCCGCTGTGGCGATGAGTACTGAGTTGTAGGTGGGCGCACCGCGCTCCACACCCACAGCAAAGGGCTCGATTTCCGGGGCGCGGGACTTGGCCAGAACGTAGGAAAACGGGCCGAAATAAGCCACTTCAATCCGCCCGAAGCGCATGGCTTCGATCATGGACGAGTAGTCGGTGGTGACGATCAGCTCTATGTTCCTTTTCAAGTTCGACTCAAGGTAGGCTTTGAGCGGCTGGGCGTTCTGAATCAGCGTGCTGGCGTTTTCGTCGGGCAGCAAAGCCACGCGCAAACGTTGGGGGTCGCGCCCTTGGGCAAGGGCCGCCACAGACAGCATGGACAGGCCCAGGTACGATGCCGAAACGGCAAAAAAATCACGACGTTTCATGCGCGGACTCCTACTTCTTGCGAATTAAAAACATATGAGGGTTCTGCCGCTGGTGCTGCGGTAGAAGGAGTGGTTATTTCAGGATGGCTGTAAAGCAAAGTGGCCATGGCGGGATTCAAGGCTTCAGGTATCGCGTCAAAAACGATGGCACCCGCCTTCAGGCCAATGATGCGGTCAGCAAATCGACGGGCCAACTCCACCTGGTGCAGGCTCAGCACGGCGGTCAAGCCATCGCTGCGGCAAATATCGAGCATGAGGGTCAACAAATTGATCGCGGAATTCGGGTCCAGGCTAGCCACTGGCTCATCGGCAAGCAAGATGCGCGGCTGTTGCACCAAAGCACGGGCCACGCCAACGCGCTGCTGCTGCCCGCCGGAGAGCTGATCAGCGCGCTCCAGCGCGTGGTCCAACAACCCCACGCGCTCAATGGCCGCAAGCGCCAGGTTTTTCTCGCGGCTGGACCAGGGCCACATCGATCCAAGGGTGCTGTGAAACCCAACCCGGCCCATTAGCACATTGGCCAAAACCGTTGAGCGCCCAATCAGGTGATGGTGCTGAAACACCATACCCACCTGTTGGCGGTGGCGTTGCAAAGTGCGTGCGTCCGTCAGTACATTGATGCCCGCGACACTGACCTGCCCTCGTGTCGGTTTGACTAGGCCGTTGAGACAGCGCAGCAGAGTGGACTTGCCTGCGCCCGAAGCTCCTAGCAGCACATTGAAACTACCCGCCTGCAACGCGAGGGTGCACGGATGTAAGGCCCTGCGTCCATTGGGATATGTGACAGCAACGCCCTCGGCGCTCAGTGCGCAGTCAGAATTTACGGCATTCAAAAACCGCTCATCCTGCCGTCTTTTATTCGAATGACGAAGCGAGATTGAGCACTAGAAAGCGTTGAGTGTCTGGTCGATCCAAATGGAAAATCGCCAGCGGCGCTGATACTGTCGTGCATTGTCGAAAATCTAACCCCATACTAAAAGTCTTTTAAAACCGTCAAAGTCTGACTAGTATTTGTTTCAATTTCATGACAGTCTTAGTGCCAAACAGTTCGAGATATGGGGCAGCCGTACGCTCAAGATACTATCAGTTGCTCATTTGTCTTGGTTTGAGGAATTCAGAGATAACAGCAGTGCGACAGCTCAGTGCAGCGATTGCTGCCGCTCGCAACCGTCGGGTTAAAGGCAGTCCACAGAGTACTGACTAAGCATTTTGGTAAAACGCGTACAAGCGTGATCGCAAGACCTGACCCTTGGTTGACTTCGGGAGCATGTCATCTTCCTTTACGGTATCACCATTTTCGAGGAGAACATTCCCGTGGTCTCGCCCTTCCCTGCGCTTCATATGACGGCCTTTTCGGCCGCAGGTGCGCGCTCTGCTCGTCACTTTTCGGCCGCTTTCTGGCAATAGTGCGCGAAGCGGGGGACGCTCATTTCGCGCAGCGAAGTGATGCGTCCACCAAACCGAATCAGATGTAGCCTCTGGGCAGAGTGCCTTGCAACTTCAGCACCTTCGCATTCCTGTTCATCTAGTGCCGGTGAGCACGCAGCGCTCCGCACGCTGCAAAAAGTGGGACAGGGGTGGCGCGGGCAATCCCTCGGTCTTGGCCAGATCGTCCCAGATGCGCAAGGCAACCGTATCCGCTGCGCCACGCAGAAAGGGCAGGTCAATGGCGCTCAGCGAGTATATGCTCTTGCGTCCGGTCAGAGCCAGGGCATGGAGTAGGTCTTGATGTTGGTGAAGCTCTTGATCGCTTCCTGCACACCTTCTTTGTAGCCCAGACCTGAATCCTTGATCCCGCCGAAAGGCGTGAGCTCAAGCCGGTAACCGGGAACCTCCCTGATGTTGACCGAGCCAACATTCAGTTCGTTGACGAATCGGGTAATGTAGTCCAGCCGATTGGTGCACACACCACTGGACAGTCCGAAGGCGGTGCCATTGGAGATGCTGATGGCCTCTTCGATATTCTTGAAACGAATGACCGGGGATACCGGCCCGAAGGTTTCTTCCCGGACCACAGTCATGCCCGGGTCAACCCGGTCAAGCACGGTGGGAGAATACAGCGCACCCTGGCGCTGGTTGCCCGTGAGCAATCGCGCGCCTCGAGCGACAGCTTCACTCACCCTGGATTCAAAAAGCCTGGCCGCGGTTTCATCGATGACCGTGCCCATGTCATTGGCCCTGTTCATCGGGTCGCCGAAACTCCAGGCCTTTGTTTTGACCAGCACTCTTTCAACGAAATCTTCGGCCACGGATTCATGGACCAGCATGCGTTTGACGGCTGTGCAACGTTGTCCGGAGTTTTTGTAGGAGCCCTGAACGGCCAGTGTCGAGGCCTCGTCGAGATCGGCGTCTTCCATGACAATCAGGGGGTCGTTGCCGCCCAGTTCAAGAATAACCCGACGATATCCCACTTTGGAGGCAATGTATTTTCCAATCGCCACGCCACCGGTGAAGGTGACCAGATCCACATGCGGGTTGGTCAGCAGTTCGTTAGCAATTTCGCGCGGGTCGCCGGTGATGACAGAAAGCATCTCAGGCGGCAGTCCCGCCTCGTAAAGAATGTCTGCAAAAAGAATGGCGGAGAAGGGCACCTTCTCGGAGGGTTTGAGTACCATGCGGTTATTGGTGGCAATGCTGGGCACAACCTTGTGCGCCACCTGATTCATCGGATGGTTGAACGGGGTAATGGCCGAGATAACGCCCAAGAGCGGGGAGCGCTGGGTGTAGACCCTGCGCTGCTTGCCATGGTGGGTGAGGTCACAGGAATAGATCTGTCCGTCGTCCTTCAATACTTCGTTCGCTCCAAACAGGAGTACATCGCTGACCCGGCCCACCTCGTAGATGGAATCCTTGATGCACAGACCAGCTTCGGCAGTGATGAGCTGCGCGATCTCGTCCACTTTGCTGCGCACGATCGCGGCGGCGCGATTGAGGATGGCCGCGCGATCGAAGCGGCTCAGTCTGGAGCGATAGGCATGGGCCTGGGCATAGGTCTGCCTCACTTCATTCAGCGTGGCCTTCGGGATGGTGCCGATCTGCTGTTGAGTGAACGGGTTGGACACGGCGATGCAACGTTCGCTACTGCGCTCTGCACCCACCTTCTTGCCTGCGATGCGCATGGCATTGAGCTGCTGATCAAGGATGTACTGGTTGATGATTGACATGGCCTGAGCGCTTTATGAAAATGAGTACATTGAGCAAGCGTGCATTGAAAAATGGCGTTGTCCACTAAACTTCCCCGAGCCGAACAAAACCCAATCAGCAACGAGCCTCATGTCACGCTCCCACACATCTGACTCTAATCTTCAAAGCGCTTCGTCGACACCAACCGATGATTTGTTGCACTCAGTGTATGTCGATAATTTCGGAAGTGGTTGTTGATCGTAGAAAAACTAGATGGGAATCTTTGAGCTGACCCAGCCGACCTGAATCGGTTTCGCCGTCGCTCCTTTAAGAGACCTGAAGGTCCGAAGGTAACATGTATTTCAGTACCCGTATCACGGGTAAATTCGGAGGCGATATCACCGAGGACAGCGCGCCGGCTACCCACTGCAAAAACCGTTATAGGTTCAGCAGCGAGAGCAGTCGAACAAAGGGGCATCAGTACACTCAAGGTGGTACAAGCGACGCTCCACATACAAGCTAATAAAGTGCGCCGAGCCATGACTACGCAGCCTTTTTAAGCGCCACAAAATTCGGAAAGAACAACTGTTGTCCTTCAATTTTGTAACTAGTAATGGACGCTTGGCCTTCGCTTGAGGTCACCCAATCTACGAAGGCCTGAGCGAGAGAGCTTTTGACGTGTGGATGCTTAGCCGGGTTCACCAACATCACGCCGTATTGGTTGAAGAGCCGCTGATCACCCTCGACTAGGATACCTAACTCGCCACGGTTCTTAAAACTTAACCAAGTGCCCCGGTCAGTGAAAGAATACGCATTCATTGCGCTCGCCGTATTCAAGGTCGGCCCCATGCCGGAGCCGGTTTCGCGGTACCAGCTCCCTTTGCCCAGAAGCGGGTCAACTTGTGCTTGGGCCCAGTAACGCAGCTCTGCCGCATGGGTACCACTCTTGTCTCCTCGTGAGGCAAAGGGTGCAGCGCTCGCAGAGATCTTTTTCAAGGCCTCAAGCACATCCTTACTTTGCGCGATCTTGGCAGGATCAGATTTGGGTCCAACGATGACAAAATCGTTATACATCACTTCACGACGATCAATACCGAAACCTTCATCAATAAACTTTTGCTCAGCTACGCGGTCATGCACAAAGACGACATCGGCATCGCCCTTGCGAGCGCTGTTCAAGGCTTGCCCGGTACCCTGAGCCACCACCCTCACTTCAATACCGGTTTTGGCTTTAAACAGTGGCAGCAAATGTTTGAACAGCCCTGAGTCTTGCGTTGATGTGGTGGAGGCCAAGATAATGAACTTTTCCTGCGCGTGAAGCTGGGTCTGCGCGAAGGCTGCGAAGCAAAGCAGGCCGGATAAAAGCAGCAGCTTTCTCTTGCTCTTCATCGTGAAGCTATTCATCATGAGGTTTCCCATAAAAGGTCTCCGTCTAAAAATGCCCGGATCATGGGCGAGCGCGGTTGATTAAAAAAGAGGGGCGCAGGTAGATCGTCAATCAAATGCCCCTGATGCATAAAAAATACATGGTCGGCAAGCCTGCGCGCTTGGCCAAGGTCGTGGCTGGCCATCACGATCGTCGTCCCTTTGGCATGCATCGCATTAATAATGGCCTCAACATGGCGGGTCGCGCTGGGGTCCAGACTCGCACTGGGCTCATCCAAGAAGAGGATCCTAGGTTGGACGGCCCATGCACGGGCTAAGGCGATGCGCTGCTGCTCACCAATCGAACAAAGTCTCGCAGGGCGATCTGCAAGCTCACTGAGCCCTACCTTGCCCAAGGCATCGTTGGCAAGAAGCCGATGATCACCTTCAATTCGGGCCACTTGGAGCGCAAAAATAATATTGTCTCTGGCGCTTCGACGTAACATCACCGGCCTTTGAAACACCATGGCTTGCTCTACGCCACCCGAGCTTTCGGGCCGGGTGATTTGCCCACTGTACGGTTTGAGCAAGCCGTGCATCAGTCTAAGCAGGAGACTCTTTCCCGCACCGTTGGGGCCAAGAATCAGGTAACGCGCCCCCGCGCTGAGCGATAGCGTCACTTGATCAATCAAGGTTTTTTCGTTGACACAATACGAAACAGCTTCGACTCGGAGCAAGACTCGTTTGCTTGACGCGACCTGGGAGGTGCTGCTCGTCGGGCTCAGGCCCATTTCTTGACTAACCATAGCGCTTCATGGCCGTCAACTTCAAGCTTTGGGCCAAGATGTTGATGATAATCACCATGGCGATCAAGACCATGCCGAGCGCGAGTGCAAGGGGCAGATCTCCCTTACTGGTTTCGAGTGCAATCGCCGTGGTCATCAAGCGCGTCACCCCATCAATATTGCCGCCGACAATCATCACAGCACCAACCTCCGCGATGGCCCGACCGAACCCAGCCAGGACCGCCGTCATCAATGTAAAGCGGGTGTCCCAGAGCAAGGCGCGCACGCATTGCCAAGGCGTCGCCTGCATCGACTGCATTTGTTCGCGATACTCGCCCCAAGCATCCTGGATCACCTGCACGGTCAGCGCACAAATAATCGGAAAAACCAGGATGGCCTGAGCAATCATCATTGCGCTTGGTGTGAACAAGAGGCCGAATTTGCCAAGTGGCCCCGCCCTAGATAACAGCAGATACACCAATAAGCCGACAACGACCGGGGGCAATCCCATTAAAGCGTTGATGACCGCCAAGACCGCATGTCGCCCTGGAAAACGACTGACCGCGAGCCATGCACCCGCGGGCAGAGCGAGGAGTGCGGCACTACCTACAGCGACGCTACTCACTTTCAGACTAAGTGAAACAATCGAGATTAAAGGGGAGTCCAACCCCACCACAAGCTGTAGCGCTTGGGTTAGGCCCTGAGACAATTCTTGCATCATCGAAGTGTAAGCAAAAAAGGATTGAAAAGTGTCTTTCCTCCGTTTTTCCGTAAATCCTGCATATTTTTGGTAGGATATGCAGTATCCGAGCACATAGGCGAATAATTAGTCATGCAAGAGCTAATGAGCACCAGGGAGGTCGCGCAATATTTGCGCCTGAAGGAACGTAAAATTTACGATCTAGTGAGCCGCTCCGCCATCCCCATCTCACGGATCTCCGGAAAATTACTGTTCCCGCGCGAAGAGATTGATGCCTGGGTACGGGGCAATACCAGCGGGCGGACCAACCCTACCTTGAAGCCAAGCTCGGCAGTGCTCGCGGGCAGTCATGATCCACTCTTGGATTGGGCGGTGCGCGAATCTCGCTGTGGCCTGGCTACCTTATGTTACGGCAGCCTCGACGGGCTGGAGCGCATGGTGAGTGGCGAAGCCTGTGCAGCGGCGATTCATCTGCCACCCAGCCAAGGCT
>JAYVKZ010000047.1:0-21507 GCA_043767985.1 Betaproteobacteria bacterium
ATAGTCGTCATCGGCTGTTTAATCTCGGCAATATGCTTTGGCACTCGGACAGCTCATTTCGCCCAGTCCCAGCGAAATACTCCTTACTATCGGCTCGCGTGGTCAATCCAGTCGGTGGCAATACCGAATTTGCCGATATGCGGGCGGCCTATGACGATCTAGACGAGGCGACCAAGGCCGAAATCGACCCGCTGATCTGCGAACATTCGCTCATGTATTCACGAGGCGCGCTTGGGCTGGTCGATTTCACCGAGGAAGAGCGCCAATTGTTCAAGCCGGTTCGCCAAGCGCTAGTACGAGTGCATCCTAAGCACGGCCGAAAGTCACTCTACTTGGCCTCGCATGCAGGCGCCATTATTGGCATGACCACGCCGGATGCCCGATTGCTACTGCGCGACCTGAACGAACACGCGACCCAGCCAAAGTATGTTTATGTGCACCGCTGGCACCAGCACGACTTGATCATTTGGGACAACCGCCAAACCATGCATCGCGTGCGACGCTATGATGACCAGTATCCGCGTGACATGCGCCGTACCACGGTCGCGGGCGAAGCAATGACCACTGCGCAGGTTGCTTAATCATGGATAAAGAACGTTCGCAACAGTTTATGCAAAAAGTGGTTGGCGATGTTGGCACGGCACTTGCCACAGCATTGGTCTTGGTCGGGCAACAGTCAGGCCTGTTCAAGGCCATGGCGGGAATGGGTGCGATGCGCTCCGAGCAACTCGTAGCCAAGACCGGCATACACGCGCGCTATGTCGAAGAGTGGCTGGGCGCCATGGTTTGTAATGGCTATGTCGATCACGACCCCGAGGCTGATACCTTCCATTTTCCCGACGAACACGCTCTCTTTCTCACAGATGATTCCACAGAGTTTTATCTGGGCGGTTTGTTCACCGGCCTACCCGGCCTGATGGGCATGGTGCCCAAGCTCGTCAAGTCTTTTGAGAAAGGCTCAGGCATCGCCTTCTCAGAATTTGGTGAAGGCCTGCCGGTTGCGCTGGAGCAAATGAACCGACCGGTGTATGAAAATCGGCTGACGAAGTCCTGGTTGCCGACCATGCCTCACGTTGTCGCCAAGCTGCAAGCGGGCGGCCGAGCGATTGATATCGGCTGTGGTACAGGGGTCATACCTATCACCTTGGCTAAGGCTTATCCAGCGGCGCACATCGAAGGTCTCGATCTTGACAGTCGCTCCATCGAAATTGCCAAGGTCTACGCCGAACAAGCCGGACTAGCGAGCAGGATTCGCTTTACCAGTGGCACGGCCCAATCTATTGAGGCTTCGCCGGGCTATGACCTAATTAGCACCTTTGATGTGATTCATGATCTCCCCGAGCCGCTAACCGTGCTGAGGCGCATTCGTGAATGCCTAGCCCCTGGGGGCAGCTATCTCATGGTGGAGCCTCGCATGGACCACCACCTCACCAACAACCGCACTCCTTTCGGCAAGCTTTTGTACGGTATGAGCTGCTTGCACTGCGTGCCCCAGTCCTTGTCACAAGGGGGCCCAGGTCTCGGTGCCTGTTGGGGGCCGAAGCGTGCCGAGCAGCTCGCTGAGGATGCTGGCTTTTCGAGTTTCATCACCTTGCCAGTTCGTACGCCTGCTTTGGCATTTTACGAACTTCGAGCCTAGGCGGGTCAGAAGCATAAATATCGCAGTAGCGCAGACATCAGCGCTTAGGCAACATTAGTCTTACAAGAAACGTCAACTCTTCGCTGCTGCAACCAAATTACGAGTAGGCGCCGGTGTAAAGCTAATCACGCTTTCCTGCACATGTGCATCATAATCAGTACGACTCAGCCCAATCTTTTCTCGCAACACTTCCCAACTATGCTCACCCAGTAAGGGAGCAGGACGGCGCGACCCGAGTCGCTCTCCATCACAGACAATCGCCACACCCGCCTGACGCTGCGGGCCGGAACACTCGCGAATCAAATCGACGAAGAAGTCCGTACCAAAATACTCAGGGTGATTCAGAAGGTCGTCTGCGTGCAAGAGCGGTGCCGCCGCAATGCCCGCTTCTTGCAAGAGCTGCGCGGCCCGTTCAGCCGGATATTTTCTCGCCCAGGCAGCAATCGCAACATCCAATTCGTCATGGCGATAGTGACGCTCGGCTAGCAAGCTCGAAGGCATACCATCTCTGTCGCCGGGAAGTTTCAAGAGTTGCGCCAAACGAGCAAAACCAGTGTCACTCTCGATCGCCAGCGCCACCCATTGATCCTCGCCAGCCGCAGCATAAATGCCATGGGGTGCCAAGCTCGCATGACGATTACCGCGCCGCAGCTCACGGCCACGACCTAGCTGGTGTTCAAGCAAGGGCTGGGTGTTGAACTGCAGCATCGCCTCAACCATGCTGACATTGACGTATTGTCCTTGACCGGTGCGACGACGGCTAATCAGCGCAGTGAGCATAGCCGCACACCCATACAAACCGCCAACCGGATCACCATAGGCCAAATGCGCCATCATCGGCGCCTCACCTGCAACGCCCATAAAGCTTGGCAGACCCGAGCCCTGCTCAAGCGTTGACCCATAAGCCCGAGTGTCTGACCAAGCATTACCCGTACCAAAGGCCGACATCGAGACCATCACCAGCTCCGGATTGACCTTCTGCAACTGAGCGTAATCCAGCCCGAACTTAGCCATGACGCCGGCCGCCTGATTCTCAATCACAACATCGGCTTTCGCGATCAACGCTTTCGCCAATGCCTGACCGGTACGACTTGTAAGATCGAGACTCACCCCTCGCTTGCCGCGATTCAAAGCGCAGAACGGTTTGGCATTTTCGTATTGGCGATCTCGAATATATTCTGGTGTCCAGTTCACGCCACGCCACCAATCAGGATACCGCCCGGCCTCGATTTTGATCACGTCGGCCCCGAGATCGGCAAGTAGGCGACTGGCTAGCGGACCTGCCCAACCCATGGTGAAATCAACAAGGGTCAGCCCTTCCAAAAGTGGTACCTCCGGGCTGCTACCACCAGCAACTTTCGCACAACTGTCGTCAGCGTCCTTCGCGCACGATAGGTCCAAATTCTTTAAAGTAGGTGTTCGGCTCAAGCCGAAGGGTGTACGGGGCACCCGAAATGTCTTCTCCTCACTAACAAAGCTCGCCAAGGACTCGCGCGCATCGAAGATCGGATGGGAGAGAATACCTTCGGCATCCGGCACAACTACGAAAGGAATCTTGAACTGCCGTCCAATCTCAGCCCACGCCAGCGAGCTTTTAACTGCTAATGCGCGAGTGATGGCGGCTTCGATTTCGTCTAGCCGATCAAAGCGCAACTCGCGAGTCACCAAGCTCTCGTCGGCCGCTTGCTCACGCAAGTCTAGCGCCTTACACACCGAACGCCACTGATCCGGCGTGGTCACCGTAATGCCCAACCACCCTTCTTTACAAGGATAGATTCCGACCGGACCGTTCGGTGAATAGCGATTCAAACCGCAACGACGCATCGGAACACCGTCACGTTCGAAAAAACCCATATGCATCTCGGAGAGCACCAAGTTCGCCTCCATAATGCTAATGTCCAAGAGACGCGGTTTCGCACTCCGCCCTGCAAGTAAGGCGGCACAAGCGGCAATATAAGCAGTCACGCCAGCAATCGACGTCGAGTGACGATCACCCAAATAAACCGGCGGCCCCGCCGCCTTGCCTGCCATGTGCGGGATGCCGGTTAAGGCCTGAACAATGAGATCGCAACCTTGCCAAGTACTGCATGGCCCATTCTTACCAAACCAGGTTAGCGCCAGTGTAGCTATTCGGGGTAACAGGTGCGAGGCATCAACACCAGAGGCTTCACCAACCAGCACCAAATCAGCGTCACTACAAAGTTGCGCCAGCGCCAAGGGGTCGCTCACCACGGAAAGCGTTTGCTTGCCTGCGCTTAGACAAGCACCATAGGCTCGATCAGCCTCGCTCATTTCCTTAGCCAAGTCATTTTTATGGGAGGTGGCGCGCACAATACCTTGTAAGCGATGCACTTCCGACAGCGCGGTGACGCTCACCGAGGCACCCGCATCCAGCAGCAAGCGACCACAGTAGCCTCCGGCTGCACCGCCACCTACTTCAATGACTTTGAAACCTGCCAGGGGTAAGGACGTCGTCTGATCCACCGTTAAATTCGTCCCTTACCAAGATCAAGAAACCCACGCGACAAATTCACCAAGAGTGTGTCGCTCTCCCCTTCCGCCAAACGCCAACCACGTAGACGGCGCAGCGCAGCCTCCAAGGGATGGCCTGCAACCAAGGCCTCACCGCCCACCAATTGCACCGCCCTATCCACTAACTTATTGGCCACTTCGCTAGCAAAAACTTTGGCCGCAATCGTTTCATTGACGACGTTTTCACCGGCATCGGCGAGCCTGGCGGTGCGATACACCATCGAGCGCGCCGCGTAAGCCGACATCCGCATTTCACCAAAGCGAAGACGTACCCGCTCATGGTCGCCCTTGTTCGTGCCACGACGTTGTTTGCGAAGATCCTGCGCCACCAGCTCAAGAATCCATGCGTTCATGCCAATGCAATCAGCCGCCACGGCGCGCCGTACCGCGCTAATTTTGTCCAGTGCCCGCGAACGCCCCTCACCGGGCGCACCAATCGCATGGTGGCGCGGCACGCGCACTTCCTCAAAACGAAAGGCCGCATGTTGACTACCATCAAGCGAGCTAAATCGGCGCGACACGCTCACGCCTGGGCGATCCGTATCCACAATCACCATGGACGGGCCTTCGCCTTCAATGTCCACCATGGTCGCTAAAAAACTAGCCTCAACACCACCGGTGACGTAAGACTTTTGTCCAGTGATGACGAGTTCCTCGCCAACCACTCGAGCCCAGGTCGGACGCGTTGCATTGGAGGGTTCCGTGAATGCAAAGCCGGCACGTTTATCGCCCGCCAAGAGAGGGAGCAAATGCGAACTTCGAAGAGGCTCCTCAACACCCGCAAGCACGCCTGCGTCCGCCCCAAAGAGTCCTGGCAGATGTCCGACACCATGACTCGCCAAGGCCTCGCGAACCACGAGTAAGCTGAGCGCACTCGTCTGCTCATCCTGCGTCAGGCCATAAATGCCAGCCGCTTTCGAGGCCGCGCGAACTTTTGTCGCACGTGCTGCGGGTTCGAGGGGCGAATCATCTCGCAGCGCGATCAAGGTATCGGTCGACAACGATGTGACCCGCCGACGCAATTCTTTTAGCTCATCTGAAATAAACTCGGGCATGGGGACTCTAATCGATTGATTGGAACGTCGTCGCGCTTTGAACTAGCGACCCTTAAACACTGGTTCGCGCTTTTCAACAAAGGCCTTGGTTGCTTCGCGATGATCTTCGCTTTGACCACAATGTACGTGGTGGGTGGCTTCGAGATCGAGGCAATCGTCAACATCGCCCGCCATGGCACGATTGAGATTTTCTTTCATGTAGCGATAGGCAATGGTGGGGCCATTCGCGAGACGAAGCGCGATTTCTCGCGTCTTCGCTGCGAGATCCTCCGGTGGGCAGACCCAATTGCTCAGGCCAAGGCGTAAGGCTTCCTCAGCGCTCACACGGTCCGACAGGAAATAGAGCTCACGGGCTTTGGCGGCTCCCACCAATTGAGTCATGAAGTACGTGCCGCCATAGTCGCCAGAGAATCCGACTTTCGCGAAGGCTGTGGTCATAATGGCCGAACTCGCCATCACCCGTAGGTCGCAGGCCAGCGCTAGAGAAAGCCCCGCTCCAGCGGCGGCACCAGGCAAGGACGCAAGCGTTGGCTTGGGCATTTTGAAGAGCTTACCTGCGGTGGCACGTTGAGCCAGGCGCTGCTTGTGAATGGCGCCATCGATGGTGTTATCACCCACCGTGCCATCGCCCCTCGCCGCCATCCCCTTCACATCTCCGCCCGCACAAAACCCCTTACCGGCACCCGTGAGTACGATGCATTTTACGGCGGGGTCTAGCTCTGCTGAAGCGAGTTGACTGGCTAACGCGGCGTTCATTTCTCTTGACATCGCATTCCTTGCCTCGGGGCGGTTTAGCGTCAGGGTCAGTACGCCCGCCTCGAGACTCGCCAATAGGTCTTGAGTTCCTGTGTCGATCTGCTTGGTATCCATAGTGTCTAGCCTTTCATAGTCAATCAGTGCAGCCGTATCGAACGCCGCTCATCACGCCGCTCATCACGCCGCTTAGGCTGCGCGCTCAGGCAGCTTTTGTTCAAAAAGAGTATAGCCAGCATCCTTTGGGATGCAAACATAGCGACCATCGGGGCGCTTCTCAGACCAGGGCGTGATGGGCAGCACCGGTACTCGTCGAGCACCCGCAAAAGCCGCTTCTACACTGTCGTACTGCGCCAAGCGCACCACATTAGAAAGCGTGGGGAAAATAATGGTGCGAACCTTGTTCTGCGCATCCTCAATCGCCTGCATTGGGCGAATCCACACCGAGTCCACGTTTTCATGTCCATCATGGTCAGCGATTTGCCCAGCGGGGACCCGTGCCAGGTAAAAATGAGTATCAAAGCGTTTGGGCATCATTGGCGGCGTGATCCAGTGCGAATAATGCACGAGGTCGTCGCAAGCTAAGGTGAGATCGCCTTCCACGAGAATCTCGGGCATGGTGAGGGTATGCGCATTGAGGTTTTTGCGCCAGGCATCACTTTGGGTATTGGGGGTCAGGGCTGCGCCATGTTTATCCCTAGCCAAGAGAATGCCAGACTCTTCGAAAACCTCTCGGATGGCGGCCGCTCTCAATCTCGCCTGCACTGGCGTGCTTTGCAGAAATGGAGCAAGCCGGGATAGCACCCGCTCGTCTTCGTCTTGTGGGTCGAGCTTGCCGCCTGGAAAAACAAGCGCCCCGGAGGCAAAATCGATCTGATGATGGCGCACCACCATAAACACTTCAAGCCCCTGCACCCCGTCGCGCAGCAGCATAATGGTTGCGGCCGGAATGGGAACCGAAACTGGGGGAACCGAAACCGGGGGAACCGAAACCGGGGAAACCGAAACCGGCGGTACTGACGCAGAAGGCACCGACTCTGCGGCTTCGATCGGTTTGGCGGGACTGTCAGACATCAAATTTGCTCCACAACGACTTGGCTCCACAATACTTGGCCTAGCCTAACCGATTTCATTGCGTTCTAAGTGGGGTCATCTCGCTAGTTGGGATTGAACGTCCGTCCAATCACGCTCTCGCCAAGCCTCAGTAGCTGGCTCGGTCGGAATGGGACTCCGTTAATCAGGGCTCTGTTACCACTTGAAACATGGCTTACGCTTTGAGGCTAGACGCTTACGCGGCTCTTAGGCAAGATGGCAATACCGGCTCAAACGAGTCGATCAGTCAACCTTCACGACAAAGGATGTCCATCATGAAACGCTTTAACCTACCTGCTTTTACCCTAGCCATGTCTTGCACCGTCCTCTTCGCTGCAACGGCCCAAGCACAAACTGCCACGCCGCGAATCGATCAACGCGAGGCCAATCAAAGTGCTCGAATTGATCAAGGCATCACCAGCGGACAACTCACCCAACGCGAAACGGCTCGCCTGCGTGCAGGCCAATCCCACGTGCAAAGCATGGAAGACAAAGCCAAAGCAGATGGCACCGTCACTGGCCAAGAACGAGCCCGTATTGCGCATGCCCAAGATGTGCAAAGCGCGCGCGTTTACCGCCAGAAGCACGACCGCCAGCAGGACTTGAATCATGATGGGAAGCGCGACAAGCCAAAGCTCTAAGCACTGCTACTATGGCGGGTCAGTATCACCTTTGGAGAAGTCGAATGGCCGAGTCATTCGCAAATCACCCGCCGACCTTGACCCGTAGTGCGGACGAAACTTTGCAACAAGATCACGATGCCGGTTGGGTTCTGCCGCCGTCAGTACCTCGCCAAATCGTACATACCCGCAGCATCGTGTGCCGAGGCTTTCGGCGCGAGGACGGCCTACTCGATTTGGAAGGGCGTTTTATCGACACCCGCCCCTTTCCCTACGATAGTGAATGGCGCGGCCAAACACCCGCCGGGGCTGCACTTCACCACATGCAATTAAGAATGACGGTCGACAGTACTCGGCATATTGTGGCGCTAGTGTCAGCCATGCCGAGCACGCCTTTTGAGAGCTGTGAGGAGGTCAACATCAACTTCCAGCGGCTAGTCGGGCTGTCGATTGGTCGAGGCTTTCGTAAAGAGCTTTTGGAGCGACTAGGCGGCTCCGAAGGCTGCACCCACATCTTGGGCTTACTCACGGCTATGTCGGCAGCCGCCGTGCAGTCCTTCACCTCAAACTTCTATGCGCCGAGATCACCTGGTGTGCCAGCCCCTATCCGAATCTGGAACCTGGACGCCATGATTGATAGTTGTTACTCCTATCGCAAAGACGGCGCACTCGTCGCGAAGATGAGGGCCGCTCAACTCAAGAAAAACGCCTAAGCAATCGATAGAAATTCGACCCAATTGCCATCTGGATCTTCGACCATCGAGATCCTCACGCCGGGGCGAATCTCTTTCGGTGCAATAGCGATCTTGGCGCCGGCCTTTTGACAAGCCTCAGTGATTTCGTCGAGGTTGGAGACGGTCATCGTCCAGTAGCGGTAGCCCGTCGCGCCACCAATGCCGCCCGGAGGCGCCTTGGCAGGCGAGCTGGGTTGCACCACCAGCTTGATCAGTGTTTCGCCGCAATACATGCGATGCATCACCCCAGCGCCCACAGGCATCGGTATCTCTTTTTCGTACTGGAGACCGAGCGTATCGCGATAAAAGCTCAGCATGGCCGGGCCATTGGTGGTGACGATTCCTAGATCGATTGAACTCCTTTTTAGTGCAATGCCCATCTTGAACATGATCCTTCATAAAGCTTGGCAAACCGCCAATAGTGAGAACAAGGCTTAGTGCCTGAATTCTCTCCGACAAGACCTCAATTGCTCCTCGAACATTCCAAGATTGCGGATGGAGACCCCTATAATGATTCGAAAATAGTCTTTCAAACGAAGAAAGAAGAGACATGAATCGACGTCAATGGCTTGTGGCGGATACTTTCTTGGGCTTAAGTATGGTCCTGACAGGCTCTAGGACGAGCCAAGCCGCCGACGCCAGTGGGTCGCTAGTCACCGAAGAGTCGATCAACTCTCCACAACTCAACCGAAAAATCCCGATCAAGGTGAGATGGCCCGCCGCTAGCTTTGGACCTAACCGACCCTTCTTGGTTTTCTCCCACGGACTCGGCGGCACCATGAACGGCGGCGATCTCTATGGCGAGGCCTGGGCAGCCGCCGGTATGGTGGTCGTTCACCCTCAACATACAGGCAGCGACGCAGCCGCGTTGCGTGCATCGCCAAGAGCTGCCATGGCTCCGGATCAATTGATCAATCGGGTCGACGACGTTAAAGCCATCCTAGACTTCGTAGAGGCACAGGCGACGCAAAACAACCCCGCAGCCTGGAAGCGTGTCGACCTGAGCAAGATTGGCCTCAGCGGTCACTCGTTCGGCTCCGGAACCGTACTGGCCCTAGCAGGCGAAATTTTCCCAAACGCGCCCGCAACATTAGATCTCAGCGACCCCAGACCCAAAGCCTTCATTGCATTCTCCCCGTTCTCCAGCAACGGCCAACCAGAGAGCATGCGAAGCACCTTAAGAAAAATCGTTCGCCCCATACTCGCCATAACAGGAACTGAAGACGGAGACGTCGTCAGCAATGGCACAACACCCGCGCACCGCGCCGCCGTCTTCGATGCACTCCCCAAAGGAAACAAAGCAGGCCTCATCCTCAAAAACGCCGATCACTTCACCTTCGCCGGTCAAGCCCTCCCCGCCACAATTGGAAGGCGGCAAAGGCCAGAAGCCGCAGTGTCCCTCCAAAAAGAGCATCTCAGCCAGCTCAGCCAAATCACGACCGACTGGTGGCTAGCCCAACTAACTCAAGACGCAACTGCTATCCAGAGACTAGCAAAGCCAAAAATAAGAGAAGATCGCGGCGACACTTGGCTGACAGGTTAACCCAAGGCAAGCCTCGGTCCCGGCAGAGTTGACCGGGGTAGGTGGCAGAGCGAAATAAAGAAGGGAGACGTGGCCGCCAGGCCGCGACGGAATGACATTCGCGGCGCCACCTACCCCGGTCGGCTCTGCCAGCGCAAAAAATCAAACATCCAAAAACTTAGCAACCCGCTTCTCAATCCCAGCCCGAACCGCCTCAATCTGATTAGCCCCCCCCATCACCCCAATCTGCTCATCAGACTCAGCCTGCAAAATATGAGCAACGTCCCCACTCTCACCCGCTTTGAGCAAGCGCTTATTGGCGCGGATGGCATGAGGACTCTTTTGCGCAATGTCACGCGCCATGGCCATTGCCTCAACATACGGATCAGCACAAACCTTCGTAGCAAAACCATATTCCAAAGCCTGCGTGCCCGAAAACATCCGACCGGTATAGGTAAGCTCACGAATCACATCGGCCCGAGCCAGGCCTTGCATCAGGTACACACCGCCCATATCAGGCACCAGGCCCCACTTAATCTCCAAGATCGACATCTTCACGTCAGGTGTGACGAGGCGAATATCTGCACCTAAGCAAAGTTGAAAGCCGCCGCCAAGCGCCACGCCGTGAACAGCAGCAATCACTGGCACCGGCACATCCTGCCATACCATCACCGTGTACTGCGGCGCATTCGACAAGCCGTGCGTGCGTGTACCGAGCCGCATTTCGTGAGAAACCTTATTGGCGCCATCGGCCATCGTGGCGAACCGGCCCATATCCAGGCCTGCGCAGAAGGCACGACCCTCCCCGGACAAGACTACGGCTCGCAAACCGGGCTCTTTACAAAGCCGCGCGCCAGTCTCCCTCAAGGCATTGAACATTGCCTCGTCCAGTGCATTCATTTTATCGACGCGAGTCATGCGTACATCGGCCACGCCGTCGGTGATCGTGCAGCGCACGCGCTCATTGCTTAGATCAGTCATCTCACTCTCCAGTCTTCAATTTAGCGATCAATCAAGCGATTCTAACTTGCCCAAAGTCTACGGCCGGAACTGCAAGCCACGCGGCACCAAGCGCGCAGGTTGCGAGACGATTCGGTAGGCATCCTCAATCCACTCGCACACAAGTGAACGAGTATCGCGGGGATCGATCATCTCCTCCATCTGAAAGCGATTGAGTGGGCCAATCGGGCCACGAGCGCTTTCAATACGAGCATTGATTTCAGCCCGTAAGGCTTGAGGATCAGCCGACTCAGCCAATTGTCGCTTGTAGGCGGCCTCAATCCCACCTTCGGGAGGAATACCGCCTACGTCGGCGGCCGGCCAAACCACGCGTGTCATTGCCTGAGCACGTGGCGTCGCATAGTTATTGCCCGCCACGCCAAAGCTGCGCCTCATCAGCACCGTGAAAATGGGTACACTCACTTGCGCGAAGGCCACCATCCATTCAGCGCCCTTACGAATCGTACCGGCGATCTCATGCTCGATACCAACCGCGAAGCCGGGATTGTCGACCAAGTTAAGAATCGGTAGATGAAAGAGATCGCAGATGTCGAGCAGGCGGCGCAGCTTGTCACAACCATCTGCGGTCAGTGCTCCTCCGTTAACGTGACGACTATCCGAGGCAATGACCCCCACTGGGTAGCCGTTAAATCGCGCCAGCCCGGTCACTTGGTCGGTGCCCCAGAGTGACCCTACTTCAAAGAATGAGTCCTTATCCGCCATTAAGCGAATCCCGCGACGCACGTCGAAGGTGGTGGCGCGTTTGCGCGGTACCAAGGTCAATAATTCTTCCTCACGGCGATGAGGTGAATCGCTTGCATCAGGAATCGCGCGCGGCGGCACCTCATAAACGCTAGAGGGAAGATAGGACAAAAAGCGGCGCGCAATTTGTACGGCCTCTTGTTCACTTTCGGCGAGATTGTCCACCGAACCGTTGCGGCAATGAATGCGCCAATCACCAAGATCTTCCTTGGTGACTTCATAGCCCATGGCATGGCTGACCACCGGTGGTCCAGCCACAAACAGTTGCGCAATATCGCGCACCATCACCGAGAAATGACCCAGTACCGCCTTAGCCGCACCGATGCCAACCACACTGCCGAGCAGCATGTTGACGACGGGTACCGTGCCGAGTTGCTTGGTGTAGAGCGTACTGCCGAGATGGCCAGGTAGGAACGAGCCCCCGCCACCCGTCACCCGAGGACGACCCGCTTTGATCGCCCCCGTGCTTTCCTGCACCGAGGTCTCGGGGGAGCTTTCCTGCTTCGGCACCATCGTGGCGACACTGCCGCCGCCCGATGAGCCATCGAGTAAGCGCACCGAGGGTACCCGCATCTCAATCGCCAACTCGTCGAGGTAACGACTTTTCTGGCCAATCGCGCCGTCGGCATGGCCACCTCGAGAGGTGAAGTCGTCAGCACAAACAATACTGGTTCGCCCTGCAATTTTTCCCACGCCACCGACGTGATTAGCGGGCGTGAAGTCGCTAATCATGCCATCGTCGTTGTAAGATGCAAAGCCTGCCAGGCTTCCCACCTCGCGAAAGCTATCCAAGTCGAGTAGTAAGGTAATACGTTCACGGCAATTCAGCTTTCCTCGGCTACGCTGTCGCACGACACCAGGCTCTTTGGAACTCGCCGAAAGTCTGGCATTGGCTAAACCTTGTAGGGTAGCAACTTCATTCAGTAGCGGTATCCATCCTTGAGAGACATGATTGGTTTGGTCTACCGACGATCTCTCGCCAGCTTGACCCATACTGCCGCGCTCGGCGTGAGCTGGACGAATCACGGCGATGATTTGTCCGGGTGACACGATGTCACCGACAGCGAGTTGCGCGACCAAAGTGACAAGACCAGTACAGGTCGCGGTGACTGCGGTTTCCATCTTCATCGCCGTCACCACCATGAAGGTGTCCCCAGCTTGAACTTGCGCACCTTCCTTGACCATGACTTCGAGAACAGCACCAGATTGCGGACATTCCACGCCCGCCTCGCCATCGGGTACTGATAGCGAAGGCACGGTGGAAGTCGCAACACCCATGGAAGATATTTTTGAATGCCCCTTCCATCCTGAATCACCCACCTGTCCTGCTCTTCCGCGCAAGGCAGTCGCTTGCTCGTCGAGGAAACGAAGCGCGCTTTGATCCTTGGTCGATGTTGCCATACTCAGTGCACCAGCATTGACACTTTTCGACGAACCTGTATTGCTTTGCAAAGTCAAAGCGGGAGTTTCAGCGAGCAAGGTCGTTCTAGCATCACCTGAGCGGAACGCACTATGCGTTAAGATCGCGCGCAGTTGATCAAGATTGGTATGGAGGCCAGCGATGTGAAATTCGTTAAGGGTGCGCAAAGACCGATCTACTGCCGACTCAAAAGTTTGCGCCGAGCTCGACTGACAAATTAACTTCGCAAGCAAGGGGTCAAACTGAGGCGGCGGCGACAGCCCAAGGTAACCACAGGCATCGACCCTGACCCCAGGACCAGAAGGTTCGCGATAGGCCGTCAAGGTGCCGGCACTCATCGCAACAATGCGTGCCTGAATGGCAAAGCCACGGGGCGCAGGCACAGAGTGCTGATCAGCCAACCCTAGCGAAGCAAGGCTTGCACCATGAGCAATTTTGAACTGAGCTTCGACGAGATCAAAGCCTAAAATCTGCTCAGTAATCGTGTGCTCCACCTGGATGCGTGGATTGCATTCAATGAAATAGTGCTCGCCCGTCTCAGGGCTCACCAAAAACTCCACCGTACCGGCGTTCTCATAGTTTGCTGCACGGGCGATGGTCAAGGCATCGGCCAAGATACATTGACGCAAGGCGGCATCCAAATTCGGTGCTGGAGCGACTTCCACGACCTTTTGGTTGCGCAGTTGTACCGAGCAGTCGCGCTCATAGAGATGCACCACATTGCCCAGCCCATCGCCCAGCACCTGAACCTCGATATGCCTAGGGCGTACGACCAGTTTTTCTAGAAACATGGCCCGGTTGCCAAATGCTGCCTCCGCCTCGCTTTGGCAGCGGGCAAACGCATCCGCCATTTCCTCGTCACGGGCGACCGTCCGCATACCGCGACCACCACCGCCCGCCGCAGCTTTGAGCATCACCGGATAGCCCACCTTGTGAGCGCTTGCTTTAGCCTCCTCAATAGAGCTCAAGACGGCAGCCGCACCCGGAACTACCGACACACCAAGCGCTTGTGCAAATTTACGGGCCTCGACCTTATCTCCAAACAGCGCCAAGGAAGCTGGCGAGGGGCCGACGAACCTTAAACCTTCGCTTTGGCAACGCTCGGCAAAATGAGCGTTCTCGGAAAGAAACCCGTAGCCAGGATGAATACAGTCGGCGCCGCTCGCCTTGGCGGCGGCGATGATCGCCTCGATGTCGAGGTAGGCGCGCACCGGATCGCCTGAGGTTGAAGACCCAGCACCAATCTCAAGTGCCTGGGTACTCAACCTGGTGTGCAGCGCCAAGGCATCGATTGGCGCATACACCGCGACCGACTCGACACCTAGGGCGTCTGCAGCCCTGGCAATTCGGATGGCAATCTCGCCTCGGTTGGCGATCAGTACTCGTTTGAACACAGGGTCTCCCTTTAGTTTTATCGAAAGCGATGCAAAGTTGTGGCGCGGCCAATCATAATTTTGAACTCGCCAACAGCCCTCAAAACAGCCATCTTCTATACTCAAATACTAATCCGGTTTTAACATCAAGAGACAAGAATGACCCAAGATCTGCTCGAATCCATCGACAACGGCATTGCCACCCTCACCATGAATCGCGAAGAGTCGCGTAACGCGCTCAGCCGCGACATGATGAATGCGCTGCCAGAAGCCCTAAGCCGCCTCGCTAACGACAGCTCGGTACGGGTAGTGGTACTCACAGGCGCAGGCCGAGCATTTTGCTCGGGCGGTGATGTGAAGAGTTTTGCGAAACGAGTCTCTGGCGGCGACGAACAGACGTTCGATCAAAGAGTGACCGATTTGCGTGCCCGCATGGAAGTTAGTCGCCTTTTGCATGAAATGCCCAAGCCAACCCTTGCCGTCATACCTGGCCCCGCAGCGGGCGCAGGCCTATCTTTAGCGCTCGCCTGCGACATGCGCATCGCCGCCGATGATGCCAAGTTCACCACGGCGTTCTCCAAAATTGGACTCTCAGGAGATTTTGGTGGCAGCTATTTTCTGAACCATTTGGTCGGTGCAGCCATGGCCCGTGAGCTTTATTTTACGGGCAAAGTCATTCGAGCCGACGAGGCTCACAAAATCGGCATGCTCAATCGAATCGTACCGTTTGAACAGTTAGCGCAGGCCGCAAAAGAGTATGCGCAAGAGCTCGCCGCTTTACCCACCGTCGCCGTCGGTTACATGAAGCGCAATCTCAATACTGCTTTGCGAGGCAGTTTGAGTGACACGCTCGACGCTGAAGCGATCCACATGATCCGCACCTTTGAGACTGAGGATCATAAAGGTGCCGCTGCGGCGTTTGTTGAGAAACGGCCAGCGCAGTTTAAGGGGCGTTGATCTGTTGTTCACGTTTTTCGACTGGTGACGGTGTGTCACCAGTTCAATGACGACATTGGTCGGTCAACACTCAATCTAGCAATCAATTCAAACCAACCCAGAGCCCTACGATCATGCAAAGCTACCAAGTTGTCGAACACGGTAAACCTCTACAAAGCGTCCTGCGCGAAACACCTAAGCCGAAGGGCGCTGAAGTCCTGGTGCGCATCACCCACTCAGGCGTCTGTCACAGCGACTTACACATTTGGGATGGCTTCTTCGATTTGGGCGGAGGCAAGAAATTTATGGTGAAAGATCGCGGATGCATTCCACCGTTCACCATGGGACACGAGCCCTATGGCCGTGTTGAGGCTCTAGGGCCCGATGCAGGCGCCTTAACCACGGGTAAAAACTATATTGTGTTTCCCTGGATTGGCTGCGGAAAGTGCCCGGTGTGTGCCTCCGGTCAAGACAATTATTGCCTGAGTAATCGTTTTATGGGAGTTGCGTCGCCAGGGGCTTACGCAACTCACGCAATCATTCCTGATGCAAAATATTTAGTCGATGCCGAAGGCATTGATCCGTCTTTCGCAGCTACGCTCGCCTGCTCTGGCCTCACCACCTACAGCGCGATTCAAAAGTTCCCCACTCTCAGCGCCTCCGATTGGGTGGTGGTTTTGGGTTGCGGTGGGTTGGGCATGGTCGCGCTGTCGACGATGGCGGCACTGGGCATTAAGAATGTGATCGCGTGCGATATCGACAATGGCAAACTTGAGCACGCCCGAACCTTGGGCGCATCTGCCGTTGTCAATACCAAGGACTTGGATGCAGCAGCACAGATCGCGAAGATCTCGGGCGGCAATGTCGCCGCCGCCCTGGATCTTGTGGGAGGACCAAGCACCGCGACTCTCGGTCTTGCCGTATTACGCAAAGGCGGTCGGTACGTGATCTGTGGTCTGTTTGGCGGGGAGATCACCGTACCGCTGCCCCCATTCGCTCAACGCGCCGTGGGTATTGTCGGCTCGTACGTTGGCAACCTGCAAGAGCTCAAAGAGGTGGTCGCATTGGCCAAGAGCGGCAAGCTCAAGCCGCCACCGGTTGAACTGCGGGCAATCTCTGAAACCAATCGCACCTTGGACGAGTTGAAGGCGGGCAAGATCTTGGGCCGGGTCGTCCTTGATTTCGGAAGCGTTTAGAACACGGGCAGTGAAACGATCAAATTGCGCCTTCGTTGAGTGAAGGTTGACAACTCTAAGACAGTGCCACTAATCAGCTACTATTTTTTGCTCGCGAATCAAGCGCGACCATTGCGTTACTTCTTGTTTCATGTTGCTACTCAATTGGTCAGGTGGCGCATAGGCATTGACGGCGCCCTGACGCATTGCCGTTTGCGAAAATTCATCCGAGGCCATCACCGTTTTGATGCTTGCTGACAGTCGATTGACAAGATCGTTGGGCGTACCCACCGCTTGCACAACAAACAGAGACGGGGAAACGTTGAAGCCTGGCACTACATCCGCAAGCGCGCTTACGCTCTCCGCACCTGGCAGGCGAACCGGGCTAAGCAAAGCTAGTGCCTTCATTTTCCCCGCCTTGGTTTGGGCTAGGCCCGCTCCTACACTCACCACCCCAAGTTGCACCTGACCGCTGATCACGTCAGGAATGATTTGCGCAGCGCCCCGATACGGAATATGCAAGGCAAATGTTTTGGTCACACTCTTGAGTAGCTCGAATCCAAGATGATGCACGGTCCCCACGCCCGGTGTTGCGTAGGCGTACGCCCCTGGTTTTAACTTGAGCGCCTGCACAAGCGATTTTGCATCGGTAGCGAGAAAATCATTATTAGCAACGACCATCAAGGGAGCCTGAAAGGCACCAGCGACCGGTACAAATGCCGTCAATGCGTCAAAGCTTACTTTCGGATTGATGAGTCTGGCGATCAATGCCGAACTATCTGCAAGCATCAGGGTGTAGCCATCCGGGGCAGATTTGGCCAAGGCTTCGGCGGCAATCATTCCGCTAGCGCCGCTGCGGTTTTCCACGACCACTTGCTGACCGAGCGCCTCCGACAAGCGGTTTGCCAGCAATCGTGCCATGGCATCAACCGCACCTCCCGCCGAATAGCCCACGATGAGCCGTAAGGGTCTGCTAGGCCAGGATTGACCGTGGGCTGCGGGTAGATCGGCGAGCGCTGGTACAAGGGCCCATTTAATAATGCTGCGTCTTGTCGGCGGTGTCACTGAGGCTTTCAAGCCCTTCGATGTGGAAAAAAGGATTGGACACTCACGATCATGATCAGTACTCATCGTTCAGGCCTTTCCCTTGCCACGCGACAGTGGATTTTTTGAGAGGGTGCGCACACGATCAGCGTTGGGCGAAAAACCCAAGCCAGGCCGATCCGGCAATTGCAACCAACCGTCGCGAGGTACGGGCAGATCGTCATATATTTGGCTCAGCAATTCGACTGCCACATGGTGATACTCGACCATCCCACCATTCATTAGCCCGGCATGTAAATGCATGTTGTGAAACGGCCAAGTGCCGCCGTTGTCAATGGGTATGTTGAAGGCCTGCGCCATGCCCGCGATTTTTAAGCACTGCGTATACCCTCCTGTGATTGCCACATTCGGCTGAAGCACGTCTACCGCACGTTTTACAAGCATCTCTCGAAAGCGCGTGGAGAGCACTTCATTTTGCCCTGCCGCCAGTCGAATACGGGTCCGGCTACGTAACTCGCAAAGCAGTTCAATGTCGTTATGCGTCACAGGTTCTTCAAACAAACAAACACCAAGAGTCTCAAGCCGATGGGCCAATTCGCTCGCATGGTGTAGATCGAGCCCGCAATTGGCATCGACATAGAGTTCCACCTCATCGCCTACTGCCTCACGCACCGCAGCGACTCTGCGGGCATCCTCCGCAATGACCTCGCGAATACTTCGAGGCTCGTCTCGTCTAGCCAGGGCGTGGCTACCTACCGTCATCTTCAAACGGTTAAAGCCTTGGGCCTTCCAATACACTGCCGCCGCGGCAAGATGATCCCGATCATAAAACCCGAAACCAAACGTGGCGTAGACGGGCACACGTGATCGTGCCCCTCCAAGTAAACGCCATAAGGGCAAGCCGAGGTGCTGCGCCTTGATGTCCCACAAGGCGATATCAAGCGCCGCCATGGCGTGTCCCGCATAGCCTGATTGACCGCGCGGTGTGAGCAACCAATACAAGCGCTCCCAGAGTCTTTCAGTGTCGAGTGGCGACTGATCTAGTAGTGCCGGGGCGCAAATCTGATCAATGATGGTGGCCACCACCTCTTCTTCGGTAATCGCAGTAAAACCATGACCTACCAAGCCCGTGTCGGTGTGGATCTCGGTTAAACAAACAGACAAGCTGGCGTGGTGCGGCTTGCCCGTGATGTCGATCCGAACGGGAATGTGTAGCGGTCTTGCTATCACTAGAACTATCTTCAAGCTTGCCTCCAAATGAGGGATTCAGGCGCATGAATCCAAGAAAAACAGTGCAACCCTGACACCTAAAGTATTCCCGAAACCACCCGAATAGGGGATGAATACATACTAGAAGAAAGCCACATATGTCACCCGCCGACCGTCCAGAGAATGAAACCCACCGTTTACTCAGTTTGAGATCACTACAGGTCCTGGATACAGAAAGCCATGGAGAGTTCGATGCCTTTGTACGGGCGGCGGCTTCAGTGTGCGGAACTCCAATCGCGCTCATCACCCTTGTAGACGATGACCGGCAATGGTTCAAGGCTAACTTTGGGCTAACCGGCGTCACAGAGACTCCCCGAGACAGCGCATTTTGCGCCCACACCATCCTTCAGGACGAATTGTTAACCGTCACCGATACACTCCAGGACCCGCGCTTTATCGATAATCCTTTGGTCACAGGGGACCCAAACATCCGGTTCTACGCGGGCGCTCCGCTGACACTACGCAACGGCATGAAGGTCGGCTCATTGTGCGTGATTGACCGAATCCCCCGTCAGATCAATGAGTCCCAGGAAAAAGTTCTGGAGTTTCTCGCAGACGGCGTGGTGCAACTCCTGGAAAGTCGTCAAAAAGCCTTGCAGACGCGCCATCAACCGATGGAATCTATGCCCGCGATGTTTCATTCGATCGACGCTCAAGGATGCTTACTGACGGTCAGCGACGGTTGGCTACAAAGACTTGGCTATCGACGCGAAGATGTTGTAGGCAAGAAGTCTCTCGAATTTTTCACCCGAGGCACACAAAAGCGCATCTCGATCAATTCACAACCAGCATTTTTTGCAACGGGTAGTCAAAGCAATGTACCCGCTCAAATGCTCACTGCCTCAGGCGACCCTATCGACGTCGTGATGTCTTCTGTGCTCGAAAGTGACGAACAAGGGAAACCCATACGGGCCTTAACGATTATCGAGGATGTCACCGAACTCCATACCGCAATGCGAATCTCGGCAGACTTATTGTCAGTGGCACGCACGCAATTTATTTTGTCGGTGACCGACGCCTCTGGAAGCATCATTGAAGTCAACGACTTGTTTTGCAAGATTAGTGGATATTCGCAGCAAGAATTGCTCGGTGCTCCCTGGAAAACGACCCTGTCAGAAAAACACCCAGAAGCGCTCCTGAAGGACATGTGGGGCAAGCTAAAAAGCGGTCAACCTTGGCACGGCGAAATCTGCAATCGGACCAAAACTGGTAGCGAATACTGGGTAGATGCAGTGATTGCCCCGCTGATCGGGGCTAACGGTGCGCCCGAGCGCTTTGTCTCGTTACAAAGCGATACGACGGCTAAGAAGCTACAAGAGCAGGCGCTCATTGAGAGTCGCAGGCTACTCGCAAGAACTGGCGAAGCCGCCGGCATTGGTGGCTGGGAGTTAAACATCGCAACAGGCGCCCTCCATTGGTCGGAGCAGACCTATGTCCTTCACGGCGTATCACTCAGCTAGGAGTTTTCACTGAGTGATGCCATCTTCTTTTATGCGCCGCAAGCACGACCGATTATCCAGGCAGCGGTGGACCGTTCGATGATCGATGGCTCGGTCTGGGATCTTGAATTGCCTTTTGTGCGAGCCAGTGGACAACATATCTGGGTACGTGCCATTGGCAAGGCTGAACTTGAGGCTGGCAGCCCGGTTCGACTCTCTGGGACGTTTCAAGACATCACCAATCAAGTTGAGCAACGTCAGGCAGTGGAAGCTTTACACCAGCGCTTGGCCCTTGCCACAAAGGGTGCTGGCATCGGAACTTGGGACTACGATGTCATCAACGACCATTTGTATTGGGACCCCGTCATGTGCGAGCTTTACGGGTTAGAAAAGCCCAAGGCGCCCGTCGATGCAGAGTCGTGGATGCAAAAAATGCATCCCGAGGACAAATCAAACACAAAGGCCGCATTGCTGGAAACGCTGCGCAACGGTCATTCCTTCGATATGGAAGTCCGCATTATTCGACCCGACGGTAGTCTGCGCTATTTGCGCAGTGCCGCGCAGGTTTCATTGGCCGAAAACGGTAAGCCTTTGCGCTATGTCGGGGTCAATTGGGACGTTACTGAAATTCGCATGATGGCGCTAGAAATTGAACGGCAACACGAATTAATGAAAGTCACGCTTGAATCAATTACCGACGCTGTATTGACTACCGACGCCAATGGACTCATCGCTTGGCTTAACCCTACGGCAGAACGATTAACGAACTGGGATAATGCTGCGGCGAGAGGGTTAGCCCTCGATCAAGTCTTCAAGCTTTGTACAGAAGACTCCCACAAGGTAACCTTACTCCCGATATCGACCGCCATCGATAGGCGTAGCCTTGCCGATACGACGCAACCTGTCGTGCTCGTGTCGCGCAACGAGCACCGCTATGGCATCGAACAATCCACGGCGCCGCTCCTGAGCGGCAAGGGAGAACTGCTCGGTATCGTCCTCATCTTTAAAGACGTCACCGAACAAAGGCGTCTACACCGTGAAATGAGCCATCGCGCTACACACGACATGTTGACCGGCCTTGTCAATCGTGCGGAGTTCGAACACCGCCTACACCACATTATCGCCACCATGGGCACGAGCGGC
>JAYVKZ010000048.1:0-9394 GCA_043767985.1 Betaproteobacteria bacterium
GTTTCTTCACCCCTGCGCACCACATACACGGTAGCCTCTTTACCACTCATAAGTTGCCGGGTGACGGCGTCGATGAGGCCTTCTTCGATTAAGGCCTGAAGTCTTTTATTCGCTTTCATGGGCGCGATTGTGCGCTACTTCGATAAATCCGCCCATTCGAAGCAAGTTTACTGGGTAAATTCGACGAAGACGAGTCGGTTTTCTGAGAGTGGCCAGGACCGCGCCACGATGCGTTCACTATTAAATTCTGTAACGACGGCACGACCGACTTCAGCAATCTTGAGTTTGGAGGTGGCCAGGCCGGGCACGCCAGGCGCTAAGCCCGGAGGCGGTGACTGTTGGTCAAGCGACATTTTGTCTCGGCCGACACCGAAATAGCCTCTGGGTCGATTCATGGTCACGACCGAGCTGGCGCCTTTGTCTGTATCTGCGATCCTCGCCGGGCGCATGTGGATTACATTGCTAGCGCGCGGAAACGGTGAGCGATAAAAATGGTTGATGGGAAAGCCTGGCGCTTCAATCACGAACTCGTAAGACGTATCTCTTTTCGCCTCAAATGGTCCCCAAGCACCATCCGTTCCGACCGTCTTTTGATGAAGAACACCACCAAGACGCATCCCGGTGTCGGGTTGCACGGCGTACACCGACACTTTCGCACCGGGAAGGCCAAGGTTGCTGGGTTCGCCCGCGCTACCCGCCTGATCATGTAGGCCGAGGACCTTGCCATTCAGTATGATCTGCGGCTCGATGGCGTACCCTAACTGTGTGGGTGGATGGCCAGTGAGAAAGCGAAAGGTTTCCGCGAAAGCGTCGGCGTGAAACGAGACCTCCCGGTGATCCTTGCCAGGCAGAACGAGATTGCTCGCACCGATCAACGCTGGACCTTCGAAAGTCACACCTGTTTCTAACTTAGGTTGACCGATCCATTGGCCGAGAGGCTGCGCAAACTTGTCATTGTTGTCAGAGCGCAAAGTTAGGAATGCGACGCCAGGGGTTGCCTCGTGGCCGTCCGGCCCCTGAGGCGAATTCAATTGGGTGAGGAAGGCACCACTGCCGTTGAATTCACTGGTGGGCCCGAAGCTACCTTTCCATACACCGTGGTTGGGTACACCGCCGAGCACGGCGGCCGCGACTTTGTCTTTGCCGCCGCCATTACGAATGTAGTTGCGGATCGAATAGCCGCCGCGCGAGTTGCCAATCAGTACCACCTTCTTGGCGCCACTAAGATTAAGTTGACGATCCACCTCAGCGGCGAGATCGCGCATTTGCTCGGCCGTACTGGAGCGCCCGGCTTGCTGCTTATTGTCTTCGCTGCGCGCTAAGGGCAGCGTAAAGTCAATCGCGTGCAAGCGGTTACGCGGCCATCCATTGCTCTCAAAGCGCCACAGTGTTGTTTGCCAGACGCCTGCATTGTCACCATTGCCATGCACGAAAATAATCGTGGGCAGACCCTCTCCTGCATCGATCAGCGGCCGTAGCGGTGCGCTAGTAGCGATGGGTACGTTTTGTGCGGTGCTAGGCTTTGGGCTAGAGGTTCTTTCGCTATTCCCCGTGCCCGTGCTTGAGCAAGCGCCAAGACTCAAGGCTTGCAGTGAAATAACGACGCTACTTAGCGCAAGTCCGACGGCTTGCAGCGTGCTTCTACGTGACAGCTTGGGCATTTTGTCTCCGCGACTTTGGGTTTTGTGGATGGTGGACCTAGCCTAGTATAGTTCCGTTGATCACTCGCTCAAACTCTGCCTAACGCCTTGAGTATTTTCTCCGGGGTGACAGGCTGCGAGTACACCTCAGTCTTGAACGGTGCCAGAGCATCATTGATCGCATTGATCACCGCCGCAGGTGCACCCGCTGTTCCAGCCTCACCAGCCCCTTTTGCGCCTAGCTTCGAGCTCTTGGTTGGTGACTGAATGTGGTCCACAATTATGTCAGGCATCTCCGCCGCCATCGGCACAAGATAGTCGGCCATGGTGCCGTTGCGCAGTGAGCCTTGCTCGTCATATAAGCATTCTTCGAACAGCGCGCCGCCGATACCCTGCACAATGGCGCCACGCATTTGCTCATCGACCAGCATGGGGTTGATCACTCGTCCGCAATCCTCAACGGCCCAATGCTTGAGGAGCTTCACAAAACCCGTATCCGTATCCACTTCCACATACGAGACCTGCACACCATTCGTGAAAATGAAGGGGTAGTCACGCTGCGCATAGTGACGAGTTACCATCAGCTCGGGGGTGAAGTCATTGGGCAGTGTGTCGGAGCGAAAATAGGCGATGCGGCCCAGATCGTTCATGGTGAGCACGACTGCCCCATAGTTTTTGTCCTGCGGGCTTGAGTCCTCAGCATTTGAATCCTGTGTATTTGCGTCACGAGCATTTACGTCACTTGCATTTGCTTCTCCAATCTCGCCATTACGCACTTCGAGCTCGCTGGCTGCGCGCTTAAGAATCACAGCGGCCACTTTCAGAATATTCTCGCGCAAGGCTAGGCCTGCTTGCAATACCGCTTCGCCGCCGACGACTGCACCGCGTGAGGCCCAGGTGCCGCCGCCATAGGGGGTCGCATCGGTATCGCCAGTGACGACCTTCACCCGGCTCATCGGCACGCCGACCGCGTCCGCAGCGATCTGTGCAAAAATGGCTTCGGCACCTTGCCCCTGTTCGCCCACGCTCACCAAGACGGTGATGGTTCCTGACGGCTCTAGTCGAATGGTGGCGCCGTCTTGCGAGGCAATGCGAGCACCACCCACGCCGTAGAAGGCTGCACTAGGGTTGGTGAGCTCAATTAAGGCTGCAATGCCGATACCTCGGTAGATACCCTTGGCGCGCAGGGTCGCTTGTTCGGCGCGCAAGCCTTCATACTCAATCAGCTCGCGCGCACGGTGCAAGCAAGCCTCATGCGAAAGGATCTCAAGCTTGATGCCCGAGGCACCGGTGGCGGGATAGGCATTGTCGGGAATGACATTGCGCAGGCGAAACTCGAAAGGATCGAGGCCGAGCTTGCGTGCAACGCCATCGACCAAACCTTCCGTCACAGCGCAGGCGATGGGGTGGCCCACGCCGCGATACTGGCAGGTTGGTGTTTTGTTGAGGAACACGACCCTTAATGCCGCCCGATAGTGGGCGTGCTTGTATGGCCCACCAGTGAGATTGACGACCTGGTTGCCTTCAATGCCGCTGGTGCGCGGAAACATGGAGTACGGCCCGATGCCGGTGAGATCGTCAATTTCGAAGGCGAGAATATCGCCCTGAGCACTGGCCGCAATTCGGCCCTTGATGACGTGCTCGCGGGCATGAATATCGGAGGTGAAGGATTCAAGTCGGTCTGCTACAAATTTGACAGGGCGTTGCAGTAGTATTGCGATCGCCACAGTCGCAAAATCGTCGGGGTACGCATGCACCTTGATGCCGAACGAGCCGCCAACGTCTTTGCAGACCACGCGTACTTGAGATTCCTGCAAATCAAATTGTCTGCAATACAAGTCCTGCATCATGTGCGGGGCTTGTTGGGAATGATGCACAGTCAGCTTCGCATCCGATAGGTTCCAGTCTGCGATTTGGCAGCGTGGCTCGACGGTGACACCCGTGTGGCGGCCGAACACGAACTCCTGCTCGTAGACGGCGGCCGCCGAGGCGAAGGCGCTATCAACATCGCCTACGTTGAGTTTGCGCTCAAAGCATAGATTGTCGCCAAGCTCTGGATGAATGACCGGTGTGGCCGCATCCAGTGCCGTCTTCATCTCGAGCGCAGCCGGCAGCTCCTCCCATTCCACTTCAAGCAGTGGCAAGGCGTCTTCGGCCTGAGCGCGGGTTTCGGCTACGACGGCCACCACCGGCTCACCTTGCCAACAAGCACGGTCCATCGCGAGGGCATACTGCGGAGCGCTTTTGATACCCGCGAGATGGCCAAGAACGCCGACCCAGGGCTTGCAGATCGTCGCTAAGGCGGGTCCGTCGAATACCCCAACCACGCCCGGCATGGCTTTTGCCGCACTCAAATCGATGCGCGTAATCTTAGCGTGCGCGACCGGGCTGCGCCAATACACGACATGGACCATGCGTGGCATTTGCAAATCGTCGGTGTACTGGCCACGACCCTGAACCAGGCGTTGAATGTTCGGACGGGGAATCGAGGCGCCGATATAAGTTTGGTCATCCATGATGGGCGCGATCGTGGCGCGCTGAGGAAGATCGCGTGGGCTGTTCATGCTGGGCGGCCTTGCTTGAAAAGGTTTAAAACATCGCTGACGGCATCGACAATGGCGTGATAGCCGGTGCAACGGCAATAGTTGCCGCTGATCCATTCGCGGATCTGCTCGCGGCTCGCATTGGGTTGCGTCTCCACCAGCTCCGTGCAAGCCATCAACATGCCCGAGGTGCAATAGCCGCATTGCAAGGCATTGCGCTTGATGAAGGCCTCTTGCAAAGCTTTGAGTGCAGGCGAAGGGGTAGGGGTTTCGACGGTTTCGACCTGACAGCCCTGGGTTTGCGCCGCCAACACCAGGCAACCCCTCACAATTTTGTTGTTGACCTTGACCGTGCAGGCTCCACATACCCCATGCTCGCACCCCAAATGCGAGCCGGTGAGACCTAAGTCTTCCCGCAGGAAATCAACCAGGTGAGTGCGGGCCTCGATGGTCTTATTGACTGAAGTGCCGTTGACAGTTAATTGAATATTGATACTCATGATTGGGCCTAAGAAACGAGTGCGCGTCGTAGCAAAACGCCAGCAATGTGCAGCTTGGTAGCTGCTTGATGGGTAAGGTCCCCCATCGCGTCAATGTCTTGAGAGAGGCTTTTGATGGCCTCGCTGATGAGCGCGTCATCAAGAGGTTTGCCTTGCCCGATCAGGGTCTCGGCTTTTGGTGCCCGTACCGGCCGATCTGTTAAGCCGAGAAAGGCGATGCGCGCATCGACTAGTCCAGTCGATGTTCTCATCGCCCGAAAGGCCAGGCCAACGACCGCATAGTCGCCATGACGTCGAGCGAGCTCGCTAAAGTGCTGGATTTCGTCGGACTGAATGAATGGGAATTCGCAAGCGGAAATAATTTCTTCGGCGCCGGCAGCAGTTGAGTAGAGGCCAAGAAAGAAATCCTTGGCAGCAACGCGCCGCTCGCCCTGGGCGCTGCGTAGAACGATCTGTGCATCAAGTGCTAAGGCACACACTGGCCATTCTGCCGCCGGGTCAGCATAGGCTAGCGAACCTCCCAAGGTGCCAAGATTGCGAATCGCGCGATGTGCAATGTGCGGCGCCGCTTGAGCGAGTAGAGGTGCGTGTTCAGCAACCCACTTGGAACTCTCAATGTCGGTATGGGTCACCAGTGCGCCAATGCGAAGCCAATTGCCTTGGACGGTGATGCCCTTGAGTTCTTGAAGGCCGTTAATGTCAATCAACAGTCTAGGCTCAGACAGGCGCATATTCAGGGTCGCGAGCAGGGTTTGTCCGCCTGCCAGAATGCGGGCATCGTCACCATGCTCGCCCATTAAGGCGAAGACTTCGGGGAGGCTCTTTGCTTTTACGTAATCGAACTGTGGGCTTTTCATAGGCAGTGTTTTCCAATCAACATCAAGAGGGTGGCGGCGATCATGCCTGCGACAAACCAAGAGATCTTAGAGAGCTTTTCGCCTGTACTCGCCGTAGCGATATCTTTGTCCGCTGGGATCGTTGGGGTGTTGGCCGAAGTGGCGCTGTTCATACCAGCGTAGTCCACGGCTTTTGCATTGCGAGCGCTCTCCTCAGCCAGCGCGACGACGCTCTCAGTTTGAACGTCGCTTGCTTGGCTAGTGGACTCAAGCATTCCAGTAAAGGCCTTGAAGAAGTCATCCGCCATGGACCTTGCGGTGGCATCGATCATTCGCCCCCCCACTTGACCAAGTTTGCCGCCGACCGAGGCTTGCGCGGTATAGCTCACGAGCGTGCCTGAATCCACAGCTTGAAGCGATACTTTCGACGAGCCTTTGGCAAATCCTGCTGCGCCGCCTGAACCTTCGAAGGCCAAGGTATAGCCCTGGAGGGGCGCAACATCGGACATCTTGATTTTGCCGTTGAACTTGGCGCGCACCGGCCCAAGCTTGACCGCGAGTTTTGCGATCAATGAAGTTGAATCAATCCGTTCGAGCGACTCGCAACCTGTGATGCACTGCCGCAAAATTTCTTCGTTATTCAGTGCGGACCATACAACTTCGATGGGTTGGCGAATCGAGGTGCTTCCTGTCAGTTCCATTTTCTTGAATGAAGCCCTGCGGCTTCAAAACTTCCTGTTGACCATTTGCTCAATATTGTGCATCATTACTGAACAGATGGTCAATATTGAGTCTCAGGAATTGGTAGTGGTACGTATCAACGGTAGTCCGTAGCAATGGTAGTTCGTCAGCGAGATCCCAAACAAGATCGTGCGCCCGTCAGGGTGCGGCAACGACTCAGTCCTCAGGACCGAGAGCGCCAAATTGTTGCGGGCGCGATTGAATTTTTTTCTCGCCGTGGTTTGGATGCGCAAATTCGCGATCTCGCGAAAGAGATCGGTATGGCGCATACCTTGCTTTATCACTACTTTCCGACCAAGCAGGCCCTGATTGATCGGGTGTATGAAGAGCTCTTTGTGGGGCGCTGGGACCCGCATTGGGAGGCCATGCTCGATGGGCCTTTAGCGCTTGAAGACAAGCTTTGTGCTGTCTACGAAAACTATCTTTCCGTCATTCTTACCCCAGAGTGGATACGCATTATTGTTGGCTCGGGTTTGAGCGATGGCGCAATTCCGCAGCGCTATTTCGAATTGATGCGCGAGCGTTTCTTCCCACGCGTCTTTCGTGAAACGCGCAAGGCCTTCGACATTCGCTCGCGTGCCAAGCCCAGCGTTCGTGAACACGCTCTCTTGATGGGGTTTCACGGTGGTTTAATTTACTCGCTCGGCATTTGGCCCCATGTGTATGGGCAACATATTGAAGGCGAGAATAAAGATGGCGTGCTGCCCATGGCGGTTCGAAGTGTCATCATCCGTGATCGGGTCCAGTCTTATTTGCTGCAAGTTGGCGTGGTGTTGGCCAATCCTTCGGTGATTTCCGCACCGAAGTTAAAGCCGTTTTTATCTAAGCCACAAACAAAACCGCCACCGAAGCCATTGCTCAAGCCTCTGAGGAAAGCTGCATGAAATTATCTCTTAATCATTTCTCGATTCGAACCATGGACATGGAGGCGACGCGACGCTTTTACGCCACCATCCTCGGTCTTGAAGTGGGGCCGCGCCCCCCTTTCCCTTTTCCAGGGCTTTGGCTCTACTCCGGCGACCATGGCGATTATGCCAACGCGGTAGTGCACGTGATTGGTCTCGACCCTAAAGATCCTAATGGCCTGAATCAGTACTTGGGGGAGCGCGATAATACCGGTCTACACGGCAGCGGTGCCGTCGATCATGTGGCTTTCTTCGCGACCGGCTTGCCTGCGATGATTGATAAGCTCAAGGCTGAGAAGGTTGCCTATCGCGGGCGAGAAGTGCCCGTGTTAGGTCTCTACCAACTATTTTTAGATGATCCAAGTGGCATCGTCGTGGAGCTTAACTATCCCGCCAGTGAAGGAGCGTCTTTAGCCAAAACCTGAGCGGGTTGGGGTCAAAAGCAAGCAATGCCTATGTCTTGTCGGGTCGTTATTGTTGGTGGTTCTCTAGGTGGTTTGATGGCCGCCAATATGCTGCTGCGTCAAGGCGTCGATGTCTTGATTCTTGAGAAGTCCCGTGACTACCTTGATGGGCGTGGCGCGGGCATCGTGACTCATTCCCGGCTAATGACGGCCTTGCAGGCCTGCGGTGCAACCCTTGATGAGACGCTTGGCGTACAGGTACATGCCCGTGTGGTGTTAAACACGCAGGGCGAGGCGATTGCCAGTGATGCCTATAGCCAGATTCTTACTTCCTGGAGCCGACTATATCGCTTGCTTTTGGAGCAATTTCCGAAAGAACGCTATGTCCTCGGCGCGGACATGGTAAGGCTCACTCAAACCGAGTCCAGTGCCATGGTTAGCTGCGCCGATGGTCGCGAGTTCGAAGCCGATTTAGTGATCGGTGCTGACGGCATTCGCTCCCAGGTGCGCGCCCTATTGGCCCCAGAAACCAAGCCACAGTATGCGGGTTATGTCGCCTGGCGAGGAATTTGCGATGAGGCCAGCCTCTCCAAAGAGACTTTGAGCTCCCTATTTGATAAGTTTGGCTTCGGCTTGCCAGAGCATGAGCAAATGCTAGGTTATCCGGTGGCCGGGCCGAACAACAATACTGACGTTGGCAAGCGGTGCTATAACTTTGTTTGGTATCGCCCGGCAGTTGGTGACGCGCTCACCGAACTGCTGACTGACGACGATGGCAAGACCTACGAAGGCGGCATCCCCCCACATAAAGTTCGCTGGCGTGCCATTGCCGAGGTGCGTGAGTCGGCTCAGCGTTTGTTAGCGCCTCAGTTCGCTGAGATTTTACAAAAGACGGCTCAGCCCTTCCTACAACCCATCTTCGATTTACAATCCCAGCGCTTGGCCTTTCAACGGGTGGCCTTGTTGGGCGATGCTGGCTTTGTGGCCCGTCCACATGTAGGCATGGGTGTGACCAAGGCAGCGGAAGACGCTTCTGCATTGGCGCATGCCATCAAGCAATTTGGGGCCAGCCCTAAGGCGCTGAGTGCGTATGAGGAAGATCGACTCGTGCCCTCGACGTTGGTCGTGAGGCGCGGCAGAGATCTAGGCGCGTATATGGAATCTCAGGGGAGGGAGATTCAGGCGAATCAATTGGCCATCACGCGTTCGGCCCATAAAGTGATGATGGAAACTGCCATTGATTTGGCTCATGTCGCACAGATGTCCGTGCGACAGGCGCCGCTTACACAAACCCTATCCCCGAATATGCCCGCCTCACAGACTTAATACTTCACTACTTACTGTACTTACTTTGCAAGAACCTAAAACTGTCGGAGACATGATGAAACCAAACGATTCCACAACCTTTGTCAACGCATCGACCTTGAGCGGTGATGCTGCGCAACCCAGCTCTAAGTTGCGTCGCTCGCTCGTGCTTGCAGGCAGTGCCGCTGCAACCCTGCCGCTCTTTAACATCGCCCGCGCCCAAACGAAAACCATCAAAATCGGTTTTCCTGTGCCACTCACGGGCGCGTTTTCAGCCGAAGCGCAAGACCAGGTGCGTTCCGCCGAACTCGCCATCAAGGAGTTCAATGACGGCGGTGGCTTTAATGGTCGCAAAGCTGAGCTGCTGGTACGCGACGACAAGTTGAACCCTGGCGAAGCGGCCACTCGTACCCTGGAGCTGATCGAAAAAGACAAGGTTGATTTTGTTGCAGGCTCTCTGTCCGCCGCGACCCAACTCACGATCAATGCAGTATGCCGTGAGCGCAAAATCATCTTCAAC
>JAYVKZ010000049.1:0-8703 GCA_043767985.1 Betaproteobacteria bacterium
TGCTGGCCAGTGAGCGGGACGCGGTGCTCGCCCGCCTGCGCGAGCTCGGCCTATCCCGCTATTCTCATGTCATTGGCAAGCCGAACCTAAAGAAAGACTCGATTGATTTTTACCGTGACGCCAAGTGCATTTACAGCCAAGAGCGCAGCAAGTTGCAAGCCATCTGGGCTGAGACGAGCTACCGAATCGCTGCGCTGCGCGACAACCTTAGCCGCGCCGAAGAGGCTTACTCTGCGGTCGTCGCCGCTGATGACAGCCCACTCTCGGCCAAGCTAAGTTTCCAACCTTCCTTTGAGACGGGGTTGGACATTGCCGCGCCCATGATTGCGACGGGGGCTCGACCCAAGGTTGCGATTCTTCGAGAGCAGGGTGTGAATAGCCATCTGGAGATGGCGGCCGTATTCATGCGCGCAGGTTTTGATGCTTATGATGTGCATATGACCGACCTGTTTGAGGGCCGACATGATCTGGCCCAGTTCAAAGGCGTGGTGGCCTGTGGCGGATTCTCCTACGGCGACGTATTGGGCGCCGGACAGGGCTGGGCAAAATCAGTATTGTTTAATGCTCGCTTGGCTGAACAGTTTTCGACCTTCTTCAATCGTGCCGACAGCTTTAGTTTGGGCGTGTGCAATGGTTGCCAGATGATGTCCCAGCTCAAGGCCATTATTCCCGGCGCGCAAGACTGGCCGACCTTTCTTCGCAATGACTCGGAACAGTTCGAAGCACGCTTTGCAATGGTTGAAGTGCTGGCCTCGCCTTCGTTGTTTTTCCAGGGCATGGCCGGCAGCAAGATGCCGATTGCGGTGGCCCACGGTGAGGGCCGGGTCAAGTTTAGCCAGCCATCCCATGCCTCAGCGGCCCAGGCAGCGCTACGTTTTGTGAATGGTCTCGGTGAGGGCGCGACAACCTACCCCGCCAACCCGAACGGTTCGCAGGCTGGTTTGACAGGGTTCACCTCAAGCGATGGTCGGGCGACCATTTTGATGCCGCACCCAGAGCGGGTGTTCCGAACCGTTCAAATGAGCTGGCGGCCTAACAGTAACTTGCGCAGTAGCGGATTGCGCCAATCTGATGGCGAGGATTCTCCTTGGGTCAGAATGTTCCGCAATGCCAGGGTTTGGGTCAATTAAAAAATCCGGTCTTTTAATCGCTTGTAGAATCTAGATATTAATATTCGAGCACAACATTTCAGGAGTAGACAACCATGGATCTCGCTTACGCACCCGCCGAACAGGCCTTTCGCGATGAAATTCGCGCCTGGCTGAAGGACAATCTACCCGTCGATCTACAGACTCGGGTGTTGAATTACGAAGAGCTCAGCAAGGAAGACTTGCAGCGCTGGCACCGTATTTTGGCCAAAAAAGGCTGGATCGCACCGAGCTGGCCAGTCGATGCTGGCGGTCAAGACTGGACCACAGTTCAGCGCTATATCTTCGAAGAAGAAATGGCCGCAGCGGGCGCCCCCGGAATTGCACCTTTCGGCCCGACCATGTGTGCCTCGGTGCTGCACAAGTTTGGCACCCCTGCGCAAAAAGCGCGTTTCTTGCCGCGCATTTATAACGGTGATGATTTCTGGTGTCAGGGCTACTCCGAGCCAGGTTCGGGTTCTGATCTAGCGTCCTTGAAAACTCGTGCGGATCGCGAAGGCGATCACTACGTGGTGAACGGCCAAAAAATTTGGACCACGTTGGGCCATTACGGCGACTGGATTTTCTGTCTGGTACGTACCGATTCCAGCTCCAAGATTCGCCAAGAAGGGATCAGCTTCCTATTGATTGATATGAAGACCCCCGGCATTACCGTGCGCCCCTTGATCCTCTTGGATGAAGGCCACGAGGTCAATGAAGTGTTCTTCGAGAACGTCAAGGTACCGCTCGAAAATCTTGTCTTTGAAGAGAACAAAGGCTGGACGGTTGCCAAGTATTTGTTAGGCCATGAGCGCCTCGGTACCGGTCGCATTGGTGGCTCGAAGCGTGAGCTCAAGCGCCTCAAAGAGATGGCCAAAAGCACCTGGAAAAATGGCAAGCCGCTGCTTGACGATGTTCGCTTTCGCGATCGCTTGAGCCGAGTCGAAATCGAGCTGATGGCGCTGGAAGTGACCAATCTGCGCTTCGTCGATGAATTGCGTCGCACCGGCAATATTGGCCCAGAAGTATCGATGCTCAAAATCAAAGGCACGGAAATTCAGCAAGCCATTACTGAGATGATGATGCAGTTGGCGGGCACCGAGGCACCACGATTCAAACCCATTAACTTCGACGGCTTTGATGAATTCATGGGCAATATCAGTGCGCGTTATTTCAACTTCCGCAAGACCAGTATTTACGCCGGGTCCAATGAAATCCAGCGCAATATCATGTCCAAAATGGCCCTGGGTCTGTAAAGAGAGAACACTACATCATGGATTTTCAGTATTCAGAAGAGCAAACCCTGCTGGCCGATAGCGTCAAACGTTTGATTGATGATGGTTACAGCTTCGAGGCTCGCAAAAAAGTCATCGCCAGCGACGCTGGCATGAGCCAAGCCGTGTGGGCACAGATGGCCGAGATGGGCCTCCTATCCTTGCCGTTTGGCGAGGCAGAAGGCGGTTTTGCAGCGGGTGCCATGGGCATGTTACCCACCATGAAGGCTCTCGGACGGGGCCTGCTACTTGAGCCCTATCTGCAGACCGTAGGTCTGGCTGGCCGATTAATTGAGCAACAGGGCAGCGCGGCGCAAAAACAGGCGGTACTCCCGGGTGTCATGGACGGAACCATCAAGCTGGCGCTAGCCTATTCCGAGCGACAGTCGCGTTACGACCCTGCCGATGTACAAACTATTGCAACACCCGACGGGCCAAACTTCGTTTTGAACGGCACCAAGATCATGGTCATTCACGGCCCGCATGCTGATCATTTTGTAGTCAGCGCTCGAACCAGTGAAGCGAATGTGAATGCCAAAGGCATCAGCTTGTTCTTGGTGAGTGCCAAGGCCGCAGGTGTATCGCTCAAAACTGAGCGTACCGTGGATAACCAGCGCTCCGCCGATGTCACTTTCGCAAACGTCAAGGTCGGGCCAGAGGCTTTGATTGGCCTGCTTGGGGCTGGCTTTGAGGCGCTCGATGAAGCTCTCGACTTCTCCTCAGTGCTCCTGTGCGGTGAGGCCGTCGGATTGATGGACGACGCGAACGCAATGACACTGGACTACCTCAAGTCACGCAAGCAATTTGGCGTCAATATTGGAAGTTTCCAAGCCCTCCAGCATCGTATGGTGGATATGACTATTGTGACTAGGCAGGCCGATTCCATCAGTTTGCTCGCCGCCAATGCGGTGGATCAATACGCCAAAAGCGCGATTACCGCGCGTGAACGTCGTCATATTGTCGCCGCCGCTCGCGTAAAGCTTGCTGATGCTTGTCGTCAAGTGGGCCAAGAGGCGATTCAGTTGCATGGTGGTATGGGTATGACTCAGGAGATGAAGGTGAGCCATACCTTTAAGCGCTTGACGATGATTTCGCAGGCGTTTGGGGATGCTGATCATTACCTGGAGCGATTTGCTGCTAACGATTGAAACGCTAACGCAGAAGATTTTGTTCGAACTCGTAAACCGACTCAAAGCCCATCAGACTGGTGAGCGCTTTGAAGTCCGCATGGGGCAGGGGAAGGGTGACGCCGTCCTCGGTCGGTAGCATCGCCTTGTAGGTGGTTTGCAGTGCTTGGACCACCGTCAACAAAGAGGTGACCGGATAAATCGCTAAGCGATATCCAAGGTCTAACAATTGCTCACGCGGCAGCACAGGTGTACGTCCTCCCTCTACACAATTCACCAGCATGGGTTTACCGAGCTCACGTCCCAGCGCACCAATGGCGCGCATTTCGGTTTCAGATTCTGGGGACTCTACAAAAAGTACATCTGCACCAGCGGCTGCAAAAGCTCGGGCGCGCTCAAGCGCTGCGTCTAACCCAAGGCTGGTTCGCGCATCGGTACGGGCGACGATCAGAAAGTTTGGGTCCAGCCTGGCTGCGGCGGCTGCACGAATTTTAAGAATAGCGTCATCCAAAGGGATGACTCTTCGGCCCAAGGTGTGACCACACTTCTTTGGGAACTCTTGATCTTCCAGTTGAATGCCCGCAGCGCCCGCTGCCTCGTAGCCGCGCACTGCTTGATGTACATTCAAGGGGCCGCCGTAACCAGTATCGCCGTCACAAATGATGGGCAGATGGCTGTTGGCGCACAGCCTTTGCACAATGGCCAGCATCTCGGTGTAGGAGGCGATGCCTGCATCGGGTAGGCCGTAGGCCGAGGCCACGCTTCCAAAGCCCGTCATGTAAAGGCAGTCGAAACCAAAGGTACTGGCGACTCTTGCGGATACCATGTCATAGATACCGGGGGCTGCGGTCAGTCGACTTTGATCTTCGAGACACTTGCGTAGGCTCGCTCTTTTGGCTCCTGCACTGATATGTTGCTGTAGCACCGGAAAGCTAAGAGGAGGATCGCAGGCTTGGGTCGCAGTCGTCATGGTGGTTTCTTCTTTAGGATTATTCGGGCTGAATGCCCGCCGCGCTCACAACACGTGCCCAGCGACGAGCGTCGTCTTGAATCACTTTGGCGAATTGCTCAGAGGTGTTACCGACTGGGATACCGCCTTGACGATCAATCAGTTCCTTCACGCTCGCCTCACCCAGCACGGCACTCACGTCGGCTTGAATTTTATCCACGATGCTTTTGGGGACGGCCCGAGGTGCGATCAGTCCATACCACACCACGCTCGCGGCCCCTGGGTAACCCGCTTCGCTCATGGTGGGCACATCGGGCAGGGCGCCATGACGTTTTTCACTACCCACCGTCAGCACTTTGAGTTTACCCGCACGATGATGTTGGATGACCGTGAGCATGGAGGTAAAGCCAATATCGGTATGTCCACCCAGCATATCGCCCATCAGCTGAGCGCCACCCTTATAGGGCACGTAAGTCATTTTTCCACCGGTTTCCTGGCTGAAGAGCTCGCCTGACAGGCGGGTGACTTTCTCGCTCGAGCCGTAGGTGTTTTTGCCTTCATTGGCCTTGAGCTTGACGACCAAATCCTGTGCACTAGTCACCGCCATTTGTGGGGTGACCACCATGGCGATGGGCGAATAGGCGACTAGGGTGATGGGCACGAAGTCCTTCACTGGGTCGAAGGGCATGCTTTTATTAAAGAATGCGTTCACGGTATGTGAGCCGACAACTAAGGCCAAAGTATGTCCGTCCGGCGTGCTCTTGCCAACCGCGTCGGTACCAATGACGCCATCGGCGCCCGCCTTGTTTTCTACCGTCACTGCCTTACCCCAGCGGCTGCTCAGGCGCTCCGCGAGAAGCCTTGCCAGTTGGTCGGTGCCGCCGCCAGCACCGTAAGGCACCACGATGCGAACGGGCTTGTCAGGGAAGCTCTGAGCTTGTGCACAAGCCGAAGCTACAAGGCTGAGGCAGGCCGTTGTTAGTAACAAGTACCGTCTCATCAAGTACAAACCCCTTAACTAAGCACGCACCATCGGCAAATAGGTTTTGTCTTCCTGCTGATCGCGCTCAAACTTAATGAATTCGTAATAGCCACACTTGGACTTATTCGGATACTCGCGGCATACACTTGGGCGGCCCTCATATACCGTGCAACGACGCTCGGTGGTGTCGAAGAACTTGCAAATATTGCCGTAGATCTCGTCCTTTTGTTGGCGCAGGATGCGCTCAGTTTTGTCGTACATGCGGGTGTACTTGCGCGAGACTTCTTGGCTGGTCATGCCGAGATGCTTGGCGAGACGATCAACATCGCTGTCCTTGACCTCGATGCGTGGATAGCTACAGCAGTAGCCGGGGCATTTGCTGCAATCGTAAAAGAGTTTTGGGGCGGGGGTCGGCGCAGATTTACTTGCGGGTTTTAATTTGGCCATGAGCTTCAATATCGTTATTCATCAAAAGCGCTTTTCGGGCGCTCGGCATATCTTAGTGCATCAATTGATTTTAACGCCTTCATTCCAACCCGTGGCGAAATTCCGTCAATGTGATCGGCAATCAGTTGCGCGGCGAGGTGCGCCCACAACAATCCACGGGAACCGAAGGCGGTTGCAAGATAGATCTGTGCAGATTGCCGGGCCTCTTGAGATCTTGCCAAGGGACCAATGAGCGGCATGCGATCCCGCACGGTGCAGCGCGGACCAGAGTGCACCCCTTGCTTGACGAAAATGTTTAGCGAGTCGCCAGTGAGTACGCGGGCGCCCTCGACGAGTTGGTCCCATTGCGACGCTTCGCTCGGCGCTTGAGACTTGGCGTCAAAGTAGCTCGATCCGATTAACCATTCACCTTCACCCAGCGTTTGTAAGCTGACGGCGCCACCGAAGATGGGAGACCTTGGGGCTTTAGGGATCGCTCGTTTGCCTAGTGTCGCTTTCGTCCTTTGCGAGGCTTTCGACGTTGAGGTGAGGCCAGTGGGGGATGCAAGCGTGGGACAGATCGCTCGAACTGAAAAGCTACTTCCCGAGAATACGTTCCAAGATGCGCGCTCGAGCAAACGCGCATGGATGGGTGAATTCCCAAGTAAGTTCGGCGACGCCTGACCTGCTGCCAATATGACGGATTGAAAATGATTCACCACCGCGGACAAACTGGTTCGCTGCCCAAGGTGAAGCTTCAAGTGCCGGGGATTTTCTTCCGCAACCTTTAGGACATGCTTGCGAACTTCATTCACATTGAGATTGCCGCCAAGCGACATCCAAAGGCCACCAGGTCTTTCCGTTTTGACTGGCTCGGCTTGCGTCATTGATGGTGCAGTAGTCTGGTGAAAGGCACGCCAGTGTGACGCGGCCTCCGCGGGGCTTAGGTACTGCAAAAGTTCGGGAGCTAAACCAAGTCGATGCACTAGAGCCTTTTGGGTATCCGCGTGGCTAGGGGCTGTTGCCGGTTGGAAACGACCCGAGAAGTTAATGAGGTGAGCGTAGGGGCTGCGGGCCAGCAATTGAAGACTGTACTGGGTCAGAAGGCTGAGACTATTGGCGTCCTTCGAGAATTGAGGATAGGTGGCGAGTAAGGGCTGGGACGATCCTTCATTAAGCAGCTCGGAGTCGGCTTCGAACAATTCAATAACATGGCCGCGCTTGAAGAGTTCAAGAGCCAGCGTAACGCCGGCAATACCACCGCCGATGATGGCAACGCTTTTCGCTTGGTGCTCTAGGTTGCGCTTTGCTTCCAAATTCGGTTCTCGAGTTTCTGCTTGCGCTCGCGTGATGCCCTGCCAACGGTGGCGAAGTCGATCTTCCCAGTGGCTTCTAGGGTCATCGTTGGTCATTGAATCTTCAGTATTTGCACGCCGACTTAAACTGGTTTTGCCAACCGGCCATCCTGGCAGGCTACGCGCGATGACTTGCGATATCTCGCTGAGCACTTTGTCGACCCGCTGATGATCAGTCGGTCTTTTTAAGGTAGCGCTCGAGTCATCGCTTGAACCGTCGCTGTCATCGCTCCCGCCACCGTAAAAGCTTCTCCACGCGCCTTCCACCATGACTTGACTCGAATGGTGACAAAGCTTCAGCAAGGCCACTCGCATCGAACCGATCATGTAGGCGTTGCGACTCAGAAACTCCTTGGAGAGAACGATCACATCAAAGGGGCCAATCAAGGCGCCTAGCCTTAGTTTCAGCTCTTGTGTGCGCAGACGCTCCATGTCTAAAGACAGGAAAAGCGCGTGTGGGTGAGTTTGTGAGGTGTAAAGCTCGCCGAGATCACAACCGGGTGCAAGAACAAAATTGAAGGCGCGATCTGGTTCGGATGTGGGTAAGCCGATCCACAGTGCGGTCTGATCATTTAGCGGCGCCAATATAGACTCATACCTTAAGGTTACATGTTTAAGATCTACCAAGAGATGTTTCTATTTAAAGGCAATTCGATCTTTGGCTTCAAAGGAACTTCTAGAGTAGTTTACAAGGTGACGCGCACTGGCCAGACTAAACAGCAGGACGTTGGGGCCCTATGGTTGATTACAGCATGTCCCGTTCAACGTCCGACGCGGCGGGAAATGGTACATCACGTTTTGATAAGCATTTCCCACCTTTCTCAACCGCCTAAGCGGCGGGACACACCACACTCGATGACTCTTGTGGCGACGGCGCTTTCTCAACCGCCTATGCAGCGGGACACAACGGCCGCCCTGTCCCGCTGACTTTGTCAAATTTCTCAACCGCCTATGCGGCGGGACACTGGTCGATGGAATCGCTGAATGTCTTTCGGGTTTTCTCAACCGCCTATGCGGCGGGACACGAGACGGGAGACTTTTTCAAGGCCGAATGGATTTTCTCAACCGCCTATGCGGCGGGACACTCCCATGTCGCCGCGCTTGTCGGCGAGAATGTTTTCTCAACCGCCTATGCGGCGGGACACGCCTTGGCTTCAGCACGAATCTTCTCAGCTTCTTTCTCAACCGCCTATGCGGCGGGACACCACGATCCACCCTACCTCATGCGCCAGCCAGCTTTCTCAACCGCCTATGCGGCGGGACACCGTCGGCGTCGTGGCTCGCGTCGTCGTGTAGCTTTCTCAACCGCCTATGCGGCGGGACACTACACGCCACCTAGCCGTGCGCTATCAGCTTGTTTCTCAACCGCCTATGCGGCGGGACACCGGTGTCCCTGTCGTAATAGCTCGCTTTGCTATTTCTCAACCGCCTATGCGGCGGGACACGATACGGAATCCCTTGTA
>JAYVKZ010000050.1:0-1983 GCA_043767985.1 Betaproteobacteria bacterium
CGCCGCCACAATCGCGGGATCAGTAATTTCAACGCCGTGATGCAGCTCATACTTTTCCTGCAGGCCGCGCAAAATTGCCACAGTGGATTCCACGCTGGGCTCCTCGACCATGACCTTTTGAAAGCGCCGCTCGAGCGCTGCATCTTTCTCGACATACTTGCGATACTCGTCGAGCGTAGTGGCGCCAATGCAATGCAACTCGCCACGCGCTAAAGCGGGCTTGAGCATATTGCCGGCATCGATCGCACCTTCTGCTTTGCCCGCACCCACCATGGTATGCAGCTCGTCGATAAAGACGATGGTTTGCCCTTCGTCTTTGGCAATATCTTTGAGCACACCCTTCAGGCGTTCTTCAAACTCGCCACGATACTTGGCACCGGCCAAGAGCGAGGCCATATCCAGTACCAGTACGCGCTTGTTCTTAAGCGATTCGGGCACTTCACCGTTAATAATGCGTTGCGCCAAACCTTCAACAATGGCGGTCTTGCCCACACCTGGCTCACCAATCAACACCGGATTGTTCTTGGTACGGCGTTGTAAAATCTGAATGGCTCGGCGAATTTCGTCGTCGCGACCGATCACCGGATCGAGCTTGCCTTGTTGAGCACGCTCGGTTAAATCGACACAATATTTTTTGAGTGACTCGCGCTGGCCGTCAGCATCGGCGGAGTCCACATTGCTTGTTCCTCGAACTGAATCCAGGGTGGACTCCAGCGCTTTTCGACTCAGCCCGCCCTCGCGCACGATGCGGCCGGCCTCGCCTTTGTCGTCAGCGATTGCTAACAGGAACATTTCACTGGCAATGTACTGGTCACCCCGTTTGAGGGCTTCTTTCTCGGTCAGGTTCATCAGGTTGACCAGGTCGCGACCAATTTGAATCTCGCCGTTCGTGCCACTAACCTGTGGCAGGCGCTTGATCGCCAGATCGGCCGCCGCCTTAATAGCGGCAGGGCGAGCCCCAGCGCGTTGCAAAAGAGCATACGCCGAGCCATCGGTTTGTGCGGTTAGAGCGGACAGCAAATGCACCGGCTCAATGAATTGTTGGTCATTGGCCAAGGCCAAGCTCTGGGCATCGCCGAGTGCTTGCTGGAATTGCGTGGTCAGTTTATCGAGTCTCATGGGTAGCGTCCTCTCAGCGTTTCGATGATCCGCCCCGACATTTCGTGGTCGGCAGAATCATGCTCATTGCATGCAAGGTGAGGCCGTAGACCACTGTTTTCAAGCCCTCTACGCTGGCGGTTTGAGTCGGCGCAACAAGATCCAAGGCGATCTAGTCTCCTAGGAGGTGCTTTATCCAGGTCCTAGAGCCTGCCGCTCAAGCCGCCATAGAGAGAGCAACGCTCGAGCGCCACACTCTGTCGCCTTCATAGAGGGTAGTCGCGGTCACCCACTCAGTGGTGGCACCAGAATGAACTGAGCCAAAAAGAGCAAGGCTTTGGTGAACGATCTGACCAGATTCGCTTGTCACCACTAACTCTAGATCTTGGGCCACTGGCACCGTGGTGATCATCATGAAACGGCCGTCCGCATCTGAAAGAGTGGTCTCGTCCGGCCTATTCAGTGCAATCGTGGCCTTCGCTACGGCCACGCCCCTTGCGTCCGTCAATCGTCCAGAAAGAATCAGTCTTTGGCCCACGGGCAGCGATTGCTCAGCGGTATTCGAGGCAATCGCAGCCCAACTCGCGAGGGGCAAACCAAGAGCGCCAACGCCTGCCACTAAGACTTGGCGGCGGGAGGTGGATGCAATCTTCGAGTTCATTGAATCAATCCTCTATTTATAAGAAGGAGCATATTAATAAAAGAGTAACGACAACAACATAATGAAAACAAAACGAAGGACTAGCTTTCCCAATCCTTTTAGGATAATACGATAGGCACAGTGCCAACAGGGGAGATGATCTTGAAAATTCTTTACTTTAACGACTTTCGCTTAGGGATTCTCAAGGGCGATCAGGTTGTCGACATTATGTCGATCGTGCGAGG
>JAYVKZ010000051.1:0-13897 GCA_043767985.1 Betaproteobacteria bacterium
GAGCTGGTCGACAATGTGCCCGATGTGGTTCAGGCCCTGACGGATGCAATCATGGAAGCCACGTTGTGGTTGCGTCTAAATGTCGAACCTGCCGTCACCGCCATGATGGAAGACCCTAACCTGAAGAACGCACCGCGCACCCTTTTAACCCAGCAATTGATTGAGTACAACAACTGGTACAAGCCCACCTACGTTTACCCCATCGCAGAGTTTTGGGCTAAGGAAAACGAACGCATTGCCAAGTGGCTTTTCGAGAATAAGCGACTCAAAACACCGTTTTCGCAAAAAGAGTTTGCCACCGTGTTCGCCCCGCAATTCATGAAGTCAACCTTTGAGCGTCTCGGTTTGAAGGTCCCAACGGTTCCGCCGACGATTCCCGCTGCCTGGACCGGCAAGATCGGTGAACTTCCTTATCCAAACTACGACACGATTCTGACCATGAAAGGCCCTCAAGCCTTCCCAGAAAAGGGTGACCTGACCAAGCCTTTCAGCTTCAACGGACAAACTGTGCAGCCGGGGTAAGCGTGAATCCACCCTTGTCTCAGGCGAAAGCAGCGCCAACCGGGAACTTGAATTGGCTCACCCGGTGGGCCACCTTCGCGGTTGTGTTTCTGGTTTGGCAATTTGTGGCTGGGTACTGGCTGCCAAAAGGGCGGCCAGAATTGAGTACACTTTTGCCGCCACCCTCGGCGATCATCAAGGCGGCCTTCGAGATGATCGGCTCTGGCGAGCTGCTCAGCCATCTGTGGCAGTCGCTGCGCCGCGAATTGATTGCCTTCGCCTTTGCACTCAGCGCAGTGCCGATTGGTATTGCCATGGGCTGGTGGAAGCGAGTGCACGAACAGCTCGATCCCATTATTGAGATACTGCGCCCGATTCCGCCGATTGCCTGGATTCCTTTGTCGATTTTGTGGCTGGGCATCGGTAATGGGCAGAACCAGTTCATCATTTTTCTGGGCATCTTTTTTCCGCTCTTGATCAATACGATTCAGGGCGTCAAAAACATTGAACCCAACCTGGTCCGTGCCGCGCGTTGTTTGGGCGCCAGCGAGTGGCAAATCCTCAAACGAGTCGTGTTGCCGGCCGCCTTGCCCCAGGTCTTGACCGGGATCAGGATTGGCTTTGGGGTGGGATGGATGGCGCTGGTCGCGGCCGAGCTGGTGGGGGCCAGCTCGGGGCTAGGGTTCCTGATCAACGACGCCCGAAGTTTGCTCAAGACCGATGTCGTTATTCTAGGCATGCTCACCATCGGTGTGGTCGGATTGTTGATCGACCTGCTGATTCGAAATGTGGCCAAGCGCATGTTGCCCTGGTCGCTCGCCGCCCAAAAGTGATGACCCTAGACCGCTTCACACATGAGTCAATCGCCTTGAGTCAATCACCCGTAACATCTGAAAAAGTCAAAGTCTTATGGCCAGATTAGTTGTCGATCATGTTCACAAAACCTATCCTGCGCTTCAGCCGGGGCAGGGCGATGTTGTGGCGCTTCGCGACGTGAACTTCGTGGTGGAAGACCATGAGTTTTGTTGCCTGCTGGGGCACTCTGGTTGTGGCAAAACAACCTTGCTCAACATCATGGCCGGTTTCGAAGGCACCACGGGCGGATCCGTCACGCTTGACGGCACGCCGGTCGGCCCGCCCCATTGGACGCGCACGATGGTGTTTCAAGACTATGCGCTGTTTCCTTGGCTGACAGTCGCCCAAAACATCGCCTTTGGCCTAGAGATTAAAGGCGAGCCAGAGGAGGAGTGTAAGCGTCGCGTGGCTGAACAGATCCAACTCGTGGGCCTCTCAGGCTTTGAGAGCCGCCTGCCTCACCAGCTTTCGGGGGGGATGAAACAAAGGGTAGCGATCGCTCGCGCCTTGGCCGTCGAGCCTCATGTCGCGCTCCTTGATGAGCCCTTCGCAGCGCTAGATGCGCAAAATCGCGGGCTCCTGCAAGATGAGCTTGTGCGAATTTCTTTGGCGACCCGCAAAACCATGGTGCTCATCACCCATTCCATTGAGGAAGCCATCAAGCTATCGGATCGCATCATCGTGATGACCAAAAGACCAGGCACGGTGAAAGCCAATATCGTGGTTGAAATTCCAAGACCCCGTAGCGAAGATGACCACGCAGTCATTTCACTGAAGAAGCAATTACGAGCCTTGATTGCCGATGAGATCGAGCCTGAAAAGGCGGTTAGTTAGGAGCTGTGACGAGCGCTGTTTCTCGCCTCTGAGTATCGTTGCCTTACCAGCCGTCGTACGCGAGTTTGGTTCAATTTAAGGTAAACGAGATGAGCAGGGCCTACCCAAGGTTTCGAATAACTCGTCGCTCCCTCAGGGGTATCTCCCCCGAAACCCAGGACTTTCTGCTATAATCACGGGTTCCTCGCCACTATTCGCTTTAGACGCGCGAATTTTCGGCCTTCGCCCCCGGTTGGAGGGTGGTCAATTTTTTCGCGCATGGCTTTCTTAGATGAAGCCATCGGAATATATCGATTCACCTCTAGCCATTTGGGTTTGTCCATGAGGACTTACATAAATTGGAGAAAAAATGCGTCATTACGAAATTGTTTTGGTCATTCACCCAGACCAGAGCGAGCAAGTGCCTGCCATGGTCGAGCGGTATAAAACCACGATCGAAGCTGCACAAGGCAAGATTCACCGTTTTGAAGATTGGGGTCGTCGCCAGCTGACTTACCCAATTCAAAAAGTAGCGAAAGCTCACTACGTGCTTCTCAACATTGAAACCACCCCTGCTGTGCTGACTGAGCTTGAGCATGGTTTTCGTTTCAATGATGCGATTCTTCGCACCCTGGTTGTGGTGATGAAGAAAGCTGAAACCGGCCAATCGCCGATGTTGAAGCAAGTACAAAGAGAAGAGTCACGCAAGTCCGCATCGGATGCGCCTGCGTACTAATCTTTAAAACGTAAATTTGACCGAAGTTCACTCAACCCATTTTGTCCAGTAATTTTGTAGAGGTCACTGGGGTTCTTTCCCAGATCGATACAGTGCGATACACCCCGGCCGGCGTGCCCTTGCTGAATGCTGAAATTGAGCATCAGTCCGAGCAAATTGAAGCAGGGATGAAACGCAAAATCGAGCAAAGTTTTCGATGTCGCTTTGCAGGTCCTCTAGCACTTCAAGCAAGTCATCTGAGCTTGGGGCGCGAAATCAAGGTGAAGGGTTTTTTGGCGAGTGCGAAACGCGGTTCAATGTCTTTGATCGTGCATGTGCAGAGTTTGATTGAACAAACTGGTACGTGAACAAGATTCAAAATTAGGAGTTTCTAATGGCACCATTTCAACGTCGCGGTGATAAAGACCGCAACAAAGGTAAGCGCCCCACACAGGTGGCCTTGTTTAAACGCAAAAAATTCTGCCGCTTCACGGCAGAAAAGGTCGAGTACATCGACTACAAAGATGTTGAAGTTCTCAAAGACTTCATCACCGAAAACGGCAAGATCAGCCCAGCCCGTTTGAGCGGTACGACTGCCAAGTACCAGCGTCAACTGACTGTCGCGATTAAGCGTGCCCGTTTCCTGGCCCTGTTGCCATTCACTGACAACCACTAAGCCACGGCCCCCACGGAGAATTCAAGATGCAAATTATTTTGATGGATAAAGTGGTCAATCTTGGCCAGTTAGGCGATGTTGTCCGCGTTAAGGATGGCTATGCCCGTAACTTCTTAATCCCTAAAGGTATCGCCAAGCGCGCCACCAAGAAGGCGATTGATGAGTTTGCCGCCCGCCGCGCAGAGCTCGAAAAAGCCGCCGCCGAGAAATTAGCGGTAGCGCAAGCTGCTGGCGAAAAGCTCACCGGCTTGGTGCTCGCGCTCAGCGAAAAAGCAGGCGTGGATGGTCGTTTGTTTGGATCGGTCACTAACTATGACATCGCCGAGGGCCTGAAAAAGCAAGCTTTCGCGGTAGAAAAAGCTCAAGTGCGTATGCCGAATGGTCCTTTGAAGACTGTTGGCGAGCATAAAGTTGAAGTGGCCTTGCATACCGATGTGGTGTGCGAGATCACGGTGAACGTAGTTGGCGAAGCGGTTTAAGTCTGCGCCTCTAGAAATGCCCCGGAAATTGGGGTAGACGGATTGAAAAAAACGCGCCTTATCTGGCGCGTTTTTGCATTCTGACAGTCGAAGTCTGTGGCTCCAATTTGGTGTTCGCAAGCTGTCTACAACTGAATTTGATTTTTCGGTGACGCTCAGTGGTGAGTTAGACTATCCCCCCCAGCGATTTTTTTTCGTTTTGCTGCTTCCTTTTGCAGTTAAATTGTCGCCCCGAGAAAGTTCTCCCTCAAGTAGATTGACCGCCCCTTGTCCGCCACCTTCCCCATTCAACGATTTGCCGACCCCGAGCTTGCAGCCCTCAAGGTGCCGCCGCACTCCGCCGAGGCTGAACAGTCGGTTTTGGGCGGCCTATTGATCGACAACCAAGCCTTTGACCGAGTCGCCGATGTCATCAAGGAGGAGGATTTTTACCGCTATGAGCATCGGGTGATCTTTGCGCAAATTTTGCGCCTGATCGAAAAAAATCAGCCTGCCGACGTAGTGACGGTTTTTGAGGCGGTTAAATCTGCTGGCCATGAGGCCGATGTTTCGGGGGGTATTGGTTACCTCAATTCTTTAGCCATCGAGACGCCCTCTGGGGCCAATATCCGTCGCTATGCTGAACTGGTTCGGGATCGCTCCATTTTGCGACGCCTGATCACCACGGCGGACGAAATTTCCGGTGCAGCCTTCAGCCCACAAGGCCGCGACACCCGAGATATTTTGGACGAAGCTGAATCGAAGATGCTGGCCATCTCCGAAGCGCGCTCGCGCGGTCAGGCAGGTTTCTTGCCGCTCGGCGATGTGATCGCCAAGGTCGTGCAAAGAGTCGGCGAACTGTATGAGCAGGGTGGGGCGGAGGATGTCACCGGAGTTGCCACGGGCTTTGCCGATCTAGACAAAATGACGGCCGGCCTACAGCCTGGCGATTTGGTGATTGTCGCGGGTCGCCCCTCGATGGGCAAAACGGCCTTCGCCTTGAACATCGGTGAGCATGTTGCTGTAAACCTGCAAATGCCGGTTGCTGTATTCAGTATGGAGATGGGTGACACGCAGTTGGCCATGCGTTTGCTGTGCTCAGTAGGCATGCTGGATTCACAACGCTTGCGGACGGGGCGTTTAAATGAGGATGATTGGTCTAAGCTCATGGCGGCCACTCAAAAAACCCAGGATGCTCCGCTTTATATTGATGAGACCCCGGCACTGTCGGCGCTCGAGTTGCGTTCTCGCGCCCGTCGCTTAGCCAGAACTTGCAAGGGCCTGGGCTTGATTGTGGTCGACTATTTGCAGTTAATGTCGTCCACTCGCCAGGGCGAGAATCGCGCGGCCGAAGTCTCGGAAATTTCCCGCTCCTTGAAGGCCTTGGCTAAAGAGTTGAATTGCCCGGTCATTGCACTCTCACAGTTGAATCGCTCGCTTGAGCAACGCGCCGATAAACGCCCGATGATGTCGGACCTGCGTGAATCCGGTGCTATTGAGCAGGATGCTGACGTGATCTTGTTTATTTATCGTGACGAGGTCTATAACCCCGATACGCCCGACAAGGGCATTGCCGAAATCATCATTGGTAAGCAAAGAAATGGCCCAACGGGTAAAGTGCGGCTGACGTTTATGGGGCAGTACACCCGCTTCGCAAATTCTACCTATGGCATTAGCGGTCTAGATGAATAAGGCCTTAGTTCCCTTTGTTCTGATGACTTGCCTTGCTACCCTGACGGGCGCAAGTCTAGCGCAAGAATGGCCTTCAAAGCAGCCGATTCGCATGGTGGTTGGTTATCCACCGGGCGGCTCTGCGGACTCCCTCGCCCGCGATCTGATTCCTGGCTTAAGCAAGGCCCTCGGACAAACAATCATCGTGGACTATAAGCCCGGCGCTGGTGGGGCGATCGGAGCCGATGTGGTGTCCAAAAGCGCTCCAGATGGCTACACCATTGGTTTGCTGGATAACGGCCCGCTCACCATTCAAGGAAGTTTCCGAAAACTCCCTTTCGATCCTGTGACGGGTTTTACGCCAATTACTGGCATTTCGAAACTGCCCTTTGTGCTCTTGGTCAATCCGCAGAATCCAGCGCAAAATTTGGAGGATTTAATCAAGCAGGCCAAGGCCAAACCGGGCAGCATGTCGTATTCCAGCTCGGGTCAGGGTTCAATGCACCATATTTCTGGCGAGCTGTTTAAAAACCTCACCAAGACTCATATTCTTCATATTCCGTATCGAGGTGCCGCGCCCGCCTTGCTCGATCTGCTCAGTGGTCAGGTGCAGATGTCTTTTGCGACCATCGTGCCCTCTTTACCCTACATTCAAGCCAACCAACTCAAACCCATTGCGGTCACTTCAAACAGGCGCACGCCCCTGTTGCCGAATGTGCCGACCCTCTCAGAACTTGGGCTGAAGGGCTTCGACTCCCAAGGTTGGTTCGCGGTGTTCGCGCCGCCCAACCTGCCCCCAGCCATCGCTGAGAAGATTAGCGCAGCCTTTAAGCTGGTGTTCGAGGACCCGGTGTTATTGGCCAAGCCCAGCATCAAGGGTGCGGACTCAATGCTGGTCACACCGGATCAATTGCGTGCCATCGTCAAGTCCGAGAATGAGACCATAGCTCGCCTGGTGAAGGCCCAAGGGATCAAGGCGGATTGATGAATAACTTGCCTTATAAGGCCTCCGTCGCAAAATCTGCCAAACGAGACCGTTCCCCGCGTTGCAAGGTGATATGCCCAGAATGGGCCCAGCCTTTGAAACGATCTACGACGTAAGAGATGCCGGACGAACCTTCTGTGAGGTAGGGCGTATCGATCTGCGCAATGTTGCCCATACACAATACCTTGGTACCTGGGCCGGCCCGGGTAATCAAGGTTTTCATTTGTTTAGGGGTCAAGTTTTGCGCTTCGTCAATAATCAAAAACTTGCTTTGGAAGGTGCGTCCCCGCATGAAGGACAGGGCCTTCACCTTGATGCGCGAGCGGATCAAGTCTGAGGTCGCCGAGCGCCCCCATTCTCCCGCGCTCGGGTCTGTCTTGTTGAGAATTTCCAGATTGTCTTCCAGTGCTCCCATCCAAGGTTGCATCTTCTCTTCTTCCGTCCCTGGGAGGTAGCCGATGTCTTCCCCAACCGGCACGGTGGCCCGCGTCATGATGATCTCGCTGTAGCGTTTTTGCTCCAGAATTTGCGACAGGCCAGCGGCAAGCGCTAGCAAGGTTTTACCGGTGCCGGCCTGACCCAGCAAGGTGACAAAATCAATGTCCGGGTCCATCAACAAATTCATGGCAAAATTTTGTTCACGATTACGCGCGGTGATGCCCCATACCGAGTTCTTCAGATGGGTGTAATCCTTCAAGGTCTGCAAGACTGCGGTTCGCCCACTCAGCTCCTTGACCTTGGCTTGCAAGGGGAGGGTGCCCTCAAAATATACAAATTGGTTGAGCAGCATGCCCGCGACCAGTGGGCCGGTAATTCGGTAGTAGGTATGGCCGTTCTGTTGCCAGGACTCAATGCCTTTACCATGTTTATCCCAGAAATCAGCAGGCAGCTCGAGGATGCCGGTGTACAGTAAATCGCTGTCCTCAAGCACTTGATCGTTGAAATAGTCTTCAGCCATCAGGCCCAAGGCAGAGGCCTTGATCCGCATATTGATGTCTTTCGACACCAGGGCGACTTGTCGCTGCGGGTACTGTTCACCAAGTGCTTTCAGCACGCCAAGAATTTGATTGTCCGCTTTGCCTATTGGTAAGTTCGCCGGCAAAAGCGAGCTCAGTGCCTGGGTTTGCAAGTAAAGACGACCGGTAGCATCGCGATTACCTAAGCCTGAAAGCGGAATCCCGCCTTCTAATGTTTTGCCGTTTGCAGCAATCAGGCTGTCGAGCGAGCGACTGACTTGGCGAGCATTCCGGGCGACTTCGGTCATGCCCTTTTTGTTGTTGTCCAGCTCTTCCAGCACCATGATGGGAATAAACACATCATGTTCAGCAAAGCGGAACAGGCTCTGTGGGTCATGCATCAGCACATTGGTGTCGAGCACAAAGAGTCTACGGGTGGAACTGTCCGCGAGTGAGATGGATTTTGGGCGATGGCTTTTGGCCTTTCCGCTCTGCTTCGAGATTTTTTGCGGACTATCTTTCGCGTCAATACTCTTAACCTGTCTACTGATTCTTGCCTCGGGGTTACTTGAGCTAATGAGTTGAGGTGCCTCGGGAGGGGCAAGCTTTTTAGCGGGTATCACAGCCACAGGCTCAGCGATACTTCTCGCCTGAGGCGCGTCTTGAGCACGGGTGGGGAAAGCTTTTCGAGTGGGCTTGAGATCGCTGAAATGGCTTGCATCGAGCAAGGCGGCGGGTTTAGTCGGTAGTTTCGGTAAAGGCATTCCGTGATCAGTCTAAGTGGGCCGGCGTGGCAAAAACTAAGGTGTTCTGTGGCTGGTGCTTCAAAACGCTAGGGCATGGTTTGTACAAAGGCTAACACTTCGGCAACATGGCCAGCAACTTTCACCCCTCGCCATTCTTGAGCGAGTTTGCCATGTGCGTCAATGACGAAGGTTGATCTCTCGATGCCTCGGACTTGTTTGCCGTACATATTCTTCATTTTCATCACCTCAAATTGGGCACAGAGCGCTTCTTCCTGGTCGCTTAGCAGATGAAAAGGAAACTCAAACTTGCTGCGAAATGAGGCATGGGCCTTTAGGCTGTCCCGAGATACGCCAAGCACATCACAGCCTGCCTTGAGAAAGCTCGCGTAATGCTCCCGAAAGTCTGAACCTTCGGTAGTGCAGCCTGGTGTGCTGTCTTTTGGATAAAAGTAAAGCACCAGTTTGGCTGTTTTCCTCTGGCTGAGTTTGAACGTGGTTGGTTCGCCTGAGGTTGCAAGCTCCGTGCTCATGGCTTCAAAATCCGCTACTTTCTTGCCGAGGGTGACAGTCATGATTAACTTTTTTCAGGGGTCAATGTAAAAATTAAAGAAAGATTTCCAAACTGGCAGCCATCGCTAAGCCTTCCCGACCCCGCCCGCAGTGCCTTCAATCAAAAAGGCGCCCAGGACCTTTCGTCCTTCCGCCATCAAGATATTGTAGGTTCTGACGGCTGCGGCAGTAGTCATACTCTCAAGGCCAATTCTTTGCTCTATCAAAGCCCGTGTTAATTTTGGGTGAGGGAAGCGTTGTTTATTGCCAGTTCCCAAAATGACCAACTCAGGCTGTAGTTCCGCCAATTTTGAAAAAAATGGCTCGTCCATCTCAGGAAATGTGGCGAGTGTCAAGATTTCAACATGGCCCTCGGGCTGCACCAAAACGGTTTTCTCAAAGCGCTGGGCGTTGATGTCGATATAGGTGTCGCCATAGGCGGTGACTGTGTTCAAACTGCTTTGGGCGTCGGGATGGAGCTTCATGAGGCTTAAGTGTAGCGAAAGTCGCGGAGAGATGTAAACGGCAAGTCTACAAGACCGGCTAGGTTCGAAAGAATCACCAGGCTTGGCCCAAATTGTCGCTTAGTTGGCAAGAACACCGTTGGGCGGTGCTTTCTCGGCTTAGGGTGGTGATACACTAGCGCCCATGAACACCAGTTTGTCTCTGTCGCAAAGTCTCGTCGCACCCGCCCTCGCTGGCCGTGCCTTGACGTCTGCCGCCATCGCAACCACGATGACTTGCGCCATTATTATGACTGGCGCCGCCGCCACCTTCTAAAACCATGCGGGCTCCCGGTCGGGTGTCCGCACCCCGACAGCAAAGCGAGTCCATCATGACACCTCAAATTCAACCGATTCAAAAATCGCAAAAGCTTGCGAACGTTTGTTATGACATTCGCGGACCGGTGATGGTTGAGGCCAAGAAAATGGAAGAAGATGGTCACCGGATCATCAAGCTCAACATTGGCAATCTCGCGCCTTTCGGTTTCGAAGCGCCCGATGAGGTCCGGCAAGACGTGATTCTCAATATGAGCAATGCCTCAGGCTATACCGATTCTCAAGGTCTGTTTCCAGCACGCAAAGCCATCATGCATTACACCCAGCAAAAGAATATCAAGGGTGTGCGCATTGACGACATCTACATCGGTAACGGTGTGTCCGAGCTCATCGTGATGGTGATGCAGGGCTTGCTTGATGACGGGGATGAAGTGCTGGTGCCTGCGCCTGACTATCCCCTTTGGACCGCTGCGGTCAGTTTGGCGGGCGGAACACCGCGCCATTACGTGTGTGATGAAGGCGCCGATTGGATACCCGATCTTGAGGACATGAAACGCAAGATCACGCCCCGTACGAAGGCGATTGTTGTAATCAATCCCAACAACCCGACGGGAGCGCTTTATCCAGATGAATGTCTAAAGGGCATTATTGAGTTAGCGCGTCAGCATCAATTGATTGTCTTTGCTGATGAAATTTACGACAAAGTGCTTTACGACGGCCATCAACACACGGCAATTGCCTCGCTTGCGGATGACATCATGTTCATCAGCTTTGGTGGCTTGTCGAAGAACTATCGTGCGTGCGGTTATCGTGCTGGTTGGATGGTGCTCTCGGGCGATAAGCGGCATGCTAAGGACTATATCGACGGCCTCAATATTTTGGCCTCGATGCGTCTGTGCGCCAATGCCCCCGGCCAGTACGCGATTCAAACAGCCCTCGGCGGATATCAAAGTATTAACGATCTGGTGGGCCCCACTGGACGCCTGCGTAAACAGCGTGATTTGGCCCATCAACTTATCACCTCCATTCCGGGGGTGTCTTGTGTGAAGCCTAAAGGCGCGTTGTATATTTTCCCCAAGCTCGATCCCAAGATGTACCCTATTGATAATGACCAAGAGTTCATTCTTGAGCTGTTACGGGATCAGCATGTGCTGGTGGTACAAGGCACAGGATTTAACTGGGGCAGCCCAGATCATTTGAGAATTGTGTTCTTACCCAATGGCGATGACCTGACTGAGGCTATTGGCCGGATCGGTAGTTTCCTTGAGACTTACCGTAAACGTCATAACGGTTCACGCCGGGCCGGTTTGTCGCTGGCGAGTTCGGCCTAAGAGGCCCCCTCTGAATTGAGGCAAGACTGCACGAAGCGGCCTAGCCTCGAGAACAATAAAGTGTGTGTTGATGAAAGCATTAAGAGTTGGATTGTTGGGAGTTGGTACCGTCGGTGCCGGTACTTTTGAAGTGTTGGCGCGCAATCAATCGGAGATTACCCGCCGCTTGGGACGCGAAATTCTGATCACCAAAGTGGCTGATTTGAATGTCGCACGCGCGCAGGAGGTCGTGAAGGGCCGCGCCGAAGTGGTTTCCGATGCGAAGCTCGTCATTGAAGATCCCAACATCGATGTGGTGATTGAGCTCATTGGTGGGTACGGCATTGCCAAGACCATGGTGCTGGCGGCGATTGCCAACGGCAAGCATGTCGTCACAGCCAATAAAGCCTTGCTCGCCGTGCATGGCAATGAAATCTTTAGCGCTGCGCAAGCCAAAGGCGTGATCGTCGCTTTCGAGGCGGCCGTGGCCGGTGGCATTCCGATCATTAAGGCCATTCGCGAAGGACTCACTGCGAATCGAATTGAGTGGCTTGCGGGGATTATTAATGGCACCACTAATTTCATTCTGTCCGAGATGCGCGATAAAGGCTCGTCTTTTGCCGATGTCTTGAAAGAGGCTCAGGCCCTGGGCTATGCCGAGGCCGATCCTACCTTCGATATTGAGGGTATTGATGCCGCGCACAAGGCGACGATTCTTGCCTCACTTGCTTTCGGTGTGCCCTTGTCGTTTGAGCAGGCCTATATCGAAGGCATTACCAAGCTCGAAAGTGAAGACATTAAGTACGCCGAGCAACTCGGTTATCGCATCAAGTTGCTGGGCATTGCGCGGCGTCGCCCGAACGGCATTGAGCTGCGAGTGCACCCGACGTTAATTCCGACGAAGCGCCTGATCGCCAACGTAGAAGGTGCAATGAACGCAGTTTGGGTGAAGGGCGATGCGGTCGGCCACACGATGTACTACGGCAAAGGCGCTGGGGCTGAGCCGACGGCCAGTGCGGTGGTTGCCGATTTGGTTGATGTAGCCCGTGCGTCTGCCAATGGGATAGCCGGGCAAGCGCCGCAAGTTCCCTCTCTCGCCTTCCAATCTAGCGCCATGGGCGAGTTGAAAATCTTGCCAATAGATGAAGTGGAAAGTGCCTACTACCTGCGTATTCGGGTGGCCGATCAGGCCGGTGTGATTGCCGACATCACTCGTATTCTGGCGGACGCGAAAATCTCGATCGATGCTGTGTTGCAACGAGAAGCTGCCGACAATGAGCAGCAAACGGATTTGATTCTGCTCACCCATCTCACCACTGAAGGCCAGGCGAATGCCTCAATCGCGCGCATTCAAGCCCTGCCGACGGTCTTAGGAACCGTGATTAGAATTCGCAAGGAAGAATTGGCCTGATGTTGGCCTAATGGGCTGGTAAAAACTAAATGAAATATCTTTCTACTCGAGGGGGCATGGCCCCTGCATCCTTTAAAGAAATATTGCTTGGTGGACTCGCGCCCGATGGTGGCTTGAGCATGTGCGAAAACTATCCTCAGGTAGATCGCCAGATGCTCGACGCCTGGCGCGGACTGTCCTATGCCGAGCTAGCCTTTGAGGTGCTGCACCGTTTTGCGCCCGACTTTGGCTCGGAAGATTTGCGCAGGCTGATCAACAAAACCTATACCGAAGCGGTGTATGGCAGCAAGGACATCACGCCATTGACGTGGCTAAAGCCAGGTCTGGGTCTGCTTCATTTGTCAAACGGCCCGACCTTGGCCTTCAAAGACATGGCGATGCAATTGCTGGGCAATTTGTTTGAACATGTCTTGGCGGAGACTGGTCAAGAACTCAATATTCTCGGTGCAACCTCAGGAGACACTGGTAGTGCAGCCGAATATGCCATGCGCGGTAAAAAAGGCGTGAAGGTGTTCATGCTCGCTCCCAATGGCCGCATGAGCGCTTTTCAGCGCGCGCAAATGTATGGCTTGCATGACGATAACATTTTCAATATCGCGGCGGATGGCGTGTTTGACGATTGCCAGGACATGGTCAAGGCGGTATCGAACGATTTGGAGTTCAAGCGTCGCTACCGCATTGGCACCGTGAACTCGATCAACTGGGCGAGGGTCGTGGCCCAAGTGGTGTACTACTTTAAAGGCTACTTCGCTGCGACCAAAACCAATGAGGAGCGCGTCTCGTTCTGTGTACCTTCGGGTAATTTTGGTAACGTTCTGGCAGGTCATATTGCCCGCATGATGGGTTTACCCATTAACAAGTTGATCGTTGCCACCAATGAGAACGATGTCTTGGCGGAGTTTTTTGAGACTGGTCGATATCGAGTGCGAGCCAGTCGCGAGACCTATCTCACCTCCAGCCCTTCAATGGATATCAGTAAAGCCTCGAACTTCGAGCGTTTTGTCTTCGATCTCGAGGAGCGCGATCCGAAGCGGCTTTCTGAGCTTTGGAAGCAGGTCGATACGCAAGGTTGGTTCGACCTTGGCGCAGACGGCGCAACAAAAGCGCGCGAGCAATATGGTTTTGTTACAGGCCGCTCGAACCATGCAGAACGTCTGGAGACGATTCGCCATGCCTATCAAAATTACCAGTATTTGATGGACCCGCATACGGCCGACGGTGTCTATGTGGCCGAGCAACTTTTGGCTGGGCACGCAGCTCTTGGCCCAGTGATTTGTCTGGAAACGGCTTTGCCGATCAAGTTTTCTGAAACAATTTTTGAGGCGATTGGTCAGGCACCTGCGGTACCTGAGCGTTTCGCTGGCCTAACCGATCTGGCTCAGCGCTATACCGTGATGCCGATCCGCGTAGACCTCCTGAAACGCTATATTGCTGAGCGTACTCAGCCTGTTTTATGATGCGTAAGTTTACTA
>JAYVKZ010000052.1:0-25712 GCA_043767985.1 Betaproteobacteria bacterium
CGAAACCAATTTCAAGTTCGGGCAGGAGCGGCCGATTCAGTCGATCTTGCTTAAGAGTAGTAGCCTTGACCTCCAACATCTCGATCTGCGTGCGCCAAAAACTGATCTGAATATTTCTTGGCGCTTTGAACCGAAGTTAGGCATCCCCGGTGCGTTGGAGTTCGAGAATCGTAAGCCGGGTAGTTTCGATACCCGTTTGCTTCCTTTCTCAAGTGGCGCCTTATAGCTTAGTCTGGATGCCCCTAAGTTGTTAGTGCCGCAGTTTGAGGGGCAGGTGTTTAGCGAGGCAGGGCGGCCATCGGCTGCTTTGGTCAAAACCGTGAAGGGCAAGGGGGTCATCGACTTTTCTCAGCGCCAGTTGTTTGGAACGCTGAGCCTGCCCGATTCCGATCTTGATCTGGTGGCTACCGATCTTGATCTCTCCAAATTGATCTCGCGATTGATGCCTACACGACTGACAGGGCCGATTCGCATTAAATCTGGACTCCTTAGCGTGGATCTGAAGCAGGAACCCAAGTCTGGTGGACCTGCGTTCTTGAGCGATTTAGGTTCAATGAGTTTGAAAGGCGATGTGCGCTTGGTGGACAATCAGTTGCGCTATGAGAGCATGCAGGTGAAGGTTCACAACGCTTCACTTAAAAGCAGTGGTGTATTGAAGCTTGATGCTAATTTGACCTTGGAAGCAAGTGGCCAAGCGCAAGGGTTCAGGCCGAGTGAATTTTATGCCTTTGTTCCTCAAGATCCCGAGCTTGCGGCTGCGTATAAGAGCGCCGTGTTTACGGGGCCATTTGAGGTACGGGGCAATCTGGCCAGCCTGCGAAGAAGCGACGGCCAAGCCGTAGGTTCGACCCCGGCCGTACGCATCGGCCCTCCGATCAGTCCCGACTTCTTTGTCTCCCTGACTTTCGAGCCAGGCAGTCAGGTGCTGACCCGTCCCATGTCGGGCTACACGAAGTTGCTTTGGTCGGGGCAACGTATGAGTAATGTTGACGCCTTGCTCAGCTCTCAGGGCAATCGACTCAAAGCGCAAGGTGCCTTGGGTGACATGGGCGATCGCATGCTGATCGAGTTAGATGCTGAAAATTTAGCAGCGATTGATTCAAGGCTGAAGGGTACGCTGAAGGCGAGTGGTGAGCTACGCGATCGATTAAATAGCCCAGCGATTTACGGCAATGTGCAAGCTCGGTCTTTGAGCGTGAGCGGTCAAGGCGATGTGGCGACCCTCAAAGGTGAAATCAATTTGCCAAGTCTTTCCGAAGGCAAGCTGTTGGTGAAGCTTGAGGCCAACAAAGTGAAGTTTTCAGACATTGTCTTGGATCGAATTCAATTCGATGCCGATGGCAAGGCCAGCGATCATGTGTTCGAGGTCGCCGGTCAAGGTGTAGGCGAGGTCGTCAAAGTGTCCGGCCGTGGTCGATACTTTCCTCAGGCCGAACAAGGCCAACGCTATGTTGCGGACATTCAAAAGGCTGGGCTCTCTGGGCGATTTAATGGTGTTCTCGATAGCGTCGCCCGCTTGGTCTTGCGTGAAGACGGGGTGAGCTTGGAAAACGCTCAGCTCAAGCTCACCGAGGGCCGATTGAACATACAAAGCGTGGTGTTCAAAGCCGGAGAACTCAAGTCTCAAGGCGAAGCTAAAGACATGTCCTTGCGTCAGATGGTACGTCTGTTTGAAGACTTTAATCAGCAGGGCTCACTAGAGGTCAACCGTGAGGCCCAAAGGCAGGCTGATGGCTTGAGGCTTGCGGCCAAGTGGGATCTCAGCGGGACTGGCCCTAAGGATCTCTCAGGAAGCGCTCAGATTAGTCTATTGGAGGTCGACGCGCCGGGTGCTCTAAAACTCAATATTAGTTCTGAAAATACCGCCGACTTCAAATTCAATAAAGGTCAGATTGATGGCCGCTTGGATTTGGTCTTGCCCTCGATTGGTTTTGCAAAACGCTATACGGGTGCGGAGTGGGATGCCGAGGGTGAGCTTCGGTTTGTCGGACGGGTTGTTGGGACCCTAGAACAGCCCGAATACCAAGGCGAGCTGACGGGTAGCAAGTTGCAACTTTTCCAACGTGCCATGGGCTGGAAGGTATCGAATGGCACGCTGAAGGCGCGCTTTGACACGAAAGGCTTTACGCTCGAGAAGATGCGCGTGGAAAGTGGTCTGGGGTATATAGAATTGGCCGGTGAAGCTCGCATTCTCTTCGGTGCAGAGGCTAGGAGCCGCGCCAAGGGTCTGCCGCCTCTACAGGGGCGATTTAGGCTGGTGGCGAGCAAACTCCCGATTCCTATTGGCCCTGGCCAGCGTCTAGTTTTGTCGGGCGATACTCAAGTCTTAGCGGACACTCAGTCGCTTCGTTGGGTCGGAAAACTCCAGGCCGATGAAGGATTGATTGAGTTGCGCTCGGCGGGCGTGCCCGAGTTGCCGAGTGATGTCATTATTGTGAATGCTAAGAAGGGAAAGTCGGACCCTAAGGATGAAGGTGCGCAGGCTAGCCTTGCGCGCGCTGCGAGCTCACAAATCGCAGCCCTCACACAAGACTCACCGCTGCGCTTAAGTGCTGATCTTGAAGTGGATCTTGGTAAAAATTTGCGCGTCGTGGGCGGTGGGGTGGATGCTCGATTGGAGGGCCTGCTCAGCTTGAAGGGAACTTTGCCTCAGCAACCAAGGGCGGTCGGCATTGTGACCGTGAAGGAAGGCACTTATTTGGCCTACGGTCAAAAGCTTGAAGTCACCCGCGGCATTCTGCGTTTCCAAGGCGAGCTGGATAACCCCTCGCTGGATTTGGTCGCCCTGAGACGATTCCTTCCTGTTGAGCCTGGTGTGCAGGTGACGGGTACCGCGCTCAACCCAAGAATTAAGCTAACTTCCTCACCTGAAGTGTCGGATGCTGAAAAGCTCTCTTGGCTAGTGCTCGGTACTGGAATAGATGATGCGCGAACCGGTACTCAATCTTTAGCTTTGCAGCAGGCCGCGTTTAGTTTGTTGGGTAGCGAAGAGGGTGGGCTATCCAGCAGCATTGCCAAAGTGTTTGGCTTGGATGTCATTACCTTGGGTACGGCTCGTAGTGCTGCGCCTTCTGAAGTGATTGGTCGGGGGTTGGGGCCATTGGGGACGAATGCTAGTCAGGCGGTTAACAATGCCACGGTGCAGCAAAACGTTTTGACGATTGGTAAGCGGCTCTCTTCACGGGTGTTTGTGAGTTATGAGCAGGGCTTACGAGGGGTTTGGAATTTGTTACGGATTCAGTATGACATTAGCAATCGCTTGAGTGTACGTGCGCAGACTGGGACTGAAAATGCGATTGATCTTTTGCTTTTTCACTGGTTTGATTAGGTTTTGTTGGGGTTTGAGTGGGTTTGTGTGGGATCAGGCCGAGGCAACACTCTGCTCCGCGGCTGTCCTCCGGACTGCGTCCTCCTCCTTTATGCCGCTACGCAGAGCACCCCGCCAGCCTGATCTGGATGCACCTTTGGCGATGCGACTAGATTAGAGCCTTAGCTGGTTTTTCCTCGCCCCACTGGAAATTAAAGGTACAAGGGTCATTGTCGAAATACTCGGCGAGCCTCGGGCTGGAATAGGCATCGAGCCGGTCGAAACTAAGTTTCTCAGCGATGCGCACTTGTCCCTGCTTCAAAGCGACCGGCGTGGGGATGATCAGTGCAAACTCGCTGAGCGGACCTTTGTAATCATTGAGGAGAGACAACACCGTGCGATTGCCATCGCGTGCCATGATCACTTTACTGGCTTCGTCAAAGAGTGAGGCATCGGCCTTGCCCGCAAAGAGGCCGCCGAGTTAATGCGACCGAGCAAAAATGCTTTCACCAGGGCCTTCGTTGCAAAAGAGCGGGCTGCGAATGAATACATGGGAGATCCTTTTGGAGGCAGGGCAATATTAGGTGAGCGCAAGAAACTGGGTCGTCAATCTCTTAACGAATCAGCGTTTGAAAAGGGGTTATAAGCCTGAAACTAAATTCCGAGTAGCTTCCCTGCCGGCCCGAGCAGAGCCTTCCACCATGCATTGGGTACCCACAGTAAGATACTCGTCATGATCCCGTAGCGAATCAGTCGCCCTACCGCGATCCAAGCGACACAGGACCAAAAATGTAGCTTTAGCCAACCGGCCACGGCGCACATCGGGTCCCCCACCGCGGGTAGAAAAGAAAAGAACAGTGCTCTAGGGCCGAGTTTTTCAAACCAAGACAAATAGCGTGTTTGCTTGTCCTTGGCGACGGCCTCCTTAGCGCCATAACCCATCCAATAATTGATAACCCCGCCCAGGGTATTGCCAATTGCCGCGACGATGATGGTGATCCAAAACTGGTCCGGGTTCAGTTTGACATAGCCAAACACGGCGGGTTCGGAGCCAAGGGGCAGCAGGGTGGCGGACACGAGTGCAACCACAAAGACCGAGCTTAAGCCGTTCTTGGGCAGTGCAAACCAGTCGATGAGTTGGGTTAAGAGTGCTTCCATGAACCAGTGTAGTCGCGCAGACAGCTAGAATCTTGCCATGGCTATCGACTATCTTAAAAAAATCCTCAACGCAAAAGTCTATGAGGTGGCGCAAGAAACGCCTTTGGAACGCGCACCCTTACTTTCTGCACGCCTGAAAAACGATGTGTATTTCAAGCGCGAAGATTTGCAACAGGTGTTTTCCTTCAAGTTGCGCGGAGCTTACAACAAGATGGCGCAGCTCAGTGAAGCACAGCGTGCCAAGGGTGTGATTGCGGCCTCGGCGGGTAATCATGCGCAAGGCGTGGCCTTGGCTGCACAGAGGATGAAGTGTCGTGCCGTGATCGTCATGCCCGTCACGACGCCGCAGGTGAAGATTGACGCCGTGAAGGCGCGCGGGGCGGAGGTGGTGTTGCAAGGGGAGTCCTATAGTGATGCTTATGCGGTGGCGCTCACGCTGCAAGAGAAGCAGGGCTTAAGCTTCGTACACCCGTTTGACGACCCTGATGTAATTGCGGGGCAGGGCACGATCGGGATGGAGATTTTGCGTCAGCATCAAGGGCCGATTCATGCGATTTTTGTGGCGATTGGCGGGGGAGGTCTGATCTCTGGGGTGGCGGCCTTTGTGAAGCAAGTGCGTCCTGAAATTAAGATTATTGGCGTACAGACGGTCGATTCCGACGCGATGGCGCGCTCCATCAAGGCGGGCCGACGTATTGAGTTGAAAGAAGTCGGGCTTTTCGCTGATGGTACGGCGGTGAAAAAAGTGGGTGTAGAAACTTTTCGGCTGACCAAAAAGTATGTCGATGACATTCTTTTAGTGGATACCGATGCAGCCTGTGCGGCGATTAAGGACGTGTTTCAAGACACCCGCTCGATTCTCGAGCCATCAGGCGCACTGGCCATTGCGGGGGCCAAGCTCTATGCTGAGCGAACCGGTATCAAGGGTCAAACCTTGGTCGCAATCGCTTGTGGCGCCAACATGAATTTTGATCGACTGCGCTTCGTATCGGAGCGTGCCGAGATTGGTGAGCAAAGAGAAGCGGTCTTCGCGGTTACCATCCCAGAGCAGCGCGGTAGTTTCCGGCGTTTTTGCGAGCTGGTCGGGCCACGAAACGTGACGGAGTTCAACTACCGGATCAACGACGCCAAGGTCGCCCATGTTTTTGTGGGCGTGCAGATTTCGAAAGGATCGGAGGCGGCGGTCATCGCCAAAGCCTTCACAAAAGCTGGGTTTGCCACGCTTGATCTGACCGATGATGAGTTAGCGAAGCTACACATCCGGCATCTAGTCGGGGGGCGCTCACCACTTGCTAAAGATGAATTGCTCTATCGATTCCAGTTTCCTGAACGCCCGGGCGCCCTCATGCGGTTCTTGACTAGCATGAGCCCGTCTTGGAATATTTCCTTGTTCCACTATCGCAATCATGGCGCTGACTACGGCCGAATTTTGGTCGGTTTACAGGTGCCAAGCGACGAAAGGTCTCGCCTTGCCGCTTTCTTGGCGGAGTTGGCCTATCCATATATTGACGAAAGCGAGCATCCGGCGTACGAGATGTTTTTGTCGGACAACTCTTGATGCTGCCATAGATTTCGTTTCGGCGCATCATCCGAAAAGGGTAGAAGATTGTGTCTTAATCGTTAAATATAGTCCCAACAGTGCGTTTTTGCGTAGTTCACGCGCCGCAGCGATTAGTCTAGGTGATACATTTCGGCGGCTCCAACGATACCTTTCAACCCTTCTGAACTGTCAATCATGATCGCGCGTATTGCTTTAGTAGAAGACGATATCACTCAGCGCCAAGCTGCCACCGCGCAGTTGGAAGAAGCTGGGATGATGGTGAAGCCCTTTGGGACGCCCAAAGAGTTTTTCTTCGCTTTAGAGCGTGAAAGCTTCGATTTAGCCATCCTTGATTGGGGGCTGCCCGAAATGAGCGGGCCGGAAGTGCTTTCCAAGATGCGCGCCAGTGGTAATACCCTGCCTGTTTTATTTGTGACGGCTCGAGATGCAGAAGACGACGTTGTACGGGCTCTAGATACCGGCGCGGACGACTATCTGGTCAAGCCGCTGCGTGGAAAAGAGCTTGTTGCAAGAATTATGGCGGTCTTGCGGCGTGCCAACCCAGGGGCAGTTGAGTCTCGTTATTTTGAGTTTGATCGTTTTAAGTTCGACTTGAAGGCGATGCTCTTGACGGACGATTCCCTGGTCGACGACAATAAAGAGATCGAGTTAACCCACAAAGAGTTCAACTTGGCGCTTATTTTTTTGAGAAATGTGGGCAAGCCTTTATCGCGTAGTCACATTCGCGAAGCCGTCTGGGGGCGCGGAAGTGAAGTACCTTCGCGAACGATGGATACCCATGTCTCACGTGTTCGTACCAAGCTCCGGTTGCGCCCAGAGGCGGGCTATTTATTAGCACCCGTCTACAGCTATGGTTATCGCCTTGAGCATGTCACCGTCGAACAGACTGCATAATTTGTTGATACCCTCGGCGGGCAAGGTGGCGCTGGCGGTCTTGTTTGCTTTGACTTCTTTTTCGACGGCCCCTCATGCTAGGGAACCCACAAATTCTAGTCAGTCACAAAGGTTTTCGCCCGCCCTGGGCGATTTGCTCGCCGAAATGTTGCCGGGTGAAACACTAATTGAGCTTGCCCACCGCGAGTTAGCGGCTCCCCATGACTGGCGATCCTTAGCGAAGCTCAATGGCATTAAAAATCCTTTGACCTTGCCCCCTGGCTTCAAAGTGTTTATTCCGAAAGCGTGGCGCAAGCCCATTTTTGCGAAGGCTAGCGTGCAATCAGTTGAGGGGCCTGCGCAAGCTAATCTCAAGGCGTTGAATGCGGGCAGCCTTTTGGCTGAGAACGACACGGTTCAAACCGGGCCAAAAGCGGTGGTCGTCTTGCGCTTGCCCGATGGCACTACAGTGAGAATTCCTCCAGGCAGCAAAGTGCGTATTGATCGCTTGCGGGGCTATCATGCCTCGGAAGCCATCGACGCGAGGCTGAACCTAGAGCAGGGTGGTCTAGAAGTTCAGAGTGAGTCGAGCCGCTCAGGAAGGGCGCCGCTCCCGGGCAGAAATATCGAAGTGTTGACTCCGAAGGCAACGGCTTCCGTACGCGGAACCTCTTTTCGTATTGGCGCACAAGACGAGCAGAGTGTGGCCGAAATTCTCACCGGAGGCATCGAATGGGCCGGGGCCTCCGAGCGTCGCCCCTTGCCCGGTGGCTTTGGCGTGGTCGTGGATAAGACCGGAGCCCTTGGGCCCACCGAAAAGCTCCTTGCGGCATCGGCAAAGTTAGTCTCCGCGACGACGCTTGACGTTGTGGAGGGAGAAATTGAGTTTGAGGGGGTTGTTGGTGCCCATAAGTACCTTCTTGAATTGTCAACGGACGCGACGTTTACATCCTTGGTGTCGAGCGCTGCGCAACTTGAAACGAAAGCGATTGTCCGTACCGAGAGGGATGGCCTTCACTACTTTAAGGTTCGCGCGGTGGCGCTGTCCGGGGTGGCAGGATTTGACGCCAATTTTGTGCTCGATGTCGCGGCTCGGCCGGTCGCGCCGCCAGTTGTGGCGACGGAGCCTTCAGGCGTTAACTTTGGCGAGCGCACGATGCTGGGTTGGGCGCCGGTGGTTCAAGCCGATCAGTATCGGGTTCAAGTGGCAAATGATGAATACTTTAAGAATATTTTGAATGATGTGCAGTCGGCCAGCCCACGGTATCTGTTTGCGCCGAAGACGGCATTGACAGATGTCACGACTTTTTACTGGCGAGTTGCAACACTCGAAGGAGCGAAGCAAGGCCCTTGGGGAAAGACTCGGAAAATGGAATTTGCGCCCGTGACGGGCGGTGCAGCACCCCAAGTTCTAGGCGATTCTGTCGTGTTTGAATGGTCTGGCAAGCCCGATCAAACCTTCGAAGCTCAATTAGGACGCGATACGGCATTTTTGGATTTGGTCAGTACGAAACAGGTGAAGGGTGTAAGCTGGAAGCTCGATGCACTTCCGCCGGGACAATACCAGATGCGTGTCCGCCAAATTTTCTCGAATGGCTCAACAGGCCCGTTCAGTCCGGTCTTGGCCCTAGATATCCCGGCTTTGCTGCGTGACGGTAGCGGTCAGCCAGTACGTAGCGGAAGTGGTCAGCTGATTATCATTCCTCGCTGGTAAGGCGCACAGCGTGCGAAGCGATGCGCGCGCGTGTCAGTCTGCGGTGGACGCGCCATTGATCCTTGGTTTGAACCTGCTCCATGCCTAGTCGACGACTTGCACTTGAATGGTGGGGGCTTCTTACGCTGCTCATCAGTGCGGCGCTCTTGCTTGGCAACGGACCGCCCGACCAAGCCTCAGGAACCTTATCCCGGTTCGACCTGGCGATGTTCGATGTCGGTAAGCGTCTGGCCGCCATCGAGCCCGCTCGCGATTTAGTGTTGATCGAAATCGATGAGACTAGCCTGGGCCAGCTTGGTCGATGGCCTTGGCCCCGTCAAATTCATGCCAGCCTCATCTCAAAGCTAAAAGCGGAAGGGGCTCAAAGTATTGGTCTGGATTTATTGTTGAGTGAACCCTCACCCGATGACGGTACCTTAGCCCAAGCCTTTGCGGGCTTACCGGTGCAGTTGCCGGTCAGTCGAAGTGTTGAGAGTAACAACAGCGTGTGGCCGGTGTATCCGGTCATCTCTTTGGGGGCCAATGCGCGTATTGCGCATCCGCATTTTAGGGTTGACTCCGACGGAAATGTGCGAGGCCTCTATTTGAATGAAGCTGGCTTTCCAGCCTTTGCCTTGGGCCTCTTACACTTAAAGGATGTCGGCCCTCAGCAAATTCAAGGATTGCCCATCGCTCGCCAAGCCTGGGCAGGTGCTACACAAGAGCGACGGAATCAAGCCTTACAGACTAACGCCTGGCCAGGAGAAAACTTTACTTGGCTTTACCCCCTCAAAAGCGCTTTGCAACGATATTCCTACGGCAATGTCTTGCGCGGCGAGTTCCCAAGGGGGGCGTTTCAGGGCAAGACCATACTGCTCGGTGCCAACGCTGAAGGCTTAGGGGATCGCTATTCAAGCAGCCTTCTTGGCATCCCAAGCTTGGTGGTGGGGGTGCAATTGCATGCCGTAGCTTATGCCGGCCTACTTCAGAACAAGCTTATTCAAAGAGTCTCTACTTTTAAGGAGGTTCTGTTCTCAGTTCTGGCAGTGACCGTACTTTTGGTTTTGCTTTATGTCACCAGCCCGCGAGTCGGGCTGTTCATCACCTTTGTTTTCGTTGGTATTTGGGTTGCGATTTGTTTTTTTGTGCTTTCCTTGGGTTACTGGTTGCCACCGGCAGCAGTGGCGGCAGTGGCGCTGGCGTCCTATCCGCTATGGAGTTGGCGCCGCCTGGAAGCAGCCGTTGCGAATCTTCGTCGGCAATCTGCGGCAATGGCGGCGCAACCCGCCTGGTTGAGCGGTTTTGCGCCGGAATCTCGCTCGCTGGAACCCATTGCCCGAGACCTTTCGGCCCTTGACCGTGCGGCGGATCGATTGATGCAATTGAAGCGGTTTTTATCCTCCGTGCTTGAGAAGCTCCCGCATCCCGCTTTTGTGGCCGACGTCGATGGTTCGGTGCGCCTCGCCAATCCCACCGCCTATGAGGCTTTCGGAGATTTGCCGCCGGCTCGCGATGAGCTTGCACCCGCGCACCCACAAGTCTCAGCCGTGCAATGGTTGGTGCGATTTTTCGAAGGTCAACCCGGGATTGCCGAACTCACTATCGATCCTTTGAAAACAGAAAAGCAGATTGAAGCGACCGATAAACTGGGTCGAGAGTGGCTGATTGAGGTGAAGCCCTTGGGTGATCCCTGGAAGCTGTGGCTGGTCCAGTTTGTGGACATCACTAGAATTAAAGCCGTACAACGTGAGCGCGAGCAAATGTTGGCCTTTTTAACCCATGACATTCGCTCGCCCCAAGTCACCATTCTCAGTGCGCTCACTCAGGCAGGTGAGGCTAAACATGAGAGCTGGGCCCAAACGATTGAGCTGGAGGCTCGAAGGGGTTTGAATCTCGCCGAAAGTTATGTGCAGTGGGCGAGAGCCGAGCATAAGGAATTGCGGCGCGACGATACCGATATGTTCGAACTCTGTACCGAAGTCGTCGACAGTTTTTGGCTCAAGGCCGAACCGCAAAAGGTCCGTATCGAATTGCAGGGAGATGGGCCATTTTGGGCTCAGGTCGACCAGACCTTGTATCGCCGTGCGCTCGGCAATTTGGTGGAGAACGCCCTAAGATATAGCCCGGCGGGAGGCATCATTAGGTTGGCCCTCTCTGGCGAGCAGAGCCATTGGCGCATTGAGGTGAGTGACCAGGGGCCTGGAGTTTTAACACAGGACATCGACAAGATTTTTGAGCCGTATGTGCGTGGCTCCGGAGTGATGGCTCCCAGCAGTGATGCTATCGGCGCCGGCCTGGGCTTGGCCTTTGTTCGCTTAGTGGTGGCGAGGCATGGCGGAAGCATCGCCGTGAAAAATTTGACCCCCCGTGGGGCATGTTTCACCTTTACTGTGCCTGCGTCGATATAATTCGGCCTTTAACGTTATCGTGGCAAGCCGCCTGTTTTGGGTTTTTAGTTTTGAATATTTTCGCGCTCGGTCTTAACCACAGCACCGCACCGCTCGCCTTGCGCGAGAAGGTGGCGTTTCCATTGGAAACGATCAATGATGCCTTGGTGGATCTGCGGCGCAAGTTGCCTCGTCTGGTCCCTGAGGGGGCCATCCTTTCCACTTGCAACCGTACCGAAATCTATACCGCCAGCCCAGATGAGCAAGCACTCACCCGCGCGGTGGAGGATTGGTTGTGTGGTCATCACGGCATTAGCCGTGATCTGATCCAAAATCACCTCTATGTTCTTCCCGGCAATCAGGCCGTGCGGCATGCGTTTAGAGTGGCTTCGGGGCTGGACTCCATGGTGCTTGGCGAGCCTCAAATTCTCGGTCAAATGAAAGATGCGGCCCGCATGGCTCAGCAAGCGGGTGCCCTTGGAACCCATTTGCATCAGCTTTTTCAGCGTACTTTTGCCGTTGCGAAGGAAGTACGTACTACGACTGAGATCGGTTCTCAATCGGTTTCTTTGGCTGCCGCTGCCGTAAAACAAGCCAAGCGTATTTTCGAAAACATCGAGGCTTGCCGAGTCTTGTTTGTGGGTGCAGGGGAAATGATTGACCTCACCGCCACTCACTTTGCTGCCCAAAAGCCAAAGTCGATGACCATTGCCAATCGAAGTGCCGAGCGAGGGCAAAAGCTGGCCCATAAAATTGGCGGTGACTCGATCCATCTTTCCGACTTGTCTGAGCGTCTCGGTGATTTCGATATTGTTGTCTCCTGTACCGCCAGCTCCTTGCCCATTATCGGTTTAGGGATGGTGGCGCGTGCCTTAAAGGCGCGCAAACGTCGCCCCATGCTGATGGTGGATTTGGCGGTCCCCCGGGACATCGAACCCGAAGTGGCCAAGCTTGATGATGTATTTTTGAGCACGGTCGACGATTTAGGCCGCATCGTGCGAGCGGGGATCGAGCAACGCCAAGCCGCTGTCACCCAAGCCGAGGCGATTATCGATCAGAGAGTGTCTGGCTTTATGCAGTGGCTCAGTGTCCGTGAAGGGGTGCCCGCGATTCGGCTCTTGCATGAACGCGCCCAAGGCCTGCGCGAAAGCGAGCTACTCAAGGCTAAGAAGATGTTAGAACGAGGTGCTGAGCCGAGCGCCGTCCTTGAGCAGATGGCCCAGGCGCTCAGCGCTAAATTCTTGCATGGCCCCTCTTTGATGCTTCAACAGACTGAGCTGAGCGATCCTCATGCCTTGGTGGAGCAACTGCTCCCCGAAAAAATCTCCCCGAAAAAGAACTGAGATCCTTATGAAAGATTCCATGCGGGCCAGGCTCGAGCAGTACGAGCTGCGCCTAGCCGAGGTCAATCAACTGCTATCCAGCGAACATGCCGCCAAGGACATGACGATGTTTCGTCAGCTCAACCAGGAGCATACAGAACTGACCCAGTACGTGGATCACTTAATCACTTGGCGCAGCGCCTCAGCAGATCTTAATGAAGCGCAGGCCATGCGCTCAGATCCTGAAATGCAGGCGTTCGCGGAAGAAGAAATGGCCCGCTGTCAGACGGTCATGGAGAAAGAAGTCGTTGTACTTGAGCGCTTACTTCTCCCAAAAGACCCCGACGATCATCGCAATGTCATTGTCGAAATCCGGGCGGGTACCGGTGGCGATGAATCGGCGATTTTCGCGGGTGACCTGCTTCGCATGTACACCCGTTATGCCGAGAAACAGAAATGGAAGACTGAGCTTCTCTCCGAGAGTGAGTCCGACTTGGGCGGCTTCCGGGAGGTGATTTTTAGGGTGGAAGGCGAGAATGTATTTGCCCAACTCAAGTTTGAGTCGGGCGGTCATCGGGTGCAAAGAGTGCCGGTGACAGAAACACAGGGGCGAATACACACTTCGGCTTGCACCGTTGCTGTGCTTGCGGAAGCCGATGAGCAAGCAGTGTTGGCAATCAACCCAGACGAGCTACGGATCGACGTTTACCGTGCCTCTGGCGCGGGCGGACAACACGTCAACAAAACCGAATCGGCGGTACGTATTACCCATCTTCCCACCGGTATTGTCGCTGAATGCCAGGACGATCGATCTCAGCATCGCAACAAAGACAAGGCCATGAAAGTGCTGGTGGCGAGGATCAAAGATAAAATTGATAGTGAGCGCTCAGCTAAAGAATCAGCCCATCGAAAGTCGCTGATTGGTTCGGGCGATCGTTCGGAGCGGGTACGTACCTACAACTTTCCGCAGGGTCGCGTCTCGGACCATCGAATCAATCTCACACTTTACAAAATTGAACGCATCATGGAAGGCGAGATGGACGAAATTGTCGAGGCCTTGGTAGCGGCTCGCCAGGCAGAACAGTTAGCAGCTTTGGCCGATGCCTAAACGACCTCGTGTTGTTGCGCAGTGACCTTCGACCAACTCATTGAGGGCAGTCGTCTGCCCCGGGTAGAAGGCCGACTGCTACTGGCCCAACTCCTTCGACAGGACAAGACATGGCTGGTGGGCCATGGTGGGGAGGAGGCTTCAGCGCAAGTTTGTTTGGAGGTTGAAACACTTTTTCACCAACGTCGGCTAGGTCGCCCCATCGCCTACCTCCTCGGTGAACGGGAGTTTTACGGTCGCAGCTTTCTTGTTGGCCCCGGGGTGCTCATCCCTAGGCCAGAAACTGAGCTTTTGGTGGATAGGGCGCTAGAAGTACTCCAGGCCAAAAAAAATGCTGACCTAGACGTGCTTGACCTGGGTTGCGGCAGCGGATGTGTCGGATTAACGCTCGCCTTAGAGGCTCGCCGCTTGAAACTAGGCGTCAAGCAGCTCACCCTCACGGACTTGCAATCGCGAGCGCTCGCCTATGCTCGAGACAATGCGGCTCGGCTTGGCGTCGACGCCCTTGGGGAGCTCAAGCTTCAATTTTTGGCGGGGAGCTGGTTTCAGCCCGTCAATCCCGGTCTTCGCTACGATCTCATTGTCAGCAATCCACCCTATATCCGGGCCGATGATGAACACTTGTCTCAAGGCGATCTTCGCTTCGAACCTCCGGGCGCGTTGAGTAGTGGCGCATCCGGTCTTGAGGCCCTGTCCCACATCATTGCATGCGCTCCGTTGTTTCTCAAACCCAACGGGCAATTGATGCTCGAACATGGTTTTGATCAGGCTGAAAGCGTCCAAACCTTGCTGTTTCAACACGGCTATGTTGACCTTAAAACTGAGCGGGATCTCGCGGACCATCCGCGAATAAGCGGCGGGATTCGGCCTTAATTCCAAAGGCATCAACAACTGTCTCGCTTCACGCCCTGCCGTGGGAAGCCTCCTATTGACCTTCTAGCGGTCGAGCTGCCGCATGTTGTCGGGAATCGGCCATTGATCATTTCAGGCACTACCACACCCTAAAGTTTCCGTAATGTGCGCTCAGGGTAGCCAATCTGTGTCATTGGCGCGACAAACAAATTCACATTTTGCAATGAGTAGCTTGGTGTTTAGTGGGTCGGAAGGTAGTAATGAAGCGAACCAATAACGGAACGACGATACAAGCGTTGGGACTTGGCAAGATGCGCATGTTGAGCATCTTGACGTTTCTCATGTTGCCTGCTTTGTCGTCCCTTGTTCATGCGCGTGGTACCCCCGCTGGGACCGTGATCGCGAACCAAGCAGAGCTTAATTTTTCGATGATGGGTGTGGGCGCCTCCGTCGCACGCAGCAATTCCGTGCAATTTATCGTGTTTGAGGTCATCGACGTGGTTGCTCAAGCCTTAGATGCCAGTAGTGTCCCTGCGGCCTCGCCCGACCTTCTCATCCCCTTGACGTTCCGCGTGACCAACGTCGGAAATGCTAGTGAATCCTTCCGCCTAGAACGTGCGAGCTTAGCCGCCCCGGGCGATTTCACTCCGATCCCCTCACCGGTTGGAGCGATCTACATCGAAAACGGACTACAACCTGGTTTCCAGGCGAGCGGACCCTATGCCGATACGCGCTATGTCCCCGGCACAAACGATCTCACCTTACTCCCCGATGCAGGCGCCACCATTTACCTAGTGAGTGATTTTCCTGGGAGTCTCAGTAACGGAAGTGTCGGACGGGCTTCCCTACGTGCAGTGTCCTTGACGACCGGTGCCGCCGGTTCTGCCGCCGGTAAAGCCTTGCCGGGCCAGGGTGTGGGTGGGGCCATTGCAATCGTTGGTGGCTCCTTAGGCATTGCTGAGGCGATTAACAGCTATGTCATTACTGGTTTGCGGGTGGTGATGACTAAAACCCAGGTGGCTGTGCGTGCCCCCAACGGCGGCTCGGACCTCATGCCAGGCTCTGAATGCGACTACCTTGTGGACATCCAACTTCAGGGCACCTCCGGTCCGATCGATGACTTTCTAATCGAAGATCCTTTACCCGCAATGCTGCGTTACGTGACCAATACGCTCAAGATTAACGGCGTCGCTAAGACCGATCTGGCTGATGCCGACGAAGCCCAAGTGATCAACGACAAAATTTCTATCAAGCTTGGCCGAGTTGCGCCTAGCAATCGATTTCTGATTACCTATACCACCCGACTTCAGTGAGGACTTTCATGAATTTTAGTCAAAGCAGTCAGCGTTGGGCGCTCAAAACCGCCTGCTCGCTTTTTCTTTTGGCGAGCGCTGCAGGACCCGCGCTGAGCCAAGCCAACAACCCAGCCGCAGGTGGTCAGGCCAGCGCGGTATCGGTCACGCATTTCGCTGAGGTTGAAACTCAGGTGACGCTGGCCGATGGCAAGAAGGAAGTGCGCCGTGCCCCGGCGGCCAAGGTGGAGCCCGGCAAAGTCGTCATTTACACGACACGTTTGCAAAATGCCGGTAAAGAACCCGCCACCCAGTTGACTTTAGTGGCGCCGGTACCAACCCATACAACCTTGATCGAGAACGCTTCTTTTGGTGACGCTGCGACCACCTACTCGATTGATCAAGGCAAGTCCTTCGCGCCGCTGGCACAGCTCGTAGTGGATCGCGAGGGTCGGCAACGCCCCGCTCGCTCCTCGGATGTCACGCATCTACGCTGGCAGCCAGAAAAGCCTTTGGCGCCTGGCGCCAAGCTGGAAATGGGCTTCAAAGTTCAAGTTAACTAACTGGTGTTAATCATGTCAAAAATAAAAAGCAGCAAGTCCGCTCGCAATCGGGCGCTCAAGCGCTCAATTTTAGGTCTGTCTTTTCTAGGCCTTTCTCTGTTAGCCCAAACCCCAGCCTTTGCTGCAGGTACGGCGGCAGGCACGACGGTCAACAATAAAGCCACACTGAACTTTAGTGTGGGGGGCGTAGCCCAGCCAGTGGTCAACTCATCACCCACTGGTAACACCAGTACAGGGGCAGGTGGAGGCGCTAATACCGCCTTCGTTGTCGACCGAAAAGTGGACTTACAAGTCGTCACTACGGACTCGGCTGCTAATGTATCCGTACCCGGTGCAGCCAATGTCGCTGCAACCTTCAAAGTCACCAATCTTGGCAATGCCGTACAAGACTTCTCGCTCCAAGTCGAGGCGATGGCGATTGGCGCGAATATGGTCGTCGCCAGCGGTGATTTGTACGCCAGCACGGCGAGCACTTTCGCGGTCTCGAACTGTCGTTGGGCCACCGCCGCTTCGGCCGCGGCTCTGCCTCTGTCGAGCTCGCCCGCCAGCTTTAACACCTCGACTTTTGTCGACGAGTTGGCACCTGATGGTTTCGCCTTCGTAAGAGTTATCTGCGATATGCCGAGCGGGCCACCTGCAACTGGTAGTCCTGGTGGGAACAACGGCGATATCGCGACCATTGCCTTGGTCGCAACAGCCGGAGAGTCGGCCTGCGCCGCAACCACGTTGTTCGCAGGGGTCCCGTCTGCCAATATCGCTTGCGCCACAACCGGTGGCGCAGTGGGTGCCGCTCTTACCCAAACAGCCGGTGCTGAAACTCCCGCGGCCGTGGATACCGTATTTGGTGATGCTTTGGGCCGTAGTGTGACGATTGTCGATGGCGCGCGTGATGCTCGTCACTCTGCTCGTGATGCCTACAAATTGGTGGCGGCTCAACCCAAGGTGACCAAGACGGAAGTGGTGTTCTGCGATCCGTTCAACTTTGCAACGAATCCAAAATCGATTCCCGGTGCAATCATCAAGTACAGCATTAAAGTTGAAAACGTGATCATCAGCCCTCAAACGGCCACGGATGTCGCGAATGCCTTACTCACTAGCTTTAGCGATATCTTGGACAGCAATCTTGCCTTGGTCACCGACGCCTATACCAGCGTGAGTGCAGCCACTTGTGCCCCTGCGACCGGTGTCGTCACCACTGCCGCGCTAATCAACGTGACAGGCGGCGGCACGGCCCTCCCTGCAAGAACCTTTACAGCAAACCCAACTGGCATTACTACGATGGTCGGCTCGACACTTGGAGTCACCTACAACAATGCAACCACACCGATCTTGCCTGTCGTGGTCTCAGGCGCTACCGCTGCGATCGGTGAACTACGTGCCGGTGAGTTCGTGCAGGTCGACTTCTATGTCAAGGTTAAATAAGCACCATTGGCACCTGATTTGAGTGCGGAAAGAGAGTCATTGCGTTGTCCGAGTCGGAACAAACTGATGACGCGATTTAAGACTCTCTTCCGCCCTCAGGTTCAGAGCGAAACACATGTGGCCGATTGCTTTATGCAAAAAATCACCTAGCTGGCCCACAGGCCTTCTCGCTTTGCGAGGAGGCTTGATGCGCCAAGCGGCCTTCGCTCGTCTACTGTCTTTTTGGCTCGTCCTATCAACGCTTGCGGGCCTTGTCGTCACACGCTCGGTCGAAGCGGCCACGCCGCCTAATACGCCCGTCATCAATGTGGTCATCGCCACCTATCGCGTTGAGGGAAAGACACTCAGCGTCTCGGCGACCTCGGCCGTCAATACTGCCTCCCGAACCCCTGCAAGCATTAGTCTTCTTGGCATCGTGCCAAATGCCTCTCAGGGAGGGCAGGCCCTTAGCTTGAACCCGGGTGCCTGCCAAATCGGCGGATCCGTTAGTGGCACCTGGCAGCCGCAAACGACTTTGCAAAGTGCCTTTGCAGGGACATACAACACGCCCGCGAGTATTCATGCGGTGGTGAGCAACACGTTTAGTGGCCGCGATGTGATGCTGATTGCGGTTCTTGATCCCGACCAAAATCGTGACCCATTGAAGATCGAAAACGTCTTGGTCGAAGTCGGGTCTTCCAACGATCGCGAGACCTTGCAATTGGCCGAAACCGGACCCAGTACCGGCTACTTTTTGGGTTGGTTGCAACTGACTCGTCAGGCCAGTGGCCCTGGCGACTGTCGACTTGGCATTGGGCTCAACGAAACCATCCGCGCGCGCTATACCGATGTCAATGATGGACAAGACACCGTCGGTAGCGCAGCACTGGTTGATCCTTATGGATTGGTGTTTAACTCGCAATCTGGCGAGCCCATCAATAAGGCTCTGGTGAGCCTAATCGATACCAGTACTGGGCAAGCTGCAACGGTGTATGGGGATGATGGCGTGTCCTCCTTTCCCTCCACCTACCTGACCGGGCGCGATGTCACTGATGGCAGTGGCGTGCTTTACTCGATTGGCGTCGGGCATTACCGCTTTCCTTACGTGACTCCGGGCACGTACCGATTGCAGGTGCTGCCGCCCGAGGGATACTCTTTTCCATCGACGGCGCCGGATAGCAGTGTAAAAAAAGCACTCGGCGACAACTACGTGGTCACGCCAGGCGCCAAGGGCGAGACTTTTCCGGTGCCCTTGGGCCCTGCAGTGCGGGTCAATATTCCTTTAGATCCGCGGCTTGGCAAATTACTCTTGACTAAGACCAGCAATCGCGTTCAGGCCGCGATGGGAGATCTGATTCGTTATGAGATTAGCGTTCGTAACTCAGACCAAGCGAGTGTGGCCGACGTCAAAGTGCGTGATCGTCTACCGCGTGGCTTTCGCCTTCGGGCGGGGTCGCTAAGGGACAGTTTAGGTAAAGTATTGCCGACCCTTGCGGACGCTGATGGGCGCGGCTTCCAGGTTGCGATTGGCACCATCGCGGGAACGATTGCCTATACTTTTAGCTATGTGGTGGAAGTGACACCCGCAACCCCACTGGGTGCGGCCTTGAATGAGGCCTATGCCGAAGGCGGCGGCGCGAAAAGTAATGCTGCAAGTGCCTCGGTACAGGTGATTGACGATATGTTGTTATCGCGTGCAATTCTGGTCGGTACCGTCTTCGAAGGCGTTTGCCCAAAACAAGACGAGGGCCAAGTGAGAGCATCCCTTAAAGGTGTACAAGGCGCGCGAATCATTCTACAAGATGGTCGTTTCGCAAATACCGACGTTCATGGCAAATGGCATATTGAAGGCATTCAGCCAGGGACCACTATGGTGCGCTTGGACGGCCTGTCTTTACCGCGCGGACAAGTGGTTCTGCCCTGTGTGCCCGACCCTAGGCGCAGTGCGGGCAACATGGCTCGTACACTTGATGTGCGACCAGGCTCCTTGAACCGGATTGACTTTTATACGCAAGCTGCACCGCAGCGACTTGACCAGACCGGATCCAGCAGCGATGCTCCTAAAAGCGCAACGGGTAACGTCGCTTTGGCCGTCAGCGTAGCGTCCAAAATTTCCGAAGCGGAGCTCGCGGTATGGCAACGCGCAAGCACGGCCTTAGCCTGGGCCTATCCACAGGAGGGCTTTGTGCCACCGGAGGGCTATCAGAGCTTCTTGGTGTCACACGGCGTGGGACAAAGAGTGGTCTTGGAGCATCAAGGCAATCCTGTGCCTGGGTTTCACTATGAAGGCACGCGCACGGGCCCAGACGGCAAGATCGCCACCTCATTGTGGCGCAATGTGCACTTACAAAATGGCAGCAATCGCTTTGTTGCACGGGTATTCGACGCTAACAATCGGCAGATCGCAGAGATTGAAAAAATCGTGCATCTTGCCACCTCACCGGTGCGTGCGGAACTCGTGCTAGAAAGATCTAGACTGGTCGCCAACGGTCGGGACCCAGCGATACTCGCCGTGCGCCTGTTGGACTCCTTTGATCAACCCGTGCGTCGCGACATCACGGGTGAGTTTGCGCTGAACAGTCCTTATGTGCTTAAGGACGTGGCCGATGCGGTTGCGAAAAACCCATTGGCAACCGTGCTTGGCAACGCCCCGCGCTATGTGGTGGGCAGCGACGGGATTGCCATGATCGCCCTCGCCCCAACCACGCAAAGCGGTGAGGTGGAGCTCAACTTCAATTTCGCTTCAGGCCGGACGCAGATGATTCGGGCTTGGCTGCAAGCCGACCAACGTGAGTGGATTGTCGTCGGGTTTGTAGAAGGCTCATCGGTTGGGGCAAAGCTGCGCGAATCCATGCAGGCAGCCAGTGGCATGACGGCGGACCCGAGTGAAATCCGGGGGGAGCGATTGGCGCTGTACGCCAAAGGTACGATCCCTGGTGAGGCGCTCTTAACGCTGGCCTACGATAGTGCGAAACCCAAGAACGGCATTGGCTCAGCACCGCAGGCGATTCCTTTGGCGCCTTTCTACACCGTGTACAGCGACCAGTCGCAGGGTGGTCTGGAGACGCCTTCATGGGGAAAGCTTTATCTCAAGATCGAGAAGTCTAGCTTCGTCGCCTTGCTGGGCAATAGCAATACTGGTTTAACGATGAGCGAACTAGGCCGCTATGCGCGCGCAATGTACGGCTTAAAATCATCCTGGCAAGGCGAGCGAATGAGCTATACCGCCTTTGCCATGCGCAACTTGACGAGCTTTCATCGCGACATTTTTCGAGCGGATGGTACGACCGGTAGCTGGGCCCTGTCTAGGCAAGCCATCGTGCCTCAGACGGAACGTGTCAGAGTGCTCACACGTGACCGCCTGGATGCCGGTAACATCCTGAGCGAACTCGTCTTGGCGCGCGCGACTGACTACAGCATCGACTACGTTTCGGGGCGTTTGCTGATGGCGCAACCAGTCGCCTCTTTCGATGCGAGCTTAAATCCAGTCACCATCGAGGTTGAGTATTCGACCGAAAATTTAGGCCAAGACAGTCATACCATTGGCGGCCGACTTGCGCTAAAAGCCAGCGACAAGGTTGACCTGGGCCTCACGATGATTGAGGACAATGATAGCGCGCGAGGTGGGCGACTCGGCGCCGTGGATGTACGGGCCAAGCTCGGTGAGGCCACGGTGCTGCGTGTTGAAGCGGGCAAGTCGTCGCGCTTGGAAAGTAACGGCAAAGTCGGCGGCGAGGCGCTGCTCACGGAAATTCGCCATGATCGTCCCGATCTCACCGCCCGCGTTTATTTCCGTCGAGCCGATACCCAGTACGGTTTAAACGAGCAACCGGTGGCGACGGCCGACCTACAAAGCTTTGGCGTTGATGTTCGCAAGAAGTTGTCACAGACACTTCGTTTAGAGTCTCAGCTCAGTCGCCAACAGCGCCTGAGCACGGGTCAAACGGCTGACATCGCGCAGATGAGGCTAATTTACGGGGACAAGGCTTGGCAAGCGTCGATTGGTTTGCGCGTCGGGCAAGTGAACGATGGTCATGGCCGCGGATCCAATGTCGGGCAGGTCCTGGGCAGTGTCGGCTACCTGTCGCCAGATCAAAAATGGTCCTTGCGAGCTGGGGCGGAAGTGGGTGCCGAACATGGCGCCTCGGTGTTCCCCAATCGGCTATTGTTGGAAGGCGACTATCGCCTTACGCCCGCGTTGAGTTTAACGGCGAGCCAAAGCTGGATCTTCGCGGACCAGCACTCCTCCGCGCTCGCCATGGGCTTGCGCTATAAGCCCTGGGCGGGTGCCGAACTGAGCACCGGTGTAAGCCATCGTACTTGGAGCGAGGGTGAAAATACCGCCGTCCGAGCCGCACTCGTGCAAACCACCAAGCTCGATTCCTTTTGGACCATGAATGCGCAAATTAGCGGCGCCCGTCGCTTATCGGGCAGCCCCTACACACCGCTTGCTAGCAGCACGATCACCCCAACGAGCACGGCGACCAATCTAGACGATTTCACAACCGCTGGTTTCACATTGTCGTACACCAAAGAGCCCTGGGCAGGCTTTGTTCGCGCCGAAAAGCGTTGGGCGGACGATGGGCGTTACTCGATCTCTGGCGGGCTGTCCCGAAAACTTTCGGAGGGAGAACATCTTTTAACGACGGCCCGTATCGAACGCTTTACTGGGGATGAAAAAACCAGTGCTCAGATCTCGATTGCGCATGCGCTTCGACGTCATGAGTCGTCCTGGACCTTGCTGCATCGACTCGACCTGATCGATAACAATCGTGGTTCCGGGACCAACGTGGTGCCGGGTACAAGTGGTGTGGGCGACAGTGGCGCAACCTCGTCTAACTCGGGTAGCGCTCTATCCCCTACTGTGAGCAGCGCTGGGGGAACGGCGCTGACCCTGGCGGGTCGTAGGCTGATGCTGTCAGCCCATTGGAATTACCTCTCGCCAAGCGGCCTGGAATGGCTCAATCATATCGCAGTGAAACGGGTACTTGAGTCTCTCGATGATCAAACTTATGGTACGAAGTTCGGGCTATTGGGGAGTGAGTTGCGTCAACCCATCAACAAGTATTTTGATGTGGGGATTCATGGCGCTTATGCAAAGTCGTTCTCGAGTAACGTCTCCAATACTAGCTATGGTGTTTCGGTGGGTTTTCGGCCGATTGAAAATACGCTGATCACGGTGGGCTACAACTTCCGTGGCATTAAGGATGCTGATTTTTTCGCTGGCAATCAACGGGCACAGGGGGTGTTTGTTTGGATGCGGGCTTTGTTTGATGAGAAGCTGCTTGGGTTGTCTAGACCGGCTGCTGCGGCTTTGTCTCAAGGAGGGCGGCCTTAAATTCCTTTAAGTGCGAGCCCAGTGGGCCAGGGTAGATGGCTCCGCGAATGTCATTCCGCGTCGGCCTGGCGGCCGCCGCTCCCTTCTTTGTTTCGCTCCGCCACCTACCCTGGCCCGCTGTGCCAAAGCTGTAGGTGACGTCAGATTAGAAAGACCTTAATTGTCAGACCTGCACGGAAAAGTCTGACCTGCTTAATCGCGCGACTTGAACGGTTTTGAGACGGTCATTGCTGAGGCGCTACACTTGTCAGTATGACTTCTGAAGCTCTTCCTTATCGCTCATCTTGCCCGAGGGGATTTTCACCTTTTACACTGCTGTGGCATCTATGACAGAGCCTTCTATGGGTCCGCAGACTTTGGCTCAGAAGCTGATAGCTCGGGCGGCCAATCGGGCTTGTGTGGTGCCGGGGGAGATTGTGACTTGCCGGGTGGATCTGGCGATGTTTCATGACTCTAGTGGTCCGCGACGCTTGAAGCCGATGCTGGAGTCTTTGGGCGCGCACATTTGGGACAAGGAGAAAGTGGTCTTGGTGATTGATCACTATGTGCCCGAGAAGGACGAGGCGTCGCGACAAATTGTGCGCTTGGCTCGGGATTGGGCGCGTGAGCAGGCTTTGCCGACGGTGCGCGACGGTGTCGGCATTTGCCATGTGGTACTGCCGCAGACGGGCAAGCTTCAGCCGGGCATGTTTTGCGTCGGGGGTGATTCGCATTCGCCGACTGGGGGTGCCTTTGGTGCCTATATGTTTGGCATTGGCAGCACCGAGATGTTGAGTGTGATGGTCACCGGTGAAATCTGGTTGAAGGTGCCGCACACGATGCTCATGAACTGGTCGGGTCGGTTGAGTCAGGGGGTGATGGCCAAGGACATGATCTTGCAGATGATCGGGCGCTTGGGGATGAATGGTGGTGACTATCAAGCGATCGAGTTTGCCGGTGAAGCGGTGCGGGCACTTTGCATGCACGAGCGTATGACTTTATGCAATATGAGTGCGGAGTTGGGTTCTCAGGTCGGCTTGGTGGCGCCAGATGAGACGACGTGGGGCTGGCTAGGAGAGCAGAGCTTCAGTTGCGCGACGGGCTCTCACCAGGCAGGCTTCGACACCTACCCACACTGGTGCACGGATGCGCAGGCACCCCTACTGGCACAGTATGAATTTGATGCAACCAGCCTCGCCCCGCAAGTTGCGCAACCGCATAGCCCCGCCAATGTTTACGCGGTGAGCGAGCTTGAATCACAGGAGATTGATTTGGCCTATATCGGTGCTTGCACCGGGGCCAAGTTAGTGGATTTGGCCGCCGCCGCGGGCGTGTTACAGGGTAAAAAAGTCGCCTCGGGCATGACGCTCTTGGTGGCCCCAGCCAGTCAACAAGATCTCGATCAAGCCCGGCGTGCTGGCTATGTGCAGACCTTGAGCGAGGCCGGTGCGCAGTGGTTGGGACTGGGTTGCGGTGCTTGCGCGGGGTATGGCAGGAGCATCCCCGACGAGGCGCGTGTCATCGCCACCACCGCTCGCAATTTCAAAGGCCGGATGGGCTCGGAGTCGGCACAAGTGTGGTTGGCCTCACCTTACACCGTGGCGGCGACGGCCCTTACCGGTCGCATCACCGATCCGCGCGAGTTTTTGCGATGAACGTCTGGCGATTTGGCGCGAATGTGGATACGGATGCGCTCGCGCCCGGTGCCTACATGCAGTTTGGTGTCGATGTTTTGGCTCAGCATTGCCTAAAGCGCTTGCGCCCCGAGTTTTGCAGCGAGGTGCAGCGAGGCGATGTGATTGTGGCCGGGCCAGGATTCGGTATCGGTTCCTCGCGAGAACAAGCCGCTGCCGTGCTAGTACACCTTGGGGTTGCTGCGGTGATTGCCCCTAGTTATGGCGGTCTGTTTTTTCGCAATGCCTTCAATCTTGGCTTGCTTGCCCTCGTCTGCCCCCATGCCGACGACATCCAGGAGAGCGTCTCAGGGGCTGAAGACGCTTCGCCACTGAGCTTGTTCGCTAGCGCTGGTTATGTCGAGCAAGGGGGGCGAAAAATAGTGGTCGACCCCACCCCGGAATTCTTGCTCGACATGGTACGGTGTGGGGGGCTGATGGAAGTCCTCAGAAAGAAATTGAAATGAATGTTGAAACGCTTGATGCGCCGAGGATCGATCCATTGAAGATTGACCCCGTGACCCTGGCGGTACTCAAAGGCCGCCTTGAACAAATCGCCGACGAAATGGACGCCACGCTTTTTCGAGGGGCCTTCAATCCGATCATCGCTGAGGCTCATGATGCCTCGCACGGCATCTACGATGGTCGCAACGGCGACACCTTGATTCAAGGCAAGGCCGGCCTGCCGGTGTTTGTGGGAGCGATGGCCTTCGCTGTGAAGGCGGCGATTGATAAGGCGGCGAGCCGCGGTGGCTTTAAGGATGGGGATGTGTGGATCTTTAACGATCCCTACCAAGGCGGCACGCATCTCAACGATTTTAAGTTGGTGCGCCCCTTCTACTACCGAGGTGAACTATTTTGCTGCCTCGCCTCAGTGGGGCACTGGCATGACGTGGGCGGCGCAGTGCCCGGCAATTACAACCCAAAAGCCACCGAATGTTGGCAAGAGGGCATGCTCATTCCGCCCGTGCGACTTTACGACGGCGGTGAGTTTCGGCCCGATATTCTGGATATCCTACAGTCTAATTCCCGCCTGCCACTGTCTGTGTATGGCGATATGAATGCTCAGGTTGCGGCGCTTGGCTTGGGCTGCGAGCGTTTGACCCAGGTGTTAGACCAGTACGGCGTGGCGCTGGTTCAACAGGTTCTGCTTGAGTTGCGTCGGCGCGCCGCACTCCTAATGCGCCAACAAATCCTGGCCTTAC
>JAYVKZ010000053.1:0-8008 GCA_043767985.1 Betaproteobacteria bacterium
AATCAAATTAATTTGATCCGAAAGCTTCTTGTCGATTTCAGCGATCATCGCCTTAATCGACTCCACGACATCCGTGCCAATCATCGCGGTATTGGCGAGCGCCTGCTCGGCCAAGGTACGAACGGCGTTTTGAACAGCGCCCTTCGCCTCAGGCGTTTTAGGTTTGAATTCTTTGTTAAGTAAACTTTCAAAATCGCTAAACTGGACTTCGCCAGCGGCGTCTTGTTGTTTTGCATCAGCCATACTGATTCTCCCGACTAAATAAGTTCTAAATTTGGATCAATGAATATGCAATGACTAGGCCGCGTCCGCAGGCTTGGCCGTCGCGGCGAGTGACTTCATCAATTCAGGATCTTTGAGAATTTTCTCGACCAACTCCTCTGCGCCAGTTTTGCCGTCCATATAGGTGATGAGATTGGACAATTGTTCACGCGCCTCGAGCAGCTTGCGCAGAGGCTCAATTTTTCGAGCGATTTGCGCCGGCGAAAAATCGTCCATACTTTCGAAGGTCATTTCAACCGGTACATTGCCTTCACCGGTCAAGGCATTGGGAACGGCAAACTGCACGCGCGGCTTCATGGCCTTCATTCGCTTGTCGAAATTATCGACATCGAATTCTTGGAAACTGCGATCAGCAACGGGTGCAAGAGGGTCCGCAGACTTGCCCGTGAGGTCAGCTAGGACGCCCATCACAAAGGGTAGCTGCACTTTCTTCTGCGCGCCATTCACCTCGACATCGTATTCAATTTGCACACGAGGTGCGCGATTTCTTGCAATAAACTTTTGACTCTTTGCCATGACTCTCTCCTAAAAATAAGCTGTTCGATTATTCAGCATTTCGGCTCCCACCGTAGTGCTCAAATGTGCCAAGCGCGTCGGGCGCGAGATCGCGCACGATATCCAAAAAATTCATGTCCATCAAGGCCAGCGCACGCTTCAAAAAGAGCGGCGCGGGGCTACTGGGCTCGGTGCGCTCTAAAAACTCGCAGGCCTTGAGAATTTGCCGCTTGGCCTCGTCCCTGTTCATTTGGCCACTCTTGCCGCTCGCCCCTACCAGCCCTAGCTCTGCGCCCTCGCCTTCCTCGGCCGCGGCTTCAGCGGCTTGCCCACGCAGGCCCTCGACCAAGTCGACCAAGGGCTTGAGCCTTTGAAACAGAGGCTTAAGATCGAGCATCGAACGGCTACCCGCGAGCTCATCAATTTTCAACTGCAATTCTTTGCTGGCCTCCAGCGTATCCTTAAGCGCCAAGAGATTAGCCTCATTAGCTTCAATGCCATTGAGCACGGCAGCTTGCACCTCGGATGGGGATAGATTCACATCGGCAGGGTTCGACGACTCGGGCAAAAGGCCCAGTCCTGTCTCGATACTGCGGAATTTAATCACCCCATAAGCCGGATGACGGAAGAGTGGTGATTCCCTTAAAAGCTTTAACACGTCCTCGGCATCGGAAAGACAAGCGAGGGCATTCACCCGCATGGTCGGATCGTTGTCGTCCTCAGTATCCAAGGCCGGATAAAGACCCTCCCAAAAGCGCTGCGCCATTTCCGAGCCAGCGCGCAAAAGTGGGGCCGCTTCTACCAAGCGCCCCTGAGCCAGCTCAGCTTTAAGTAGATAGCTCAACGCTCGAAAATCTTTGCTGCGGTGCAGAATTGACTCGGCCAAGGCCTTGACGTCACTCCAGTCGGGAGGAATTGCAGCGATCGATGCGCCAGGCTTATCGGGATCGACGACGGAACCAGGTTTACCTCTTGCGGCCTCTTCTAACTGCCGGAATTCATCGTCGTATTCCAGATCAAGGCCGCAGGGACTATCCTCAGAAAAAGGCTCTAACAGGTAGTCCAGTCCCACAACTTTTCCTCCTTAAGATTGAAAAACATTTCTCAGATTCTATGCAAGGCGATTCTACGAGCGCCATTGACCACGCAACATACCGAAATGTTACAAAGGCGTTCGACAATTCATGTACTTTAACTGAAATATCTTTCAATGGGTATGATTTCACTCACCCATTTGGATGATCTCAGAATGTATTTTTTTGTGTATGATCTATAAAGAATGTTGAACTGGAGTTTGCTATGCACTATTCAGACGTCTTTTGTCGCTCAGGCTCGCCTGCCTTGATGTTCGTCTCACGGTTCAGAGCCATTCTGTGCCTCACGATAACGTGCGCTTCAAGCTCGCTGTATGCGCAATTCATCAAGGAAAATCAAGTCACCGAGGAAGCCATGGTCAGGGCCCTCAAGCCGAGCGGAGATTCCGCCGCACCGGCAGCAGGTGGGCTCACACGCTCTATTAAAGTTACGCCGAGCGCGGCCCCCAAGCTAGCGGGGAGTCAGTCCGAGCGCAAAGGAAAGCCTGGCGCTGCGGCAAGTGGGTCTGCCCCCGTGTTGCTCACCTTTGAAACCAATTCGGCTGAGCTCACTGATCAAGCCCGCAAGGCACTAGATGTGATCGCTCGCAGCCTAACCCACGCCGATCTTGCCGGACTTAACTTCGCTATTGAAGGACATGCCGACCCCAGAGGGAAGCACGAAGAAAACATGCTTCTCTCGAAGCAGAGAGCTGAATCAGTAAGAGCTTATCTTGTGGCTCAGCACAACATCCCAGAAAATCGGCTGAAGGCCGTCGGCAAAGGTGATACTGAGCTAGTCACCCCAAAAAATCCGGCGGCCGCTGAAAATCGTCGCGTGACCTTTGTAACCATGCAGTAACGCTAGAAATGAATGCGTCCTTGCCGGTGATGTCGAATAAGGAGCGCTTTCTGAGCACCGCGGTGCATGACCTCAAAAATCCGCTCCATTCCATCGTCCTTTTCATAGCGGCCTTAAAGCAATCTGAGGATCCAGAAAGAATCAATTACCTCATTGAGCGACTTGATCGCTCGACGCGCGGGCTTGACGCTTTGTTTAAGCGTCTCCTCGATTTATCGAGACTCGACCTAGGCGAGTCATTGCCTGACAACTCAGTTTTCGATGCCCATGCCCTGTTTCAAACGCTAGAGAGTCAGTTCGCCCCTCTCGCTGAGCGCAAAGGCTTGAGCTTCGCCAGCGAACTGGCGGAGTCGGTCTTTATTCGCGCCGATCCGGTGATGACCACTGAGATCTTGATTAACTTGCTCTCAAACGCATTTAGATACACGTCGCAGGGGCGGGTGTCGTTGCGGGGTCGCAGGGAAGGTCATTTTTTGATCATTGAAGTATGCGATACCGGCGGAGGTATCGCGCCTGAAATGCTCGATTCAATCTTCGAGGAGTTTGTACAGGTTGCGCCGCGTACCGGAGTGTCGAAGCAAGGACTTGGTCTTGGGCTTGCCATCGTTCAGCGCCTGGCGAAATGTATGGGCACGAAGGTTTCAGTACAGTCTCAGCTCGACCGAGGCTCGATCTTTGCATTTTCTCTGCCTTTAAGCTCTGAGCCCCTCCCGAAAATACGGCACCCTGAATCAAACGCGGTTCTGCGCGGCTTGCTTATCCTGATCATTGATGAGGACGTTCATGCACTGACGGCCATGGAGGCCTTACTGGTGTCCTCTGGTTGTTTTGTCATGCTCGCCCGGAATTTACAAGAAGCTGAATTAAAACTTGAGGCGAATGAGCGGCTGCCTGACCTCCTAGTGTGCGAAGCTCAATTCGAAGTCGGGCTTGACTGTCATGGCCTTCGCCGGCGCTTAGAGGCCATCACTCAAATAAAATTACCAATGCTAGTGGTCACTAAATACAGCGAATCTGAGTATTTGCTTGGGGTCAATACGCAGCGAGCCGAGCGCACGCCACCGACGCTTATGAAACCCGCAAGTTCGGATGAAATTCTCGGGGAGCTTGCTCGATTGATGTCTGCGGCTTGAGCTTCGTTAAGAGCGACTCAGCCGAATTTTAGCCCCGATTTCGCTACCGCCAGTAGCGCTTGCGTCCGGGAGGTCACTTGAAGCTCACGAAACACTGCGCTAACATGAATTTTTACTGTGGACTCAGCGATGTCGAGTCGGCGCGCGATCAGTTTGTTGGAGAGTCCGTCCATCACCAGCTTGAGCACTTCAATTTGGCGCTCGGTGAGTTGCCAATGCATATCGGTCGAGCCGTGTTGAAGCTTGCCCCGTATCGCGTAGGAGGTGACATTAGGAACAGAGATTCCGCCACTCAGCATATGACCAAGAGCGGCCCGGATCTTTGTAGAATCCGACGACTTCGGGAGAAAGGCTTTGGCACCAAGATCGAGACAGCGAATAATCGTCGCACGATCTTCCAGCGCAGACATAATCACCACAGGAGTTTCGGGCCGTACACGACGAAACTGCTCAAGCGCGGTAAACCCGGACTGATCGGGCAGTTGCAGATCGAGCAAAATCAGATCCCAAGGCTCCGACAAGCCCTTAGCCAAGCCAGCCGCACAGGTATCGGCAACACCTACGGTGACGCCCGGATGGAGAGTTCGTAAAAGCGACACAATACCTTCGCGAATCAGTAAATGATCGTCGATGGCCAACACTCTTAAGGATCGTTCGACAGGCGATAAATTCATGACAAAGGACTATGTTTATTAGCAATTAGACGCTATGATTAAACGCCATAAAACTACGGCCTGAAAGTAACAGAGTTTAGGTCGATTGTTAAGCTCTTATTTCTTTACCCCCTATTTTTACACCATATTTTTTAGCCCCAATCGTTGAGTCCACAGTGACTCTCCCAATACCAAATTCAAAGGATTTTCGAAAGTGTGGAAAAATCGCGTCGTATGGTCAGAGGGACTGTTCTTGCGGCCGCACCATTTTCAGCAACAAGAGCGGTATTTGGAAGGAGTCATCGATCAACGCTCACGCGCAATATCCCGTTTCGCTTGGGGCTTCACTCACCTGGAAATTGATAACGCCGCCCTAACTCAAGGCCTCATTCAGATCAATCAAGCTGCTGGCATCCTGCCTGACGGCACGCCCTTCCAATTTCCTGATCTAGATCCACCTCCCGTGCCCATGGCTTTCCCCGTTGAGGTGAAGGATCAACTCTGCCTCGTCGCCCTGCCGCTCAATCGCCAAGGCGTGGCTAGTGTGAATCTTGCGGCTCAAACCACCAGCGCCTCTCTGACTCGCTTCAACGCGGGCGTAGTGGAAGTCGCCGATTACAACGAGGCCTTTGGAGAAGCCGCCGAACTTCAGGTAGGGCGGATGGGACTTCGCATTATTCGTGAACCAGAAAAATCCGGGGCTTTTGCTGCGCTTGGCATCGTACGCGTCATCGAGCGGAAAATCGATGGACAGGTCGTGACCGATCCTTCCTACATTCCACCTTGCTTAAGCAGCAATCAGAACCCCATTTTGCACTCACACCTCACCGAAGTGTTGGGCTTGTTGCGACAACGTGGCGATGCCATTGCGGCAAGAATGGGGCAGGCAGGCACCGGCGGTATTGCGGAAATTGCTGAATTTTTGATCTTGCAATTGATCAATCGTCACCGCGCGTTGTTTGAGCATCTGACATCCCTTCCCAATCTTCATCCCGAAGAGCTCTACACGATTCTTGTGCAGTTAGCGGGTGAGCTGGCCACATTTACTTCGGATCAACGTTCGCCGCCCGTCATTGCTCAGTACGACCACGATAACCTTGCCTATACCTTCAAGTCAGTCATGACCAACTTGCGCCTAGCGCTGTCCAATCCTATCGAACAAACCGCAATAAAAATTGAATTGATCGACAAAAACTATGGGCTGCGCTTGGGCATCGTGTCAGACAAAACCTTACTTAAAACAAGTCGTTTCGTCATGGCCGTCAATGCGCAAATGCCGGGCGAGGCTATTCGTGCAGGTGTTCCCGCCAAGGTCAAAGTGGGTTCAACCGAAAAGATTCGCAATTTGGTCAACCTGAATCTTCCGGGCATCAGCATTCGAGCGCTCCCGGTGGCCCCTCGTGAAATTCGTTTTCATGCTGGCTATAGCTATTTCCAGCTCGATACAGGGCATGAAATGTGGGCAGAACTATCAAACTCCGGTGCTATTTGCATTCACATCCCGCCCGATGAGTTTCCGGGCGTACAAATTGAATTTTGGGCTATCAAAGGTTAGCGCTCATGAGTGAACAAAGTCCCGGCACTGATCCTATAGACCCTAGCCCCGAAAATGATCGCACCATGGTTCGGCCGAGACCGGGTGCTCGAACCACATCATCTTTGGGCGGAACTTTTAAAGCACCCGTCACCCCCGTTTCATCCGAACCTTTGGACGAAGCGGTTCTCAATTTTGGTCATAACCCGATACTCGCAGCGGCCCATCCGCTGCTGATCGTCGCCTCTGAAATTCGTAACCTCGCGGCCCACCCAAACCCGGAGATGTTGCGACAGCAGCTCAGTGATTCCATCAAGAAGTTTGAAAGCGATTGCGAGAGACGCGGCATAAGCCGAGAGAATACGATTGCGGCACGTTACGTCCTGTGCACCTTTGCGGACGAATGTGCCGGCAGCACCCCTTGGGGAGGGGGCGGTCTATGGGCGCGTGACACCTTACTCATACGCTTTCATAATGAAACTTGGGGCGGCGAAAAGGTTTTTCAACTGCTCGGCAAATTAGCTGAGAACCCCGCTGCCAATCGCGACATGCTGGAACTCGTTTATGTATGCATTTCGCTCGGCTTCGAAGGACGTTTTCGCATCGCTGAAAACGGCAAGCAGCAACTTGAACTTACTCGGGAACGCCTTTTTCAACTCATTACACAGCATGGGCCGGAACGGAGCAAGGCCTACTCAGTGAAATGGGAGGCGGCCAAGGTCGAACAACAAAGTTGGATGTCGGCGACACCGTTTTGGGCATTTTGTGCTGTCATTGGTTTGCTCGCTGTGGGAGCCTTTGCGCTTTACAGTTATTTACTCGCCAACCGCTCCGATCCAGCATTCACCGCTATTCAGTCCATCCGCATCAAGCAAGCTCAGGCTGCACCTATTGTCATTGCTCAAAAGCCACGTCTAGCAGGCTTTCTTGAAGCGGAAATTGCAGCCGGCCTTGTGGGTGTGCGCGACGAAGCCTCGCGTAGCGTGGTCACGCTTCGAGGTGACAATTTCTTTGCGCCAGGCAGTGCAAGTATTAGTAGTGCCGCCGTCCCGACACTCGAAAAAATTGCGGCAGCCTTACAAAAGAATCCCGGTACGGTACTTGTGCAGGGCCATAGTGACAATGTGCCAATTCGCTCGGTGCGCTTCCCCTCCAATTGGGAGCTATCCAAGGAGCGCGCAATATCCGTGCAAAGCCTACTTAAACAAACAGTCGACGCCGCACGCCTACGTTCGGAAGGCATGGCCGATAGCGAGCCCGTAGCAGCCAATGATTCACCTGCAAATCGGGCCAAAAATCGAAGGGTCGAAATCACCCTGTTTGTACAATAGCCGACTGGGCGAAAGTGCCAAAGCAATGAAGAAATTTTTTTCCTGGATTTTGCATCCGGTTTTGTGGACGGTTCTGGGCATCATCGGCCTAGCCCTACTCATTTGGTTTGCAGGGCCTTTGCTGGCCTTCGCCGATTTTCACCCTCTCGAATCAGTGACCGCGCGACTGGTGTTGTTCGCTCTGCTCTTGGCCCTTTGGTTCGGGAGACGGCTGGTGCGAGCGCTACGCAACAAGGCTGCGAGTCACAAATTTTTCGAAGCGCTGCATAAGGGACCTGCGGGTGCTGATGGCGCGGCAGTGGCAGCTGATAGCGAAGTAAAAGCCCGCTTTGATGGTGCTCTGGGCATACTTCGCGATGCGCAATTTGGTGGCAAACCTAGCTTGGCTCAAAGACTCCTGGGCAAGAACCGCCAGTACGTCTACCAACTACCTTGGTACATGTTTATCGGGGCACCGGGTTCCGGTAAGACCACCGCCCTACTCAATGCGGGCTTGCAATTTCCACTCGCCCAAAAAATGGGTAATGACCCCGTCAAAGGGGTGGGCGGCACTCGAAATTGCGACTGGTGGTTCACTGAAGATGCGGTGCTTATCGACACCGCAGGACGCTACACGACGCAGGACAGCGACGAATCAAGCGACTC
>JAYVKZ010000054.1:0-13614 GCA_043767985.1 Betaproteobacteria bacterium
CCTTCATCATGGACAGCATGATGCGTGACGTGGTTCAAAAAGGAACCGCCACTAAAGCGAGAGTACTCAAGCGTAATGACCTGGCGGGAAAAACTGGCACGACGAACGATTCTCACGATGCTTGGTTCGCAGGCTATTCACCCAAGATTGCTGCGGTCGCGTGGGTAGGCTTCGACACGCCTCGAAAACTGGGCGACAAGGAAACGGGTGGTGGCCTCGCTCTTCCCATTTGGATCAGTTATATGTCGAAGGCGCTTCGCGGCAGCGCAGAAGTCCCTCAACTCATTCCCAACGGGGTGGTTCAGGCTGGGGGAGATTATTACTACAGCGAAACCCGACCTGGGCAAGGTATTTCAGCAGTCGGCGTCACGGAGGGCGGCATCTCAAACAGTCAAAACGCTGAGCAGATTAAGAATCAGGTGTTTTGAGTGGCGTCACAATCGAGCGACGCATCATTCGAATGACGCTCTGTTTGCGCAACAATTAAACTGCGAACACGACACCCTGCCCGGCTTGAGCGCTAACGGCTTTCGAAAGAATGGCGCTCAAAGTCTCCCCGGATCGGGTATCCAGCCACTGTGCGCCGTTGAGGCGAAAATGGTGAGCCCCGCCGCGATAAGCCAGCCAAACCTCTTGCATTACCGACTGACCATTGATGACCATCTGCGAGTCATCTTCGAACGTCACTGTTAAAACATGGCCTTGGCGATCCGTGTCATGGTCAATCGCCGAATCAGACAATAAGTCTTCGATCCGGTTAAGTAATGCCTCACAGCGTTGGAGAAAGACCTGTTCGCTCATGCTATCCTCGAAAGATTAATTGATAGCCATCATACCGGCACTCCTCCAGCGCAAGATTTTGTCATGACGACCTCTCCTCCGCCAAACTTTATTTCTGTTACAAGGTTAAGTAATGCAAGCCGTTTTGTGGCTCCGGACACCGAGAAAGTAGGAGCTCAAGATGCGACTGCACGGCGGCCCAACGACATCAAGCGATCCGCAATTCGAAGAGGCCTTTTAGCGGTCTCCGTCCTCAGCTTGCTCGCGCTCAGTGGCTGCGGCCAAAAAGGGCCGCTCTATCGTCCCGACCCGAACGACCCCACCAAAAAAAGACCTTAAGACACAATTTAATATGGACTGGCTCAACTACTCATCGGGCGAACTCTTCGCTGAACACGTTTCTCTGCGCAGCATTGCCGAGCAGTTTGGCACACCCACCTTTGTTTACTCACGCGCCTCTATCGTGGGTGCTTTTCGCGAATTCAAAGAGGCGGCTGCGGGCCGCGACATCTTGATTTGCTACGCCCTCAAAGCCAACCCCAACCTAGCGGTCATCGACCTTTTGGCGCGCGAAGGCGCGGGCTTTGATATCGTCTCTGGCGGGGAGTTGCAACGCGTATTGGCAGCCGGTGGCTCACCAGATAAGATCGTGTTCTCTGGGGTCGGAAAATCCCACGATGAGATGGAGATGGCGCTCGAGGTCGGCGTGGCTTGCTTCAATGTTGAATCGATTTCAGAGCTGCATCGCCTGAGCGCTTGCGCCAACAGACTCGGTAAGCGCGCCAAGGTGTCGCTGAGGGTCAATCCCGATGTCGACCCAAAGACTCATCCCTATATTTCCACAGGGCTGAAGGCCAATAAATTTGGCATCGCGCATGAGCAGGCGCTCTCAAGCTATCAGTTGGCCGCCTCCTTGCCTGGGCTGGATATCGTAGGGATAGATTGCCACATTGGCTCCCAAATTACGGAACTTGCGCCGTTTCTTGCCGCGCTCGACAAGGTACTAGAGTTGATGGAGGCGATTGAAGCCCAGGGCATTCCCCTGCATCATCTCGATCTAGGGGGTGGCCTGGGGATTTCGTACCAAGGCGAAGCGCTACCTTCCCGCAAGAGTCTGTTTGAAGCCCTCTTCGCCAGAATCGATCAACATCCGATCGGTCGACGTTGCAAGCTGATGTTTGAGTTTGGACGCTCCTTGGTAGGCAATGGAGGCGCGCTACTCACTCGCATTGAATACCTGAAACCGGCAGCCACTCGTGCTGCGGACGCCAAGTCCTTTGTCATTGTCGACGCGGCAATGAATGATTTAATGCGCCCTGCGCTCTATCAGGCCTATCACGGGGTGGTCGAGGTGACGCAAAAACGCGATGTCCCCGCGCATACCTTCGATATCGTTGGACCGGTCTGCGAGTCAGGCGACTGGCTAGCGAAAGACCGTAGCCTGCAGGTCGAAGAAAACGATTTGTTGGTGTTGAAATCGGCCGGGGCCTACGGTATGTCTATGAGCTCGAACTACAACAGCCGAACGCGCGCCGCCGAGGTCATGGTCGACGGTGATCAGGTCACCCTGGTACGTCAGCGTGAAAGGCTTGCGGACCTGTTTGCCTTGGAATCTGTTTTGCCGAAATAGCTCACGACGCGAAAACCAAGTAACGTCGCCACCACACAGCTATAAACGAAGGGTTCGAGAAAATTATTCTTGCCCGCGCGCATCCACCAAAAATGCAGCAGGCCCAGGATCACGATTACATAGACCAACCGATGCAAGCGGCTCCAACGCCGCCCAAGTCGACGCATTGCCCATTGGTTTGAGGTCAAAGCCAGCGGCCAGAGCAAAAGCATCGCGACGAACCCAACCGTAATGAAAGGACGTTTCCAAACATCCTTCGCCAGCTCCGAAATCTCAAACCAATGATCGAACCATACCCAGGTCATCATGTGCAGCAGCACATAAAAGAAACAAAACAAGCCCAACATTCTGCGCAGGCGCACCAGTTGCGTCAAACCAGTCATTTTACGAAGGGGGGTGATCGCCAAGGTGAGGCAAAGCATCACCAAGCTCCAAGTCCCGGTGGAGCGCGTAATAAACTCAATGGGATTGGCACCCAGACGATCAGCTACGCCAAGCACCACCAAGCGTGCCAAGGGCAGCAGGCAAGCGCCAAAAATTGCGACCCGAAGGACACCGAACTTCATTTAGAAAAACTTCTTGAGATCCATACCTGCATAGAGACTACCCACCTGCTCCGCATAACCATTGAGCATCAAGGTCTTACGTTTGCGCTGCAAGAACCCATCCTCGCCAATTCTTCGCTCCGTGCCCTGCGACCAGCGCGGATGATCAACCTCAGGGTTCACATTGGAGAAAAATCCGTACTCTTCAGGAGCGGCTCGGTTCCAACTGGTCAAAGGTTGCTTTTCAACGAAGCGAATCTTGACAATCGACTTGCCGCTCTTGAATCCATACTTCCAAGGCACCACAAGTCGGACAGGTGCGCCGTTTTGCTTAGGGAGTACTTCCCCGTACAAACCCATGGCGAGCAAGGCCAAGGGGTGATTGGCCTCGTCAATGCGTAGGCCTTCCGTATAGGGCCAACTCAAGACAGGGCTAAAAAGCCCTGGCATTTGAGCTTTGTCAGCAAGCGTGATGAACTCCAGATATTTCGCATTCCCCGTAGGTTCAACCCGTTTGATTACTTCGGACAAGGAAAACCCAACCCAGGGAATCACCATCGACCAACCCTCGACACAGCGCATCCTGTAAACACGCTCCTCCATGGGCGCCATCTTGAGCAGCTCTTCGATGTCGAACACTTTTGGCTTACCCACAGCACCTTCCACCGCAAGGGTCCAGGGTCGAGTCTTCAGCGTGTTCGCATAGCGCGCAGGATCTTCTTTCTCGGTGCCAAATTCATAAAAGTTGTTGTAACCCGTCACGTCCTTATACGGCGTGGGCTTATCGACGATCGGCGCGAGCTTGCTGAGCACCCCTGGAAGCTTTTGTGCACCGCTCGAGCCACGAGAGGCGGCGCTCTGGGCTTGCGCGAGGCCTACAGATGCACCACTTAAACCCGCCATCATTCCCAAGCCAAGGCCCGAACGCAAGGACATCGCCGAGGCGCCTTGCGCAGCTGCACGCAACACATCTCGCCTTTGCTCAAAAATGCGCTGAGGCGTAATTTCTGAGGCCAGCGGTTGGGGGAATTCAGGTTTGAATTTCATAGATCCATTCCGAGAAATAAAATGATTGGTCGAAGACTGCTACACCGCGAATCAAGACCGGGGTACAACCTTAGGCAATGTCGGACTTGTAGCCCACCGTGAAGCAAACTTACTGATGTATCTCAACAAAGACGATAAACTCTACTCGCTTCTTGACGAACGATCCGTCGACTTGAATCCTTGGTGGCGAAAAAAAACCAGCGAACTTGCTGGTTTTTGTATGAAAGTACACCTCAACACAAGGAGCGATTAGCGCAATCCCGCCACATAGTCCGACACCGCTTTAATCTCCTGATCAGACATCCGGCTAGCAATCAGCGCCATCTGAGCACTGTTCTTACGCCCACCTTGCCGGAAAGCCACTAACTGCGACTCTGCATACTCGCCGTACTGACCGCCAATTCTTGCATATTGAGCAGGAATACCGGCACCATTAGGGCTATGGCAGCCAGCACAAGCAGGAACGCCCTTGTCGGCGATACCGGCACGATAGATTTTCTGACCAAGATCGACTAAATCTTTGTTCTTAGCCGCAGCAGGCTTAAGTTTCTGCCCACCATAGTAAGCGGCTACGCTACGCATATCGGCATCCGAGAGTGCAGTAGCAAAGCCTGCCATAATGGGGTTGACACGCTCAGCCTCTTTAGCACCCGCTTTGACCTTGAAATTAGTCAATTGCTTGTACAAATATTCGCTGTGCTGACCCGCCAACTTTGGATTAGCAGGCGAGCCACTGTTACCATCCGCACCATGGCATGAAGCGCACACCTGGGTAGCGATTTGCTCACCACGCTTCAAATCAGGCTTGGCGGGGGCTTGGGCCGAGGCTAGGCCAGAGGCACCGAGCATGAGCGTAAGAGCCAAGCTACGACGATAAACAACTAGGCTGCGAGCAAGCCCCAGTGCTAGTGGCGCGTGGCGTTTTTGAGGCTGGCGGTTACCAGCTACTGTGACTACTTTTTTCAATGAATTCATGAGCGAAGGCATCTTGGACACCAAACTTCGTTGAGACAACCCTAGATTCTACAATACCAAGGCAAAAATGATTCTTATGAGCAGCGCGCGGTTCTTCACGACCGTCGCCAAACCCGCACAACTTCCTCTGGGAGGCCTACCAGAGATTGCTTTTGTCGGGCGTTCGAACGCAGGTAAATCGTCCTGCATCAACGCGCTTTGCAATCAAAAGAAACTGGCTTTCTCAAGTAAAACGCCAGGGCGCACCCAGGCCTTGAATTTCTTTGGGCTCGGTCAGCGCAAAGAAGAAGAGCCTCCGCAAGCATTCTTGGTCGATACTCCGGGCTATGGCTATGCCGAGGCCTCCCTAGACGCCCAAAAGCAATGGTCCGGCCTCAGCGGAGCCTATCTTGGCGATCGTCCCTGCCTGCGCGGCGTCATTCTCGTGATGGATATCCGCCGAGGTGTCACCGACAAGGATCGCGCCCTGATCAACTTCTGCCCGGAATACATGCCTATTCTGATCGCAATGTCTAAGGCCGATAAATTTAGCCGAATGCAACAAGGCAAGCAGGTGCTCATCATCAAAGCCCAGGTCGCAGAGCTACGCCCGAGCCAACCCATTACTTTCCAGCCGTTTTCCGTGCTGAGTAAACTAGGCTTCGATGAGACACGAAAGTGGATATCGGAACGCATCGCACCTGCGCCACGAACGCAAGAGGTCGTAGCGCCGTAAAATACGGGCCTACAGCGCAAAAACTGCGAAAAGGGCCGTCTATGAATACCACTCCACTAAAGTCGCGTACAGCCGCTACAGAGGCTTCCAAAAGCCTTAATGCTTCGCCAGCTACCGTGGACAAAACGCAATCCGTGGGACAGTTTCCGGAGATTCGTATGCGTCGCCTGCGTAAAGATGATTTTTCGCGGCGCATGGTGAGGGAGACCCATCTCGGACCCGAAAATTTTATTTATCCGGTCTTCGTCGTCGAAGGGAAAAAAATTCGTCAGGCCGTGCCTTCCATGCCCGGTGTAGATCGCTTAAGTTTGGACCTACTCTTCAAAACTGCCGAGCGCTGCCTTCAAGCCGGTGTGCCGGTCATGGCGCTCTTCCCGGTGATCGAGCCCAGTCTAAAAGACCCCACGGGAAGCGAAGCATCTAACCCAAACGGCCTGATACCTCGTGTCGTCTCGGCGCTCAAGAAACGCTTCCCCGAGCTTGGCCTACTCACCGATGTAGCGCTAGACCCGTATACCAGCCATGGCCAAGACGGGGTGATCGACAGTGAGGGCTATGTCATCAATGAGATCACGGTTGAACTTCTTAAAAAGCAATCCCTGATACAGGCCGCAGCCGGTGTCGACATCGTCGCCCCCTCCGACATGATGGACGGCCGAATCGGCGCCATCCGGCAAGTGCTTGAGGCAAACGGCCATATTCATACCAAGATCATGGCTTACTCGGCCAAATACGCCTCCGCGTTCTACGGCCCCTTTCGAGATGCTGTGGGCTCGGCCAAGAATCTTGGCAAGAGCAGTAAGAAAACTTATCAAATGGATCCTGCCAATATCGATGAGGCCCTTCGGGAGGTCGCGCTCGACATCGCCGAGGGCGCCGACATGGTCATGGTCAAGCCGGGCATGCCGTATCTCGATGTGGTGCGAAGAGTAAAAGACCAGTTCCGAGTGCCAACTTTCGCATATCAGGTCAGCGGCGAATACTCTATGCTTAAAGCCGCTGCGGCCCAAGGCTGGCTCGATGAGCGAGCCGTCGTCTTAGAGTCGCTGATGAGCTTCCGTCGTGCCGGTGCCGACGGCATCTTGACCTATTTTGCTTTAGACGCTGCGAAATATCTCTCCGAAAAGGCAAATTGATTGATCCAGCTTCTCCATATTTCAGACAGCCAAACCAGCGTGCTTAGCGCCATCCCCAAGGGGCTTCCGCACCGCGGCTTTCTGTGGTTTGACGTGGACTACACCGATGCGCGGCGCTGGGTCGAGGCCGCCTCACAGTTGACCGGCGTTAAAATTCTCGAGGACCATCTGTCGGATGCCGAGAATCTTCAGCATCCTTCGTATTACGACTCTACCTTGCAGTACGAAATGATCGTTTTTCGCGGCCTCGCCAATCGCGTCAATCTCGACCTTCGCGCCGAAAATAGCGTCACCAATATGGGCCTGCGAATCAAGACCCGTCCGACGACGTTTTTTATTCTGCCCAAAATCTTAGTGACGGTGAGAGGGCTCGATAGCAAACTGTTTACCGTCATCAAGGACAAGCTTATTGCCTCGGCCGACAGCAATCAAAGAATGCCTGCCAACCCGGAAGAGCTCATGCTACGCTTTCTTAACGGCATGGTGGATCGTTACCTGGATCTTCGCCAACCCATGACCGATCTGATTGATCGCTGGCAAAAGGACCTGCTCGATCCTCGTCGACCCTTCCGCGACTGGTACCTTTTACTAGAAGCTCGCTCAGAAATTCGCAAGCTCGAAATGTTGTGCGAGGAACAGCTTGACGCCTTGCAGGAATGGAGAGATGAGCGCGCCCAGCGCAAAGAGGTGATCGACGGCGCAAGCCCTTTGAATGTCGCATTAGAGGTGCGCACCAATGACGTGGTCGAACATATCGGCCGGGTGATGCACCATAGTCAAAGGCTCGAAGCGGCCACCGAGTCCGCTGTTCAGTTGCATTTCTCCTCGACCGCGCATCGCACCAACGAGATCATGCGAACGCTTACCGCCATCACGGCAATATTCTTACCACTGACCCTGATCACCGGTATCTTCGGCATGAACTTCGATGCCATTCCTGGCCTTCATTCGCGCTATGGCTTTTGGATGTCGATTGGCATCATGCTGCTCGTTGCAGGGGGCATGCTCGTTTTCTTCATGACCCGCAGCTATCTTGCGTCCAGCTCCTTTAGACGAATGTTTGATGAGCGTAAAAAAGGGCGGGACGAGGCTTAAGGAAGCGAGTACACGCATGACTGCCTATGACGAATTAAACTACGAAGGGGGTATCTTTTCCCAAACCCACCCCCAGCGACTACAAGCGGTCGCCAAGCTCTTCGGCCTCGATGCGCCGGCTTTGGCAACCTGCTCCATTCTCGAACTTGGCTGTGGCGACGGTGCAAACCTGATTCCAATGGCTTACCACATGCCCGGGGCAAAGCTTGTCGGCGTGGATTTGGCTGAAAAGCCCATTGCTTACGGGCAAGAACGCATTTTGCGCCTTGGCCTTTCGAACATTGAACTCCTTCAGGCCGATGTCTCCAAGCTTGGCAGTAGCCTCGGAAAATTCGACTACATCATTGCACATGGACTCTATTCTTGGGTACCAACGCACATTCGCCCGGCTATTCTCAACCTCATTCAATCGAGCCTCACCGAGCGAGGCGTTGCCTACGTGAGTTTCAATGCGCTACCAGGGTGTCGACTAAGACACCTAGTGCGCGACCTGATCCACTTTCGCTTCGGGGAGAAGACCGCCGACCCAACGATACTGCCGGAAGTGCGAGCCTTCCTCGCTACGTTCGCAGGCCTCTCGATCGATGAGAACGATCACACCGTAGATCGTGATTTACCTAAAGACCGGTACTTGCAAACGCTCAAAGACGAAATCAAATTCGCATTGTCATTCCCTGACTATGTGCTTTTTCACGACGATCTTTCGAATTTCGCCACCCCATTTTATTTGCACGAATTTGCGAGTGCCGCCGAAGGATATGGGCTGCAATACCTCGGCGAAGCCAGTATGGAAACGATGTTTCCTAAAGCGGGTAGTGAATCGTTCAGCAATGCAGCCAAGCACTGGGGTGAAACAAGCACAGACCCTTGGATTGCTCAGCAACAATATATTGATTACGCGCTAGGTCGGCGTTTCAAGCAGGCCCTGCTTTGTCATCAATCTTCCAGCAGCGCTCACCCCAGAAAAATCGCACTCAAACGCGAGGTCGGCCCAGACAGCTTATCGAGCATGCATGTCCGCACGAAACTCATTGCGCAAAGCGCAGGAAAGAAAAACAACGGTAAACAACGGGCCAGCGAGCAAAGAGCATGGCTGTCGCGTGATTTACTCAAATTTGAGTTTCTTGGCCGTGTTGTCAGTATCGACGAGCCCTTAGCCAAGGTGGCGCTATCGCGGCTTGGCCAAGTCTATCCAGACTCTCTGGCCATCGCCGATCTGATTTCTGAAAGCCTCGCAATTTGCATCAAAGCAGGACTCAAATATGAACGGCACGCAAGCCATCAGGCGATGAACCGCATGTTTTGGTCGCTGATGCTTGGCGGGCAAGTGGAACTGCTTGGCGAGGCCGTCCAACATCGAATCATCCCCCCGATTGAGCAGCACCAAGGCGAAGACCTCCTTCGAAACTCTCGCCCAAGGTTAAGCGCACTAATGAGAGATGCCCTCACCCATGCTCAGCCACTCACAGGCTCCATCCATGAAGGATTTCGTCTCGACGACCAGCGCTCCATTGCATTGGCCCTTTTGATGGATGGGACCAGAAGCATCGCGGATCTTGCAGACGAACAACCAAGCGAAAAGATCGAGCAGTTCGTACAGTTTTTGCACCGGCTTGGGACACTCGATCATTCAACCGGTTCAAGGTCAGCATCTTAAGTCACAATCCGCGTTGCAAAATCCATATCCCCATACCAAAGCGCAATGGCAGAATAATTGTCATGACCTTCGCGCTTGTTGGCAAGCAGCACCTGCTCCATCTGCGCTAACCAATCCTCGGGAGAGCCGGCGCGCATCAGTAGCCTCTCCATTTCTGCCTCATCCACATATTCCCAAAACCCGTCGCTGCATATGAGGTAAACGTCACCACTTTTAACGCTTTGAAGGGTCTGCGTGATCGTCGGCACGAAGCCTTCTTCGCCGCCCAATGAACCTGTAAGAATTGTTCTTTGATTGGAGTCCCGCGCGGCACCTGGTTTAACAAAACCGGCATCCACCATCGACTGAAAAACGCTATGGTCTTTGGATTGAAAGAACTGACTTCCCCCACGAAAGCCGTAAAGCCGCGAGTCGCCAATGTGCCCCCACACGGCTTGCGAGTTCAACTCATCGATTAGCAGAACCACCAATGTGGCACGCATATCATGCAGTGCGCGATCTTGCGCTTGATGAGCAATCACTACTTGATTCGCCATGTGAAGGAGATCACCTGTCCGTTGCGGTGTAACGGTTTGGCTTTGCTGAAAGCTTTCAAGTATCGAATCTACGGCGAGCTTCGAGGCAACATCACCCCCGCCATGACCTCCCGCACCATCGGAGAGTACGCAGCAGATATAGCCATTGTCGTTCATGAAGCCACATGAATCTTCATTGCGTTTGCGCCCGCCCACTTTGGTGAGCACCGAAATTGAAACTTCCAGGGCGTTTTCCATAGTGCCTTTCACAATGCGAGTTACGAGCGATTTTTCTTCATGTCAAGCTGGTTGATTTGGCTCTCATAAGCCTTCACAAACTCTCTGCCAAAGAACGCCTCGAAATCGTCCTCCGCTTCGCGCGAAATCTCCGCGTAAAGCTCTGAGAATCGCTCCCAAAGCTTGGCTTTACGCGTCGCTGGCACAACGGATTCAATCATCGATTTCTTGGTCAACCTTGATTCCAAGATCTGGGGATCAAATTTTTCCACGAGACTTTGAATCGCGGCGCGCATGCCCGCGACAAAGGCCATTTGATGAGCACTCAGATCGTCAAATGCATCTTGCACAGACTCTTCGGGACTTAAAAAACCTCGAATAGGAATCGGACTCAAGAGATGAGCGAGGGCCGACTCACTGTCAGGCGAAAATTTGAGGGGATTGTTGTCCCGGCTAACAATCATCGTCACCTCAGCCTTCATCTCTCGTTTGAGCAAACTGCGGGCCGACAATAGATCGAGCGTCGCTTGAGTTGATATTCTGAGAATGCCACCAATTTGCTCCATCAACTCAGGCGTAAGGCCGAGATCAGGCTGCCCCAGACTCAAGGCCGTTTTGGGCAGCTTATCGAGTTTTAGTCCTCTCAAAAGTCCAGACAGAAGAGGCCCATTCAATGCATCATCACTTCGGCCGGCGATGCCTGAATCAGGCTTCTCTGGCCCCGAGCTAGTCGACGGCCGAAGATTTCCAGAGTTTTTTGGCGGCCCAACATGTTGCAAATTTTGCCGCAACTGCGCCTTAATCGACTGCTGATTCAATCCATCGAGAAGATCGGTGGCCTGAGTTTTTGGTGTGTCTTCGAAAACATGAGGATGTTCGGCCGCTACTTGAGCAGCGATTTCCTGGATCGCCTCCGCAGGTAGTAAGGGTAAAGTCTTTGGCAAAGGTGTACTAGGCTTGCTCGCCGACCCCTGTGCAACCTGATGGGCTTGAGGTGGCGATCTGTCCTTAGCATTCGGCAGGTTAAAAGTACCAAAGATTTCTGGTGTCTGATCCGCGAATGGCGCGTCAGTATGCCCTTTAGGTTGATTTAGAATGCCACCGAACTGGCCTAGATCTTCACTTACGAGCGACTGGCGCTGCTGCTTTGCGTTGAGTAGCCCAAGTGGATCGCTAGACGACTGCGGACGGGGGCCGCCCAGGCCAAACAGATCGTCAATATTCTCCTGCCTGCCAATGCTTGCGCTCTCTTGAGCCGGACGGTCGAGGCCAAGCGCATCCTTGTGTTGGGCTTGCTCGAATCGAGTCCCAACATTTGCGGACTTCGACGGGTCGAGCGCAGTCTTGTCGAGCGATAATCCAAAGGGATCGTTCGGCTGTGATTTGGCTCCTGGCAAATCACCCCAAATATCAAAATCGTCCGGGATTGCCTGAGCTGCGTTTCCTGGAGGAGCAGTTCCAGATACTGCCGAGGGAGATGGCGCGGGCGCTCTTGGCGCACTATTCGATGCACTATTCGATGCACTAAACAGATTCGCAAAAGGGTCGCCAGCTTGTTCATTGGCTACCTTGCTCACGCCGCCAGCAAGTGGCCAACCAGCATTGCCTTGCGCAGCCGCAGGACTTGCCAACGAGTTCCAGAATTGGGTGGGCGAGTCGATCGGAGGGGAGGCATCAGTTGTAGCGAGCGCCGGGGCACTGTTCTCCACGACAAGTTCGAATTCACCAATCATCAGTCTATCACCCGCACTCACCGCAACCGGATCATCTTTGGCCAGTTCCCGTCCGTTCACGCTCACAATATTGGCAATGCCGCAAGCCGAGACAAAATATTGCCCGCCTTCAAAGCCTACTCTCACCTGCTCTCTGGAGATATGCTGATACGGATCAGGAAGGTGCAGCGTACACGAAGAGGCACGACCTATCACGCCACCTTTTTCTGAAAAATCAGCGGCAAGGGCCTGAGTTGGGGCTTGCCCCATGGCCTTGACGAGTACGATTCGAAGCAAAAACAATCTCCTGATTAAGCGAGTGAAACGACGGACTTAAGTGGCTTACCACCATCAAAGCTTAGGCGTACAAGGCTCTTCGGATCGTCACCCTCACAAAGAAACGTCGTAACCTGTTTAAACAAATCAGCCCCTTGCTCAGAGGTAAGTATGGGCAAAGCCGTCCTCATCACATTAGGGTCATAAAACCTGAACCATACGACGTCACCCTCGGGGGTGCGCACCTCCGTGAACTGGCGAAGGTGAATTTGCAGATCGTCCAAACTCGCCGTACTATGAAGAAAGCTCACCCAAGAGCTTCCCCAACCTTCCATTAACCAGTCCACAACCTCAGCCTGATTTTCTAGGTCCACCAGAAAAGGCGCAACCTCAAACACCTCAGGCTCCACTTCCCCAGGGAACAGACAATCAAAATTTAGCGCTTCTTGCTCATACATGAAATCCAGCGCACTTTGATTGCCGGCAGCATCTACCAGAGCGTACAAGCGTAGGGGCTTGATCGGCTCTAGTTGTTTGCGAAGCGAGTCCAGATCGACGGTGCTAGCGTTCATAGGCTCAAGTTTCGTTTGGAGAAGATTGGTCAAAGCAAGTCTTTTGAGGGCCAGTGTTCATACACAATGATCATAACCAATTATTGCCGCTTCAGACTAGCAACCTTGGCAAATTTCGCAAAAGGTCGATTTGCTCTTATGCGCTTCCTTGAGCGTCGCAGCTGAACTACTGGGCTTTAGTCCCTTGCCGCGCCGAGTCGGCCTTTTGCCAGAAGCCGTGCGGGTACCACCCACCTTAGGTTCAATAGGCGCGTTGGGCTTCGCACCACCCCCCGAGCCTGCCGATCCGCCCGAGTTAATGTTCACCATCATGCCTTTGATGTCGACCCCTGCGGGTGTAATCGACACAAAATTTCCACCAACCTTCAAAGTTATGCCTGCCGTCGCCTCCAAGACAATGCTGCTGCCCGCTTTGAAATGAATTTCTGAGGTCGCCTCCGCTGCAAAAGCCGCTCCCGATTTGACCATCCAGTCTTGTGTAGTCTTAAGTGAGTAAGTTGCGCCCACCTTAATGTTTTGATCGAGCTTAACTTCAATATGCTGCTTTTTCTCAATCTTTTCGAAGTGATCGCCCTTCACAGTGAGATGGCTATCCTTGCGAATCTCTTCCATGCGGTCATTCTTAACCAAGATGTGGTGATCTTTTTCGGCTTGAAGCGCAAACAATTCATCGCCCTTCTTGTCCTCAAAGAAAATCTCATTGAAGTTTGCATCCCCCGCGC
>JAYVKZ010000055.1:0-11682 GCA_043767985.1 Betaproteobacteria bacterium
GTTTTCGCCTGAGCTCGCAGCTCCTGGCTCTCCGCTGGACTATCTGCGAGTAGAGGGCTTTCCGGTTCGGATCTCTCGCTCGGCACTTGCTTCACATGAAAACCCTCAAGGGGATCAACGTCGACCCACGACGGCCAAAGGAAGCGACTGGCAGTTGATCGCACCAAGCAAAGACGTTGCAGCTCATTGGGCGTGGCATAGCTATTCCGCCTTAATGAGGCAAACCGAGCTCGCGGCAGGCGGGGAGTCGAGCTTATCTGAGACTAGGTCGGTACAAGGTGCTGCGGATTACGAACAGCGTACCGAGCAAGCTGAGTCGCCCCTAGAGCTTCAAGATCTTGAAGAAGGTGCTGTTAGTGCGGGTAGTTCGACATCGTCGCAAAGCCTGCGCTTCCGGTTTCCCAAAGGGGCTAAAGCGGGGGTGGTATTGCACAGCATTTTTGAGTCTCATCCGTTTCAACAAAGCCTGTCCCTTGAACAATTGCGAAGCCACGTCCTTGGCGTTGGTATGCCAGAGGTGTTAGAAAGCCTGAGTGAACTCAAGGAGTGGCTTGACGATGTCTTGGCAACGCCGATTGCTGCGCTTCAAGGCGCTGGTTTAAACACCCTGACGCCCAAGCAGCGCAAGATGGAATTAGGGTTTACCTTGGAAGTTTCTGATTTCCATTGGCCGCAAGCCTTGGCTGCGATCGAGCGTCACTTCCCCGTCTCGTTGGCCTCAAAAGCTTTGGCGCGACCGGATCTTTTCTCAAACACCAGAGTGCAGGCTGATCTGGCCACACTGAACGGTTATCTGAACGGCTTTATTGACATGGTATTCGAGCATCAAGGCAAGTTCTACATATTAGACTGGAAGAGCAATTTTCTCGGCGCCAAGCCATCGGACTACCGGCGCGCGGCGCTTGAACTGGCGATTGCCGAGCACGATTACGCGGTGCAGTGGTGCCTCTACAGTGTGGCCCTGATGCGTTGGCTGCGCTTAAAATTACCCGGTGAAGATCCGCTTAAAAAGATGGGGGGTATCGTTTACGCCTTTATTCGTGGCATGAGAGGCCCCGGTAAGCCGCGCGAACATGGGCAAGGCATCGAGGTCGGCCAGGGTGGACGTGATGGCTCAGAATATGGGGTCTATAGTGCACAGGTCCCCGTGCCCTTGCTTTGCGAGCTTGATCGGCTACTAGGTGGAACCAACCTATCCAGTCCACTGTTCGGATAAGGGCCCGAGCACACAATGAGTACGTCCTTCACCGCCCAAGCCTTCGCCAAAACCCTTCTTGGCGCCGTCGAGCAGTCATCTCGAGACACTGGCGACTCAAGTAAGTTTGCCTCACGCCTCTGCGCTATTTTGGAGAGGCTTTGGCTAAGTTCTACTGAGGGCAATGCTTGTATTGAGTTGAATGTTGAAGATTTGTTCACGGTACGGCATAGCGCCGCTTCTACACTATTTGGCCAAAACAAGCCTTTGATGCTCGATGAGCACTTTCTTTTTCTCAATCGCTTTTGGTATGCCGAGTCAAGACTGGCCCAAGCGGTTCACGTTCGCCTCATCGAAACCTCTGAGCGGAGTGCGGCAAGCGAAGCCAACGCAAGGAATATTCTCCCGGCCCCGCTACCAGCGAGTCAAAACGACATCGACGATCATTTGATGGGCCTAGCGCCTGCTCAAGTGCAGGCGGTACTGTCTGGCTTAGCCAGAAAACTCAGTCTGATTTACGGCGGGCCAGGTACTGGCAAGACTCGCACCATCGCCAGCTTGATGCTTTGCTACGCACGTCTCAATCAAAAACCGATATGGGTGGCTGCTCCTACGGCGAAAGCGGGCGCCCGACTGATGGAGAGCCTTCAAACGGTGCTCGACCAAACGCTGACGGACCTGAATCGCGGCGAGCCTGAGCGATTAGCTGAAACACAATACCTGCCAAGCGAAGCCTTGACCATTCAACGCTTGCTGTCGCGCTTGCCCTCAAAAGAGATTCTATTCAGTGACTATGATCGTCCCGAGGCGGCCTGGATGGGCCCCGGTTTGCTCATTGTTGATGAAGCGTCCATGCTTTCTTTAGACTTATGTGATCAACTTTTTGCCAAGCTTAGCCCTGACTGCTCCCTGATTTTGGTGGGCGACCCCAATCAATTGCATTCAGTAGAAACGGGCAGTGTCTTTGCAAGCCTGTGCGAGGCTGAGTGGCCTGCTTTGAAAGTCGTACGGGTGCAACTGACTCGAAATTTCAGACAGAGTGATCGAATTAATTTGACTCATCTGGCCGAAGCGGTATTGTTGGGCAAACTGGATCCCACTCTGTTTACCGATGAGCTGTCGCTTTGTCCGCCGGTGCTAGCGACCTTGATCGAGGCCGCCGCCAAGCGTTTTAGGGCGATGCAGCTTGAAGCCCAAAGTCAATGCACTCTGTCTGCAAGTCCAAGGGAACGTGCCTTAGCCTATTTAAGAGGTGCAGCTAAGTATCGATTGCTCAGCGCGCGCCGCAGCGGTTTCGCTGGCGCTGATCGTTTGTCGGAGGCGATCTTGCTCAGGCTTAAAGCTTTGCAGCATGTGGGTCATCAAACATGGTTCGAAGGCCGGATGATCACAATCACCAAAAACGATGCAGCGTCTGGTTTGTTCAATGGTGATACGGGTGTGTGTGTGCTAGTGACTGATGCTGCAAACGAAACAGAATTCGCTACCTCAGACCCCATCCAGGCTGTCATTGTGTTTGAGCGACAAGGCGTGATTTTGACCATCGCTGCGGCAGCCTTACCGCGTTTTCAGAACGCTTATTGTTTGAGCGTTCATCAGTCCCAAGGCTCTGAGTTCGAGCATGTAGATTTCGTCGCGGCTCCCTCTGGGCATCGGCTGGCAACTCGTGAGTTACTTTACACCGCAGTGACTCGCGCAAAGCATTCGCTCACCGTTTGGGGCGAGGTCGCGGACTTGCAGTGGGCGGCAAGTCGAGCCACGGTGCGCCATAGTCGCTTGCAATGGAAGCTTGACCATCCAGAGGTGGGTTGACTTAAAATAGAGTCTTTACAAAAAAGGGGTTTGTTTTGAAGTTTCGAAATTCTGTCGTTTGCTTGATGCTGAGTACCTTACCTGCCTGGGTCATGGCTAGTGAAGATCTAGCCAAGAAAAATTCTTGCTTTGGTTGTCATTTAATGGAAGGCAAAATGGTGGGACCGGGCTTTCGTGACATTGCCAAGAAATATGCTGGGCAAAATGGCGCTTTGGCGGAGGTGACCAAGTCAGTGCGTGAAGGTGGTACGGGCAAGTGGGGGCAAATTCCAATGCCAGCGCAAGGACAGTTAAGTGCTGACGACGCCAAGGCGATTGCGTCTTGGGTTTTATCCTTAGCGAAGTGATATGGCGCGAGGGCGCTTGTCGCTTTAGCGTGGTTCAGGCACTTACGTGGTCTAACGGCTCTTTTTGGGCAAATACAGTGCTTCCATTTCCCGACGGAACTTGATGGCAGGGTTACTGGCATCGAAGCCCACGTCGTCCCAGGTGAGCGCTTGCCCAGCCTTGATCGCCCGTTTCAATTTGACGCCGTGCGCTAACCCCAGGGGCAAGCCGCCGAGCTTGACGGAATCGGCTGCAGGCATGAGTTTGCCGTACACCGTGAATCCGCCTTCGCCGTCCAACACTTCGCCAACTTTAAGGTCACGCTTACTGGTCGCCACAACATCTCCATGCCAGGATTGAGCCTGTCCGGTGGGTTCTCCTCGCACACCGACCGAGGCGACCGTGATGCCTAGCTCCAGGCCAATGAGGTGATAGGGCTTATACATCGCGGTGTAATTGCCTGTGCTATCCGTGACCAAGCCATATTCTTTAAAGCAACGGCGAACGTATTCAGAGTCGCCCGCAAAAGTGACGTAAACGCCCCAGCGCAAATCTCGAAACACTGGGCGTTGGTCTCGTTCCAAGTTGGAGATGACCTCCACCTGTCCACGGTGCTCAAGAATGCCTCCGTCAACTTTTGGCCGAAGAATATGCGCTAGATCATCCACGCCTACTGCTGGAAACTTCAAGCCTTGCTTGGCAGGTTTGAGTCCGGTCGCATTGGCCACCGCCGCCATCTCGATGGCCGATTTAGTGCCATCGAGAAACGAGTTAAACATTTGAGCATTCATCCCGCCAGTTTTGGCTTGCTCAGCCGTTAAGCCGTAATGCTGCCACACCGTGTCGGGTGTCGACTGATGATAAGTTGGTAGGTACTTGGTACCTTTACCTGCTGCGATCACCTCAAACCCTGCAGCCCGCGCCCAATCCACCATCTCGCAGATGAGTGCGGGTTGATCGCCGTAGGCGAGGGAGTAGACAATACCGGCCTCGCGCGCCCGCTGCGCGAGTAGGGGGCCTGCTAGTGCATCAGCCTCGACATTCACCATGATGATGTGCTTGCCCCATTCACAACAACTCAGCACGTTCTGAATGCCGACGGCTGGATTACCGGTGGCATCGATAATGATGTCGATCTCCGAGCTTGCAATCATCTTGGCACTGTCGTCGGTGATGAACGTGCTGCCCTTCTTGGCGGCATCGCTAAAACTTCGTGCCGACATTTGAGCTGCTGACCAACCGACGTTCTTGAGCGCGGCCTTGGCGCGTACTGGGGATAGGTCGGCAACGCCAACCAAGTGCATACCGACTGTGCGGCGTACTTGGGAGAGATACATTGATCCGAATTTGCCAGCACCAATCAAGCCGATCCGCAGGGGATTGCCGTCGGCCGCACGTTTTTGCAGAAGAGAATAGAGATTCATGAATGCCTGTTTCTGTTGAGGAGATTTTTTTAACTAAGCAGAGATCGGCATTTTTGCGTCTTGCTCTTTAGCAACTTCCGCTGTCCATAACTTAGGTTCTGCATCCGAGCGCATGGCTTGTTCATCAATCTCATGGCCCGGCCATGGCAGACCTTTACTGATGCCATCCAACAAACAATTGTCCTCAAGCGTTTGAATGGGTGTGAAATTACGATGAGCAATATAAGGTGGGCGCTTGTACTGAACAATATGATTGGTCTTGGCGCACAGTGTGAGATACACAATCACGCGGTTCCAGGGGCTCATATTTGAGGGTGAGCCGTGCACCAAACAGCCGTGAAACATGATCATTGAGCCCTTCGGGCCCTTCGGCGCAACGATGCCGCCCTTGTCAACAAGTTCTTTGACTTTGCCATGGTCTAGCGTCCAAAGCGGGTAGCTGGTGGTACTCAAGTCATGTCCCGCAGCAACCACGCCTTCCTTGTGTGATTTAGGAATGAAATAAAGCGGTCCGTTGAATTCATTGACATCGTCCAAAAACACCGCAATATTCATTGCGCGAGCCTCGGGCATGCCGTCGTCCCGCTGCCAGGTGCCGTAGTCTTGATGCCATTGCCATACGTCACCATCAAAAGCCTGTTTGCCATTGATTTTGAACTGGTGCATGTACACCTCTTCGTCCAGCACCTGCTCGACTGGATCCACCAATCTCGGATGCCGACCGAGTTTGGCGAAGGCCTCGGTATAGGTGTGCGCAGCAAAGCTGGTGCGAGGTGTTTTGCCATCGCGTTCGCGAATCACTTCGGGGCGAAACTCGCTGTATATCTTAGGCACTTCCTGAAGCAGTACCTGCATTTCGGCTTCAGAGAACATCGACGGGAAAAACAAATAACCTTCACGGTCGAATTGTTCTAGCTGGGCAGGGGTGAGTTTCATACGGTCTCCTTCAGAAATTAGGCCACTTGTTCTGCCGCCAAAAAGCTTGAGAACAAGACGTTAATGGAATCTTCCGCATGACGGCGCGACAGGCGTTCAGCAGCCCGGCCGTCACCAGCAATGATGGCGTTGAGAATTTGTTGATGCTCGACCCACACTGGCCGCATGGCCGAGGCTTGCTTTAAGTACCAAGACATCGCGCGCCGCGTGTGATGCCAATGCAGTTTGGCGGATTCAATCAAGAGCGGGTTGCCGCTGGCACGATAAATAAAGTCGTGAAATGCCAGATCGGCCTGCACGACCTCACTCAGGCTGCCGCTGGCTGCCGCCTTTTTGCCGCGCTCAATCAGGAAATGACCTTCAGCTTTGAGCTCAGCGTGACGATTGCTGGCAGCGAGCTTGGCGGCCAGGCTATCTAGAGAAGCGCGCAATTTATAGAGATGACCGACAAACTCGGCATCCAGAGGAGCGATCAACATGCCGCGCCGATTGTCGGTATCAACGATCAGGCCTTGGTTTTTCAGGAGCAATAGCGCTTGAATCACCGGTTGCCGTGATACCCCGAGTTGCTCCGCCAACTGTTCCTGGGTAACGCGCGCACCTGGCGCCAATTCCCCGGTGCAAATGGCTTCCACCAAGGCCGCATGGATTCTCTCCAGGAGGTCAGGTTGGGAAGTTATTTGGCTAAGCGCACTCATATGAAGCGTAAGTATAGTGTGTATTTTGTACTCTGTATACAGAGTGCGTTGTTATTGAAACTTTTCCTGGCGCGCTTCTTGCATCCTGTCATCGCATCAGGTTAACTTACGTTTTAAACGATGTCAGGCTGTGTTTTATGGCCTCCATCCGAACTCCACGGAGCGTCACATGAAGATTGATTCGGTCAAAGCACCCAGTTCCAGCCAAATCGCTTTTGGTCCAGCAGGCGAAAAACTGTTCATCTCTGGCGCCATTGAATTTGCTGGTCCGCTGGATCTGGCCTGTACCCGTTTTGCGCTACGTACGGTCGTCGCCCTAGGTCCAAAATTCAATTTGCGCCGTGACATTAATAACGTTATTACGCTCACAGGCCGGTATTTATGCTGGCCCGAGCCGATATTTTTGAAGTTGAAGGAATTTGTCACGAAACGCTGCGCCGAAGCGCCCGCTTGGTTGGATGCGTCGAAGTTGCCTGCCGAAGACTTTATGCTGCGCCATGGCTCATGGAACGGCCTGTATGACGACAGCTCTTTCTATTATTACTTGGACGAATTCGTCAAGCTGTACTCCAAAGAAATGCTTCAGGTGTTCCAAAGCACCGTCCAAAATCTTGATTCGCGGTTAGCGAAATCACGCATTCGACTTGTCGAAAATATTGACATGTTGAGCGCCGTGCTCGGGCTGTCCGACTGCGAGCGGTCTCTTTTAATGCATGCTGCGCAGTGCAAACATCAGCGCGACCTGCGCCCGGTATTGGTGGATTGCAAGGCATCGAGCGCGCAAGAAGCCTACGGCATGTTGGCGCAAATTCTGGGCCTCAATCCTTCCGAAGTCGGTTCCGCACTGAAATCCGGCGGCAGGCTGGAAATTCTCGGTTTGATCGAAACACCCATTGCCGAACACTCGATCACCGATTTAGGAGACTTGATGCGGGTGTCCGATAAGTTGCTGGGCGTGTTGACTGCCGAGTATCGCAATGAATCCTCGATGATGGCCGCATTTACCCGTCCAGCAGGGGAGACCCACCTTTCGATGGAAGATTTCCCTCACGTGGGCGACGATTTGCGCTATGTGGTGGCACTGATGGAAGCGGCTGCGGCTGGCCACGAGAAGGGCATCAACGTGCTCTTGTACGGCCCGCCCGGGACAGGTAAAACAGAGTTTGCCAAGCTGCTCGCCAAGAAAGCGGGCCTGGAGTTGTATGAGGTCGATTGCCTCGACAAAGACGGCAATAGCTTGTCTGGCAAGGAGCGCTATCGTTCTTTGCAGGTCTCACAAGCCTTTCTAAAAGGGCGCTCCAAAGCGGCGATCCTTTTCGATGAAGTGGAGGACGTGTTCCCGCCCATTGGTGCGGAGTTGGTCGGGCTATTTCAGTCCGAGGAAGCGCGTGGTTCGGTGAACGGTAAAGCCTGGGTCAACCAAACGCTCGAGCAAAACCCGGTGCCTACCATCTGGATTTCGAACTCGATTGGTCAAATTGATCCGGCCTACCGTCGCCGCTTTCAATACCCCATGGAGCTCGCTAACCCGCCGCAGCGCGTGCGTGAAAACATCGCCCGAAAATGCCTCGCTGATCTTGGCGTCAGCGAAGAGTTCGTCACCAGGATTGCTGCCCGCAAGACGGTGACACCGGCTCAAATTCAATCGGCCGCCCGGTTTGCTCGGCTCACACGCCGTGCGATTGATGAGCCTATTGAAGCGCTCATTGAGCTGCAATTACAACGTAGTGACAAGGCCTTGGGTACCAAGGAAGCTGCCGATGACTTCCGCGTGAATGTCACCAGCTATGATCTTGGCCTGTTAAACGTCGAGACCAAGCATCCGGTCGAGAAAATCATTACCTCGCTCAAGGCTCGTCCACGGGCCAGCTTGTGCTTTTATGGCCTGCCCGGCACCGGTAAAACCGCCTTGGCCGAGCATATCGCCAAGTCGATCGAAAAGCCCTTGATGATCAAGCGTGCCAGCGATTTGATGAGTAAGTATGTGGGTGAAACCGAGCAACAAATGGCGCAAATGTTTGCCGATGCGAAACGCGAAGGTGCCGTGCTACTCCTTGACGAAGCCGATAGTTTCTTGCAAAACCGTCAGATGGCGGTGCGCAACTACGAAATCAGCGAAGTCAATGAGATGTTGCAGGGCATGGAGCGCTTCGACGGCATCTTCATCTGCACCACCAACCTTTTTGATCGAATCGATGAGGCTGCCCTGCGTCGCTTCTCATTCAAGCTGAAGTTCTTACCTTTGAATGCCGAACAGCGTCAGCAAATGTTTATCAATGAAGCTCTGTGCGGCGAGGTTGAAGGCTTAACAGATGCGTTGAAGACGCGTATCGCTAAGATGGAGATGCTAGCCCCTGGGGACTTTGCAGCCGTTAAACGCCAATATGTGCTGTTTGATGAGAAGCCAGATCCAGTGCAGTTTATTGAACAGCTCGAGAAAGAGCATGGCGTGAAGGCGGATGTGAAGTTTAGTAAGCCGATTGGCTTTGTTCACTGAGGTTTGTGAGGGCAGGTCTAAGCGGTAGGGTAGTGACCCACTGCTTCTTCAGGTCTGCCCGATCAAATATTCTTGAGCAAGTTTATTGAACAAGGCCCGCCCATTCTCTGAGAGGTAAGGTGCGACCAAGGAAAGTACCTGGAACGCACCTCTGGCCATTGCCTGGCTTTGGTAGACTTGCTCGTTAAAGCGACGAGCATTGCGTATGTATTCGAACGACAGCCAGTAGGTGGTGACGACGACCATATTCGTGGACAGCGCCTCGATCTCCTTTGGGTTGGCCTCCATTTCCCCAGCTTTAGCTAAGGCCGAGCACAGCGCATGAGCGGCCTTTGTCTTACGCTCGACAATGGTTCGAAAGTGAACCTCTAATTTTCGGTTCTTCGAAAGCAAATCATTTAAGTCACGATAGATAAAGCGATGCTTCCAAATCGCCTCGAAGAGCAGGTGGAGAAACAGCCAAGCATCTTCAAAGTTAATTTCTCGCTTCAGCGGCGCGTCGAGCAAGTCGTCAATATCGCGCTCAAACTGCTCAAAGAGGCCATCAACAATGTCTTCCTTGTTGCGAAAATGATAGTAAAGATTGCCAGGGCTGATGTTCATCTCGTCGGCAATAGCGCTAGTCGTGACGTTAGGCTCGCCCAGATCATTGAACAAACGTAGAGATAGTTCGAGAATGCGCTCGCGCGTCCGACGTGGTGGCTTGCGTTGCATGCCTGCTCCGTGAATCTTTTGGTGTTAGGTAGTCTACAACAGCTAAAGTATCACGGGGAAATAAATTACTTATTGCCTCAGTCCCAGGCGACCCCCTGGGAGGACAGTCAAAACCGAGCTTTATAATCCGAACTGCTCAGCGTAGCCGATGGATTTTAAATGAGCCAAGTTGAGCGCAGAAGAATCTATATTCAATGACTCGCAGATTGACTCGGTCGAAAACAAATGTGGGTCTTCGATCGATTCGACCATTAACAACAAATTGCCAGCGCGGCCAGAGCGATCTCTCAGTGCGCTAACAATAGTTTCGGACAGGGGCAAGGTTGCAAGTACTTTTTCCATGGGCATGCTCAGCATCGTATCCATTAAACTTAGTAGTCCGCACATGAAAAGGAGATCGCCTTCGGGGCCTGGTTTTGAGGCTCCGACCAGTTCCATCGTTCGCCCACGAACAATGGCGGTCTTGGCAAGGCTTCGTGTCGAAGCTTTGGCCTGATTTGCCGTCACGAGCACCAGCGCCAGCCATTTTGCCATTCGCTTATAGCCGATCATCGAAACCGCGTCTCGGATAGACGTTAATTCTCGAGCAAGGCCCATTCCAGCAGAGTTCATATAGCGAAGTAGCTTCACGGAGAGTGCCACGTCGGTTCGAAATACCTCTGCGATCTTGTCGAGATCAGCATCTGATTGAACAAGGCGCAGAGCCTCAAGCACGCTGGTGTGTGCAGGCGTAAGTATGGTTGATTCAACAATCTCGGACTTTGCAAAGTACCAGCCTTGAAAAAGATCGAAGCCGGCCTGTAAGCAGGCCTGAAACTCCTCAGTCTCTTCAACTTTACAGGCCATGACTTTCAAATCAAGTCGACCAAAGGTCGGGAGCAGTTCTAATGCCCTGTGCAGGCCAATGCCCTTGATGTCAATTTTAATAAAGGACAGGAGTCCGGGCGTGATGGCATCTAGTTCGTCGGCTGTTTTGATAGTTGCGGCAAACCGAAATCCGGCTTCTTTCAAGGCTTGTATGCGAGGCTGAAGAGACTGGTATTGCGTCAAGCTTCCTAAGAGATCCAATACGCTCAGCTTTGGATCAAGTAGGTCCACATATTTGCTTTCCAGAAGTTGGGGCTCAGACTTGATTAAGGCCATTTGTCCGCCAACGATCGCCTCCATGCCAATCTCTGAAAGCGTATTGATGAGGACTTGCAAACCGGTTGTAAGTGCGTTGGCATTCGGTTTGTAATGATCGGAGTGATCGCTACGATGAAGAAGTTCGTAACCGACAATGGCCTGCGATTTGTCTAAAATTGGCTGGCGACCAATGTATGCGCGGGGAGATGACATGGGAAATTTTCCTGTAAACGGCTCGAAGTCGCGGTGCGCGAAGATAGGCGACATGCCTATTGATGTTCGAGATCGTCTCAGGTTTGGTCAAATCTAAAGCACAAAAATGGGCTGGGTTTTACCCCTATTTGTGAATTTGAGGCGCGAGCGGATTGAGATTCTCCCCGAGGAGTATTGTCGCGACGTTAGCCCATCAGTGCGCGTAACTTAAGGTGACGTTGTAAATCATCTAAAGTCAGTGTGAGATCTCGTTGGGCTCGCCCAAACCTGCCGCTTGATACCCAGGCCTGATCCAAGCTTCTATCGGCACGCACCAAACTCATCCCTTGTTGCTCGAGAATTTCGCGATTGAGGTGCAGCCCAACCTTTGAGAAGTGGGGTGCTAGGTCTTTATGGCGCGCCAAAAGATCGGCTCGGGTGCTAAGGTAGGCATGCTCACACAAACGCCGACGCCCCGAGAGACTAAAAATATCCGTAAAAAAAGTGTCCGCATCTAGTCGACTGGGTTCGAGCAGCACAATCTTGGCATCGGGATGGGTAGTCTTGTACTTCTCCAAGCCGACAGACATGCGTGAGCGGATCACCGTGCGAATCGTTTGCCGCAACACCGTACTGAGGCTAGAGGTCACCGTTTTCTGGCTCGACACCTCATTGAGAGAAGTGCCGCCGTACGGAACCAGGGGATTCACACACAGTACCAGTTTCGCACCTTGATTCAAGGCGACTGATGCATGTAAGGTC
>JAYVKZ010000056.1:0-19291 GCA_043767985.1 Betaproteobacteria bacterium
AGGCTGTTTTGGCTGAGGGTGTAGCTGATCTTCGGGGCTGGTATACCGTCCGAATCTTTGAGCGAGTCATCCAAGGTCACCCGGTTGTGTGCCTCTGGCAAATCTTCACAGATCACCACCATACCGGTGGTATGAGCGAACTGTTGACGATAAGCCTCATGAAAACCTTCGCCCCAGGGAATGTGTCCGTTATTCAATCCATTCATGGCCGTGACCAAGGGTCCGCGACCTCTCACGATCTCCATGGTGTAGCCACGCACGAAGCCACGGCTCTTATCGGTCTCGTAGAACTCTTGGCTCCAAATACAGCAGCCCGAGGGGCCGAACTGACCATCCAGGCGCTGCTTGAAGGTTCCCATCACCATGGCGTAAGGGTGGAGCATCAGGTGCCGTCCCACTTGGTCATTGTTATTGGCCAGGCCATTGGGAAAGTGCTTGGACTTGGAGTTGAGCAACAGACGTGGCGTACCAATGCCGTTGCAGGCGAGCACCACCACCTCGGCTGGCTGAAAGTGCTCGACTCCGTCGGCGTCATAATAGATCGCCCCGTTGGCCATCCCCTCGTCGTTAACGGTGATCTCGCGAACCCGGCAGCGTGTGCGCAAATGAACGCCGCGGCGAATCGCTTCCGGCCAATAGGTGATGTCCGTGCTGCCCTTAGCACCCTGCGCGCAAGCACTGGTGCAGGGGCCAAGGTTAAGACACTGATCACGCCCCTCATAAGGCCGCGTGACCACGGCGCTGTCGGAGGGCCACCAATGCCAGCCGAGTTGATTAAACCCGCGTGCCATGATTTCACCCGACAATCCCAAGGGCACCGGTGGCAAGGGAAAATCATGATCAGGATAGGCCGGGTCGCCCGCCAGGCCTGAGATTCCCATCATACGATCGTTCTCGGCAAAATAAGGTTCTAAAGTTTGGAAATCAATCGGCCAGTCATCGGCCACGCCATCACAGGTTTTCACCTTAAAGTCGCTCGGGTGAAAGCGCGGAAAATGCGCTGCATAGAGAATGGTGCTGCCGCCGACCGCATTGAAATTCGCAATGGAAATGGGCGAGTCTTGGTTGTTCACCGGGTAGTCCGTCACGCGAGCGCGTACATTGGGGTTGAAACTGAATTCGCCCATTTGCCGCAACTCGCCATCACGACCAGTGCTCGGATAGTCAGCTGGGTTCATCCAATCGCCTTGCTCCAGGCAGAGAATGCGCATGCGGGTATCGGCCATACTCCAGGCAAAGGCGGCGCCAGAGGCTCCAGCGCCAATGATTAAGATATCTACCGGGTCTTGGATCATGCCTGGGGCTCCTCTATTTATGAGTCTAACGATTAAGCAAGGAGTGTACCAATCAGTGCGCAAGCGGCGCGAAGCAACCGAGAGCAATCGGGATCAAACCCAGACGAACCAAGGCCAACTTGACACCGCCCGGCCACGAAACAAAATCGACACCGAGCACACAGTCTCCACGACTAGGTGCAGTACAGTAACGGACCTACGCCATTTAACTCACTTTTGGACAATCCTCATGCGCATGAACCGACTCAAACAACTATGGCGCGAAGGCAAAACCGCTGTCGGCGGCTTTCTGTCGATTCCCCACGTGCTCGCCGCTGAAACCATGGCGCATTCGGGCCTCGATTGGTTGTGTGTGGATATGCAGCATGGCTGCATCGATTACTCGGACACGGTGAATTTACTGACCGCGATTTCAACCACCTCAGTGACCCCCTTAGTACGCGTGCCGTGGAACGAGCCATCAATGATCATGAAGGTACTCGACGCGGGTGCCTACGGCGTGATCGTGCCGATGGTCAGCAACCGCGCCGACGCCGAGCGCGCGGTCGCCGCCTGCCGCTATCCGCCGCTCGGCATGCGCAGCAACGGCCCGATACGCGCCATGATGTACGGCGGCCCCGACTACCAGAAGCACGCCAACACTGAAATGCTGTGCATCGTGATGATCGAAACCGCCGAGGGCATCGAGAAGATGGAGGAAATCATCTCTACACCGGGCGTCGACGCAGCCTACATCGGCCCGACCGACTTGGCCCTATCGATGGGTTTGCCGCCCGTGATGGACAACGAGGACCCGAAACATATTGCGATGGTTGCAAAAATTTTGGCCACCTGTCAAAAGCACAATGTCGTCGCCGCCATGCACACCGGTAGCTCACGGTTTACGCAGCGCTCGATCGATCAGGGCTTTCAGATGGTTATGTTGGTGCAAGATCGCACGGCCATGGCTAACTTCGTGAAAGCCGAAGTTAATGCGCTCAAGGGTTGGACGCCGATGGTGCCGACTCAAGCGACCCAGAAAAGCGGCTATTGATTCATGCCGGGCGTGTTTCCAGTGCCCTGGTAATACGCCGCTACATCAGAAACACGCCCTTGCCGGAGGTCTGCTGATCAAACAACTGATAAGCCTGTTCAGCTTGATCGAGCCGCCAGCGATGAGTAAAGAGTTGATCGACGTCAATCTTGCGCTCTGCGACGAAGCGCGCGCATTCCGCCTGACCCACAGTTGAGAAAGTCCAGGAGCCGAGCAAGGTCACCTGACGGCGCAGCAGATCACTGCTGACGTCGAGGTTCACGTCGCCACCTTCGCCGACGAAGCAGGCTTTACCCCAAGTGCGAACGCATTGCACCGCCTGGCGTCTCGCGGTCGGTGACGATGAGGCGTCAAGCGACAGATCAGCGCCCAAGCCAGCGGTGCAAGCTCGAATAGCGGCCACGACATCGTCACCATCGCCTGGGTTAATCAGAACCTGCGCTCCAAGATCGCTGGCGCGCTGTAAGCGATCCTGGCTGGTGTCGAGTGCAATCACACGAGCCCCGAGGCTGGTGGCCAGTTGTGTGGCCGACAAACCAACCGGCCCCTGCCCAAAAATTGCGATGGTGTGATCGCCCTGCAAACCAAGACGCTTGAGCGCACCCCAGGCAGTACCCGTGCCGCAGGCGATGGCCGCACCGGTCGAGAAGGACAACTCGTCAGGCAAGTGCACCAAGGTTCGCGCCGGGCACTTCATGTAGCGCGCGTGCCCGCCGTTGCCGGTCACTCCATACACCTCGGCAACGCCTTCAACGCACAGTTGCATCCAACCGGTGGCGCAATGCGCGCAAGCGGCACAGCCACGGTAGTGGTGTTGCATGGCTCGCATCCCGACCCAGGCCTGCTTCTCGTTGACCCCCTCGCCTACTGCAACGACCACGCCGCAGGGCTCATGACCCGCAATGACCGCCTTGCCAGCGCCGCCCAGCCCCAAACTAGACGTACCCGCACCGGGCGCTCCTCGATAAAACTTCAGGTCACTGCCACACATGCCCGAGGCTTTGATCTCTAGCACCACTTCGCCTGGCCCCGGTGTTGGATCCGGGGAATCTTGTAACTCTAGTTTTCGGTGACCGGTAAAAACTATGCCTTTCATTGCTTCATCTCCAATCTGCCAGCGTGATGACGGAAGCCGAAAGCCCTGGGCTGAGCCGCGTCTCAACGTGCCCGCAAAACCCGCCTTGCTCCTCAGCAACGGCGTTGTAGGGGAACAATCGAGGCGCGGTGTCTGCGAGGCTTTCCACTCCCGCACCGGCCGAAGCATAAGCCTCTCCAGTGCCACCGCTAGCCGTCATCAGGAAACGCGCTTTCTGGGCGCGAGCACAGGTGTTGAGAACACGCATCGCACGATCCACTACGGGCTGACCGCTGACAAATGGGTTGGCAGCGCTAGGGGCGGCGGCTCTGGCCTTGAGCTTGGCGACCGTACCGTCGAAACCCGGGTGGTTACTCAAGGGCACATCGATGCCCCAGTCAGCGGCAAGCTTGCGCATGCGCTCGGTTTGCGCAATGTAGCCATCCAAACGCAGCATGTCGCGGCCGAAATTGAACGAGGTACCACCCCAGATCATCACCTTGTGAACCTTGCCACCGTGGCGTACATCGAACACCGGTGAAATGGTCCCTAAAGTGTGACCCGGCGTGATGATGAAGCGAATGGTGGTGTCGCCCAGCTTGAGGGTGTCGCCATCCTTCACAGCCATGTCGCGTTTGGGCGGACGGTCCCAAAGCTTGGAGTCGAACTCCAGCCCTGTTTCCATCATTTTCCAGTCAATCTCGCTGGCCACTACGCGGGCACGGTAGCGATCGGCGATCATCTGCGCACCTCCGTAGTGGTCGCCATGGCCGTGGGTGACCAGCACATAACGGATCTGTGCCGGATCGAGTCCCAAGCTGCGCATGCCACCCTCGATCAACTCGACGGCCTCCTTGGTGTTGTTCAGTGCGTCAATCAGAATGAGTCCCTCACTGGTCTTCAACACCCAAGCACTCACCCAAGCGGAACCCACGTAGTACAGATTGTCGAAGGCCTGTCCCGGTTCGGGCGGCGGCTGATTGATGAGCTTGGCCAAGCCCTCGTCCATGGCCGCGCTCGGTGCTGCGCGCACTGCGGGCTGGGGATTGCAAACGGGCATAAGGAACTTCAGATCCTCGCTGGCGATTTGCCTAGCGTCGGCCACATACTGGTCGACTGTACCTTGTGTGGCGGGAGGCTCTGGAGTGGTCGTGCAAGCAAGCAGTGCGGCAAGGACCACGCCACTCAGGGTTACTGATCGAAACATGCTGTCTCCCTATCGGTTGTGGGTGCAGTGCCCACAGAGGCTGATTGAATCTGAATCATCATACGACAGTTTATGCAAAAGCTTGCTCCGCCGAATCGAACATGCACTGGCATTGAACACCGCAATATGGCACGCATCTTGCGTCCGTGTCGATATCGATGGCTACCAAGGATGGAACAAGTGCGACGCCTACATAATGCTTTCTCAATGCGGCGTCACGAGTTACATTGACCAGCACTTCAATCACTAGCCCTCAGGCCACCTATGTATACCCTTAATCCCTTACCGCCCGCAATCGACCCCAAGCTATTGGACTTGCTCGTGCAGGCAGAACCAGCCGTGATCGGCCACTTTCGCTACACCGGCTTCATGTGCCCAGACATCCGCGCCCATTTTCAGGATCGCCGTGTCGTTGGCACGGCCATTACTATCCGCGTGCCGGGCATGGACGGCGCCATGGTCCACTATGCCGTGGGCCAAGCGCGCCCAGGTGACTTCATTGTGATCGACCGCTGTGGCGACATGGCAATCGCGGCGCTCGGTGGCGCCGTGGCCTATGCGGCACGCGCGGCTGGCGTGGTCGGCATCATCGTCGATGGCTTGGTGACCGACCTGGGCGAGTTGCGTCAGTACGGCGTGCCGGTGTGGTCGCGTGGCACGTCCGCCGTAACGGTGAAGACGCTTGGTCTGGGCGGCGAGTTCGGCGTCACCGTGAGCTGCGGTGGCGTGTCCGTCACTCCGGGTGATGCCATCCTGGCCGATGAGAACGGCATCCTTGTGATGCCGCCGAGTGACATCGAATACTCGGCGCAGCGCGCATTGCAGATGATGAAGGACGAAAAGCGCACCCTGGCGCGTATCGATGGCGGCGAGAAGTACCCAGACATCATGGGGAGCACGAAGGTGATTCTCGATGCGATCGAAAAACAAAAACAGGCGCAAAAAAATTGACGGCTTTGCCTCTAATTATTACCCCAAATTTTTATTGCGCTATTTCTTCGTACCCATATTTCTTCACCTACTTTTTCGTGCCTTCACCCTCAGCATTAGGAGTTCTTCCATGATCAATCGCTTGCGCCGAAGCGTCTTGCCGCTCACCTTTCTCGCCCTCCTCCCCCTGTTCGCCGCTTCTGCCGCTTCCGCTCAAACCTGGCCTAGCAAGCCGATCAAGATCATCGTTCCGTTCCCACCCGGGGGCAGCGTAGACATGGTGGCGCGCACCGTCGCCAAGCACCTCACCGAGTCGCTAGGTCAGTCAGTCGTCGTAGACAACCGGGCTGGCGCATCAGGCAACATCGCCGCCGACCTCGTCTCCAAATCGCCAGCCGACGGCTACACGCTCTTTGTCACCAGCTCTGGCGTGCTCGCGGCCAACATTCACCTGTACAAAAAGACCGGCTTCGACCCCTTCAAGGATTTCGCACCGGTCATTCGCCTGGTTAACCAGCCCAACATCCTGATCGTGCACCCTTCGGTACCGGTCAATAGCGTGCAAGAACTGATCGCACTGGCGAAGGCCAAGCCTGGCGCAGTCACGATGGGCAGCGCGGGTATTGGCACGGGTCAAGATATTGCCGCCAAGCAGTTTGAGATGGCCACCGGCGTACGGGTGCTGCATGTACCGTACAAGGGTGGTGCCCCGGCCTTGAACGACCTGCTGGGCGCCCAGATTCAGTCGATGTTCGAGACTTCGCCAACCGCCTTGCCCTACGTTAAGTCGAACACCTTACGCGCCCTGGCGATCACCAGTGCCAAGCGCTCGCCGCTCTTGCCGAACCTACCCACCGTCGCCGAAGCGGGCGTGCCTGGCTACGAGTCCGTCACCTGGATCGGGCTGGTCACACCCACGGGCACGCCCAAGGCCATCATCGACCGCCTGAACGCCGACCTCAACAAGGCGCTGACCGCCGAGATGGGCAAATATCTTGCCGATATCAGTCTCGATCCCATTGGTGGCACACCCCAAGCGATGGCCGACGTGACCCAAGCGGACTCCGCGATGTACGGCAAGATCATCAAAGCGGCCGGCATTGAGCCCCAGTAAACCTGCTGGCCCTGAGCGCAACGCGCTAGGGGGCCCTGCCATGCAATACGTCCGACTCGGCAACACTGGCCTGAAGGTGTCGCGCATCTGCTTGGGTACGCTCACCTTCGGTTCGCCCGAGTGGCGACCCTGGATCCTGAACGAGGCTGCCGCGCGGCCCCTGTTTCGCCGCGCCGTGGAGCATGGCATCAACTTCTTCGACACCGCTGATACCTATTCTGGCGGTGAGAGTGAGAAAGTGACCGGCCGTTGCCTAAAAGAATTATTCCCAGGGGCTCAGCGCGAGGAGGCGGTGGTTGCCACCAAGGTGTTCAACCCGGTAGACATGGCCTTCGAGGGTGTGAATGCCGTGTCCTTTCGCCGCCGCCCCAATCTCGACGGCCTGAGCCGCAAGCGCATCTTCCACGCCGTAGACGCGTCGCTACGGCGCCTGGGCACGGACTACATTGACCTCTACCAGATCCACCGCTTCGACCTCGATACCCCGCTAGAAGAAACCATGGAAGCACTGCACGATGTGGTGAAGGCTGGCAAGGTTCGCTACCTGGGCGCCTCCAGCATGTGGGCCTGGCAGTTCGCCAAGATGCAGCAGGTCGCCGAGCACCACGGCTGGACCCGCTTCGTCAGCATGCAGAACCACTACAACCTCGTGTACCGCGAGGAAGAGCGCGAGATGATTCCGCTGTGCCGTGATGCGGGCGTCGCCATCCTGCCCTGGAGCCCACTGGCACGCGGCTTCCTGGTCAGTGACCCCAATGAGGAAGTGGCGCGTGCCACGCCGCGCGGCGAAGCCGATGACACGGCACGCAAATTTTATGGTCGCTCGGCCGACCTGCAGGTGCGGCAGGCGCTGCATTTATTAGCTCGCGAGAAGAACTTACCGCCCGCGACCCTGGCCTATGCGTGGCTGCTGCACAAAGGGGTTAGCGCACCAATCGCTGGTGTGAGTAAGGAATATCAGATCGATCAAGCGGTAGCCGCAATCGATGTGGCGCTGCATGCCAGCGAACTCGCCAGGCTCGAACAAGCTTACCAACCGCGCTCCGTACTTGGCCATTCATAGCAGGGCACAAGTTCGCTTCACATCGCCTTAGACCTTCATCGAGATTAATCATCGTGACCAATATGTCCCAACAAGACCTCACTTTCATGCCCGTGCACCAGTTGTCAGCGCTGCTGCAATCGCACAAGCTCTCGCCCGTGGTGCTCACCGATGCATACTTGGCGAAGATCGTCCAGCACGATCCAAAGCTGCACGCCTTTGTCGAGGTCTACGCTGAGGATGCTCGACTGACAGCGCGCGGCGCCGAGGCCGCCATCCGAGCGGGCCACTCGGTCGGCCCCCTACATGGCGTACCGATCGCGTTAAAGGATCTTATCGAACTCGAAGGCAGAGTAGCCACTGGAGGCAGCGAGGCGATGAAGTCGCGCCTGGCCACCCGTACCGCGACCTTGGCGAAAAAGCTCATAGCGCAGGGCATGATTGTGCTCGGCAAAACACACACCGTGGAATTCGCCATGGGCGGCTGGGGCACGAACTCCCTGCGCGGCACGCCCTGGAACCCTTGGGATGCCTTGCGTGCACGAACCCCCGGTGGTTCCAGTAGTGGCTCAGGCGTGGCTGTCGCCGCAGGGCTTGTGCCTTGGGCGGTCGGCACCGACACCGGCGGCTCCGTGCGTCTGCCGGCCTCCTGGTGCGGCATCACCGCTCTAAAAACCACCATCGGCCGCATCAGCACCCATGGCGTCATGCCACTGAGTCCGACCCTCGATACACCTGGTCCAATGACGCGCTGCGTCGAGGACGCGGCGCTGTTGTATGCAGCCATGCAAGGTGCCGATCCGCTCGATCCGCTCACTCGTGGCCTACCTTATACCGACCCCATGCCCATGCTTAAGCGAGGCGTGCGCGGTCTGCGTCTTGCGCGCATGCCGGAACTCGAGCAGCAATACGCTTCGCCACAGGTGCTCGCCGCCTACGAGCGCTCGCTGTCCGACTTGGAGAAACTCGGCGCGCAGATCGTGGATATCAAGCTGCCGTTTCTGTTTGCCGATGTCGCCGCCTTCAATATGCTTATCATGGCCGCCGAGAGCTATGCGCTCTATCACGACCTGATCGACGATGACCAGGCACCCCTTGATCCGCATGTGCGCCCGCGCATCGCTGGCGGTCGCAACATCAGCGCTCAGGCCTACATTGAAGCGCTAAGCATGCGTGATGTCATGAAAGCCCAGTTCGCTGCAGCACTTGAAGGCATCGACGCACTGCTGACACCGACCACGATGACGACCGCTTTAGCGCTAGACGAAGTGGACCAGACCAAGGGACCTGCCCACTACACGCGCTTCGCCAACTACCTAGATCTCTGTGCACTGGCGCTGCCCAATGGCATCGCGCAGGACGGGCTGCCGACCTCGCTGCAAATCGTTTGCCGCACTAACGACGAAGCGACCGCGCTGCGCGTAGGCTGGGCCTATCAGGACGCGACCGACTGGCATCTACGCCGGCCGCCGGGCCACTAATGTTTCAAAAGATACCAGGGTAAGGTTTTGTCACCACGGCGATCAATTTTAGGTACTACGAGTTCCTTCGACAAGCGATCATCAATTGCGTTTCTTAAGGCCTCACGCTTCTCCAGAATAAGGCCACGCTCTTGAGGGTTCAGCGCCCAGGTCAACTCCTCATTGCAGGCCATGATCGCCGCACGTTCCATCATCACCTTGGAATGATTGAATAACCAACGAACAAAATCGCGGTGAAATACCTCGCGAGCCCAGGCCCGCCCATACATGTCGAGATAGTCATAGGCCGTATCTACAGCTGCGTCGCTGGACCCGTGCCAGAGCGGTAAGGGTAAAGGCCTAGGATGACCGCCAATCATTTCTGCGATATAGACATTCGCGCAAAACCCACGTCGCAGCGCTGTTGCAGCGGGCACCCAGTTTCCAGTGTCAAGGTGAGCGAAGGCCAGGTCGAAATAACACGGCGGAAAGGACGGCGCGTTCGCCTCCAAAATGGGTATCGCCAAGGCGCGCTCGCCAGCACGTAGATACTCAGAACCCAGCAAGAATCTGACGCCTTGGTTGTCATTGGGATTGTAGGAAAGCATCTTCTCAATCAGGGCCGCTGCGTCGCGATGTTTACGCAATCGCGCATGACAAAGCATGGCATTGTGCAAAGCCCGCAAGAACGGTCGATTTTCGATATGTCCCCATTCCATTGTCCCTTGAAATCCCTCAGGAATGAGGCGGTTACCTACGGCCAAGCCCCGCATTGCGGCATCAAGCGCCTTCTTGGTTTTGCCTTGTTCCAAGTAGGCGCTTGCGATATGTGCGTAAGCGTCGATAAAGTCCGGGTGCTCTTTTGTCATGGCCTCCAAAGCTTTGATGTAACCGGTGACCGAGAGTGCGCCCGCATCGCGCGCATCCATCAGTCGATCAAAATGTTCGACGATGTCCCAAGATGATTCTTCGGGATCAGTGAAAGCACCTGAACCATCGGGGTAGGTTTCGAATTGGAGGGTCATTAGTAATCCCAGTCTTCATGCCGAACCGGCCAGCGGTTAAGTTCTTCTTTCAGATGCCGCCGGTTCGGAATAAAGCGCTTCATCATAGCGGTAAATCTGCCGTTATGGGTGGGCTCGATCAAATGCGCCAGCTCATGCACGAGAATGTATATTTGTTCTCGATACTAGGCATCTAGTGTCTCTTGTCGTAGCGCATGAACATGCTTGATGTTCTTCTGCGTCACCGCGATCTTGAGCCCATCGAGCTCGAGCTGGGCAGTCAAGAAAATGCGCTCCACTTCCTTCACGTTTCCTCGGCCACCGCAAAGTCATTGCGCTTGGGCTCGCGCCGATTGACCAAACGGCCGGTTTCCGTGGCCTTGCCGAGATATCACGCATCGCTCAACTCGCCTCGTTGCTTATTGAGGTTGGTAAGGACTTTCCAATATCCACCTCGCGCGGGGCCGACATACTGTATTCGCCCTGCGGCTTTTAGCTTGGCCAGATGATATTTGATGCCGTCGACGGTGAGACTGAGCTCGGCGGGCAAATCGGTCCGAGTCAAAGTCCCGCTGGCGCGCAGCAAGTCCAGAACTTGTTCTTGGGTGGTTTTAGGGTAGTTTAGGGGTAGTGATCAGGGTAGTTTCTGGGGCTAGCTGGCCGGTCGCCCCATACTCAAACACCACCCAAAGCCCATTATCCCAGCGCAATTCGGGTGCAGGCAATCGAGCCGCCAGACAGGCATTACGCATCAAATCAATGCCACGCCCCCAAGACTCCAAAAAAGCCACCCTAAAAAAGGCATTGGCGATATCCGGGTTAAATGGCAAAGAGGCATGTTTTGCGGTTAACTGCTCAAAGGTCCATTCGGGCGGCAGCTGGCCCGCGTTCCAGATCATCAATTTATCGTGGTACACGCTGATTTGTATAGGCGTGGCGCTGGCATAGTCTTTGTGCGCAATCGCATTGATCACGGCTTCACGAAGTGCCGCCACCGGCACCGGGAAAGTCTCTAGCCTTTGAATACCTTCATAGGAAATACCTGCACGCAAATATTTGGTGAGCAACAAGTCTACGGTGGTTTCCACCTGATCGAACAGGGGACCATGCACCTCATCCTGATAGAGCAAATCGGATTTCTTGATGGCAATGCAGCTTGAGCCTCAGTTTTTGTGCTGAGCTAAGTGTACGTTATCCTTTGACAGGAAATAGGCGTTTCAAACGGCCTTTGTTGCAACTCGTTGGCTAGGTTGCAATGGAATATCGCAACGTCGATCACCCTGCTTCGACATTGTCACAGCCCCCGTAGGCCGTATTTAGGCCACCGCTCGCCGAGGAGGACTCAGCCGCGTGCCTTAGAGCGTGGCTGCGCCCACGCATCCAGCCCCAGATCAAGCAGCCGACAAGCCCGGAGGCTTAGCCGGTAATTGCATCGCTGAGATCGCCGAGAGCAAGGAGGCCAGCGCCATCCAAAGAAATACTCTCTCAAAGCCAGTGAGAAGTACCGCGTCCGGTAGACCGGATTGTTTGATCAGGCTGCCCGCTGCCCCTGCGCCACCTGTCCCTAGTGCGGACAAAAGCACCGAGGTTAAAAACGCCAACCCCAAGGCACTTCCCAGTGAACGCGCCAAGTTCATGAAAGCGGTGACCGCACCAACACGATTGCTGGCCACCGCGACCTGAACAGCGATGGTGGCTGGGGGTAGGGAAATGCCTATTCCCAAACCCAGGCCGATCATCGCGAGTCCCACCAGGATGGGCGCGGAAAAATGTACCAGTGCAAGCGTGGCCGCAGCCGTGGCGCTCAACAGTGCGCCGAACACCATGTTGCGCCGAAAGCGCATGCTACGCGGCATCATCCTGCCACTAAGAAAGGCGCCACAGGGAACGGCGAGCGCATGCATCAGCATCTTGAAGGCGACTTGGTCCGGGCTGTTGCCCGAGATGCTTTGCAGGGCCAGGGGCAACATGACCGCACCGCCAATCAAAGAAAAATAAACCAGTGCGGACGCCAGGCTCCCCCAGAGGACTTGCGGGTTGGTCAGCATGTCCGGTGCCATGATGGCGCCAGGCACCTTGAACTGTCGCCGCCAAAAAAAGAAAAGGATGAGCAGCGCAGCCAGTAACATGAGGATGCCCTTGGGGTCGCCAAGGCTTGCGCCCTGTCCTATCCGGGTGAGCATGATCATCACACCACTAAGGCCCACCGCGAGCCACAAAATGCTCCAATAGTCTATCGTCTGGCTAGACTTGGGCCGTGGCAGCCCGGCAAGAATTCGATGGGTCAAAAACAGCGCGACCAGTGCTAGCGGAAGGCTGACGGCAAACACTGCTCGCCATCCAAACCACGCGGTCAAGTAGCCACTCGCGACCGGACCGATTAACGCGGCGAGTGCATAGGTCCCCGATAGCCAGGCTTGAAACTTTCCGCGCTCCTCAGGAGGAACGACATCTCCGATAGTGGATTGAGCCAGGACAATCAAGCCGCCACCGCCGAAGCCTTGCAAGATGCGCAAGCACAGCAATTGCGGCATGGACTGCGCAAACATACAACCAATGCAAGCCACCATATAAACAATGATGGAGATGCTCATCAAGCGCTGACGCCCATAAATGTCGGACAAGCTGCCATAGACGGGCGCGGCAATGGTCGCCGCCACAGTGTAGCCAGCGACGATCCAGGCCAGGAGGCTAGTACCCCCAAGGTCGCGGGCAATGGAGAGGAGCGCGACCGCGACCAAGGTCGAGTCCAGCGCCGCAACGAAGATCCCGACTTGCAAGCCGCTCACGACTTTGCGCTGTTCGGCGGGGGAGAGTTTGAGGTTCAAGCAGCGGCCAAGTGGGAAGATACCTAAGATATCGATCAGAGAAGGTTTCTGGCCGGATCGGGCATCCTACTATTGCAGCGAGTGCAACGGGCTGAAACGACTCAGGCTGCGAGATGCGCAAGCCCGAAAACTTTCAAAGTCGGCGAAGCACCTCCAATTCCTATTTAGGTTGGACGATGGCATGTGGATCGAGCGCTATGGTCATGGCGCATCCAAGCCGAGTTTGGCGCTGCCTTCAAAGGGTAAGCTTCACCCCGCTAACTAAAGCGTTGCAGGTGATAGTTGAACCGAGCTCCCCCAAGAGTTTCCGCTTCAACTCCAGCAAAACCGGTGATAGCGCTCGGGCAGTGGTCGATAGAGAATCTTTAGTCGATACACTGATGTTCAGGGCATAAGCCCTATCCTGGTAAATAAGAGGTGTTGCGATCGCAACGACTTCTGGCTGCCAGGAGGTTGCGCAGAATCCAAATTGCTCCACTTGGAGAATGGCCTCTTGGATACTGGTTTTCAAATCCCGCCACTTGCCAGGATTTGCATGTTTAAGATTTGATTGGTTCAGCCGAGTTAACAGTAACCGTTGCTCAGCTCGGGAAATGCCTGCTAAGTAAGCTCGGCCTAGAGACGTCAAAGCGATGGGCACTCTTTGCCCGGAAACGACAGACCGCAGCGAGGGCCGAGGGTGGTAGCGGATCGATTCCAGGTAGACCATCTCCTCGCCGTCGGCCGCAGCCAGCCCGACGTTGATCTTGTGAGATGAAGCGCAAGTGCGCATCAAAGGTGCCGCAACCGACAGGAGGGACGAGCCCGAGCGCATGGCATGCGCCAGAGTTAACACCGCGGGTGCCAAACAATAGGTGCGGCTGCGCGGTTCGATCTGAAGCATGCCCATGCCGACCAAGGTTTGGGTGAGGCGACTGACGGTCGAACGCGGCAGGCCCACTCGCTCTGCCAATTCTGCGTTGCCTAGTACGGTGGAGCCGGGCTTGAAGGCCAAAAGAATGGCAATGCCACGCTGTAGCGAGCGATTATCAGGGGATTGTCGCGGTTTGAGGCTCATGCATGCTCCGGAAGACTTACCCAATTCTAGCAATTCCACTAGATGGAATCAAAAGGGTGCAAATTTCTTGATTTGGTTTTACCCTTGCGGTGTTCTAGCCATGTTTTCTAGCAGAGACCGATCATGAAAAATGCTTTATTACGCGATAGCGGCCGCGCAGCGCTTGCGCTCCTGGCAAGCTTGACGTTCGGCGTGGCCGCCCATGCAGCCTATCCCGAAAAGCCGATACGCATCGTCGTACCCTTTGCCCCAGGAGGCGGTACCGACCTGATCGCCAGAACGCTCGGTCAGGGGATGGCCCAGGAACTGGGTCAGGCCGTGGTGATTGACAACAAGCCGGGCGCCGGGACCATCATCGGCACGGATCTAGTCGCGAAGAGTCCGCCCGACGGGTACACCGTAGTGATTGCATCGTTTGCCCACGCTGTGAACCCAAGCTTGATCGCCAAGCTGCCCTATGCAACAGACAAAGCCTTTTCGCCCGTGGTGCTGATCGGTCGCGGCCCAAATGTGTTGGTGGTTCGCGCCGCCAGCCCTTACAAAACGGTGGAGGATATTCTTCTTGCGGCGGCGGCCAACCCTGAAAAGCTGAACTATGCCTCGCAGGGCAATGCGACCTCGGCTCATCTTGCGGGTGAGTTGTTCAGCAATTTAGGCAAGGTCAAGATGATTCATATTCCTTACCGCGGTGCCGGGCCTGCGATCACTGATTTGATGGGTGGTCAGGTCGATATGATGTTCGCTACCGCCGCGGCCGCCTCGGTGCACGTGGATAGCGGCAAGCTGCGCGCACTGGCCGTCACCAGCACCGAGCGTTCGCCCGCGTTTAGCGGCGTGCCAACCGTGGCAGAAACCGTGCCGGGTTATTCAGTCGAAAGCTGGTACGGCTTGTATGTTCCTGCCGGAACGCCCGCGGACGTGATTGACAAACTCAATGCGGCCGCCAGGAAAGCAGTGCAGGCCGAGGCTTTTCGCAAAAAGATCGAACAGGAAGGTTTGGTCGTAAGCACCGGGTCGCCCGCCGAGCTGGACACTTATGTGCGCCGCGAAGAGGCGCGCTGGCGCAAGATCGTGCGTGAGAACGATATCAAGCCCGACTAAATTTTGCATTGAGCCAGGCTGAATCAATGCCAGCCAGATCATCAACGCCCAAGATGTAAAACCCCAAGCAATAACCATGATTGAGAACTCAATGAATTATTCCCTGATCGAACTCGCAGTGCAAGACCACATCGCCCTACTGACCTTCAATCGCCCCGACAAGCGCAATGCGATGAGCGACGCCATGCGAAGCGAGTTTATCCATGCGCTTGAGCATGTCTCGGCAGACAAGTCGATTCGTGCACTGGTGCTCACTGGTGCAGGCAAGGGCTTTTGCGCGGGGGGCGACATTGCGGGTATGGAAAAGCGCATGAGTGCGCCCACCGGCGAGATCGCTTTCAATGGTTGGCATCGTCAGCAACGCGTGCACCATACCCAGATGTTGTTACACAATATGCCCAAGCCGGTCATTGCTGCCGTCAATGGCGCGGCCTCGGGCTTGGGCGCCGATACGGCGATGGCCTGCGATTTCATTATCGTCAATGAATGGGCCAGCTTTACGTGGTCCTACATCAACCGCGCCATCATCGCGGATGGCGGTGGCATGTATTTTCTGCCTCGCCGCATCGGCCTGGTGAAGGCCAAGGAACTGATCTTTACCGGTCGTAAAGTGGATGTCGACGAAGCCCTGACCCTCGGCATCGCGGATCGCAAAACCAGTGCAGATAAACTCATTGCCGATGCCCGAGCCTGGGCGATCGAGCTTAGCCGAGGATCAGCCACCGCCTTGGCCTTGAGCAAAACCATCCTGAATCAAAGTTTGGAATCACCCGCACAGCAAATCTTTGCGCAAGGCAGCCAGGCCCAGGGCATTTGCTATACCAGCAGTGAGCATCGCGAGTCAGTGCTAGCCTTTCTCTCCAAAACCAATACGACTCATGCGGACCGTTGATTCATGAGCGCAACGTCCGGGAGTGGTTCATTCGAAAGCGCTTCAATCGAGAACCGTTTAGCTGACAGCGCGGCGGTCAAAAACGTGATCGCCAAACTACTCAATCCCAAAAGTGTGGTCATCGTCGGAGCCTCGGGCGATGTCACTAAAACCTCGGGACGGCCTGTGGCCTACCTGCAAAAGCATGGCTATACGGGGAAGATCTATCCCATCAATCCCAGGCTTGGCCGGATCGATGATTTGGACTGCTATTCCAGTATCGCCACACTCCCCGAGGTGCCGGAGATCGCCATTGTTTTGTTGGGTGCTGAGCGTGCCCACCTTGCCGTAGGCGAACTTGCCGCTCTGGGAACGACGGCCGCCATTGTGCTTGCCAGTGGCTATTCGGAGGCGGGTGAGGAGGGTGCGCGTAAGCAAACGCAATTGCGCGAAGCTGCGGGCGGGATGCGCATTCTGGGCCCGAACACAATAGGTCTGGTGAACCTTACCGATGGCATCGTGCTGTCGGCCAGTGGCGCTTTGGAGATGGATCATTTCCGAGCGGGCAATATCGGTGTTGTGTCGCAAAGCGGCGGCATTCTTGGGGCCCTTCTGTCGCGCGCCGCGGCACGAGGCATAGGCCTCTCCAAGTTAATCTCGACCAGTAACGAGATGGATCTCGATCTGGCAGATTTCATCGAGGCGCTGGTCGATGATCAGGCCACCCATGTCATTGCACTCTATGTTGAAGCCGTGCGCCATCCTGAGAAATTCCGGGCCGCGGCCTTACATGCCGCCAGGGCCGGTAAACCCATTGTCGCCTTCAAGATCGGTCGCTCGGAAGCGGGCGCAAAGGCCGCGGTCTCGCATACTGGCGCGATGGCTGGTTCCGATCAGATGTATGACGCATTCTTCAAGCAACTCGGCATTGTGCGAGCCCAAACCTTCGGTAATCTTGTGGATATTGCCGCCGCGCTATCAACCCGCCGGGTATTGAAGGGCAATCGAGTGGCCATACTGACCTCGACCGGAGGCGCAGGGACCTTGGTATCGGACAGTCTTGGCGTGTCCGGGTTCCTGACCCCGCCGCCCGATCCAGAAACTGCCGCAGCACTGCGAGCACTTCAAACCGGCGATCATGCAGCGCTTGATCGCAATCCGATCGATGTGACCCTTGCCGGCCTGCAACCCGAACTACTGCGAAAGGCTATTCAGATCTTGCTGGCTAGTCCCAGCTACGACGCCTTGACCATTATCGCCGGCTCCTCAAGTATTGCCATGCCCGAATTGATGACGGGTGCGATTCATGCCTGCTTACCGCATTCGGATAAACCGGTGATTGCCTATGTCAGTCCTCATGCACCGGTAGCGATGATGATGTTGACTCAGGCCGGCGTGCCAGCCTTCGCCGACGCAGAAAGTTGTACTGCCGCTTTTACTGCCATGCTTCACCAGCACTCAAGGAACGCTGCGATAGACCCTAGCGACGATGTGCAGGCGCGTTCAGCACTGCAACTCCTAGACGACATATCAACCGGCGCAAAGCATTCCCTCAACGAAGCCCAGGCCAAGCGATTGTTTAGCGAGTTCGGCATTCCCTGCACGCCTGAGCGCATTGTGACTAACTCTGACCAAGCCGAGCAGGCGGCCCAGGACTTGGGCGGGCGAATTGTCCTGAAACTGCTGTCCAACGACATCACCCACAAGAGCGATGTCGGCGGCGTCGCGCTAGGTTTACTGCCCGGTCAAGTTGGAGCCAGACTCAAATTGATGGCGCAAGAAGTCGAGGCCAAGGCGGGTTTCAAGCCTTCAGAGTTTCTGGTACAGGCCATGGTGAGCAGCGGCACAGAGATGATCCTGGGCCTGCGCCAAGATGCACTGGGCATGGCCGTCTTGCTTGGCATGGGAGGCGTGAACGCCGAACTCTTTCAAGATACCTCCCTGCGTTTACTGACCCCCGGTGTTGGCTTGAGCCGTGCCCAGGCGCTTGACATGGCGAAGGAGCTCAAAACTTGGCCCTTGCTTGATGGGTACCGGGGTCGCCCTGTTGCGGACGTCGACGCGCTTGTTGAAGCAATCGTTGCCTTTTCTTGGATGGCTGCGAGCCTGAAAGATCGTGTTCTGGAGGCCGAGATCAATCCTCTCTTTGTACTCGCCAAAGGCGAGGGTGTCGTCGCGGCCGACGGTGTGGTCGTCCTGGCGAGGTAGGCGCTACTCGGGCTTGATGTCTAGCCTTTTGACCATGTCGCCCCACAGCTTGCTCTGTTGCTGTGTCACCGCCAAGAGTTCGCCAGGATTCGCGCTGGACTTGGCTTCGTTGCCGATCTTGCCCATCGCCTCGCCGAAAGCCTCGGAGGTGGTGATCTTCTTCAGCGCGGCGCCGAGCTTGGTAATGATGGGTTTGGGTGTGCCCGCCGGTGCAAACACCGCAAACCAGGTTTCACCCACAATAGACGGATAGCCCAGCTCCCGGAAGGTGGGCACCTGTGGCAAGAGCGGCAGGCGTTCGGCGCTTAGCACCGCGAGAGCGCGGTACTGACCGGCATTGATGTTTGGCACTGCGGTCGTCAGCGCCTCCACATTCGAATCAATCACACCACCGATTATGTCCAAGGTGGCTGGAGCAGCACCCTTGTAGTGCACCTGGGTCAGCTTCACATCCAAGCCCTTGGCGATGAGTTCACCCAGGAGGTGCACCATGCTGCCCTGTCCATTGGTACCGTTGGTGATCTTGCCAGGGTTGGCCTTGGCGTAGGCCAGGTACTCACGCAAGGTCTTGGCCGGGAAGTCCTTCTTGACCACAAAGGCAAACGGCACAGTAGCGACAGCCGCCACCGCCTCAAAGTCTTCGAGCGTATAGGGAAGCTTTTGGCTCAGGTGAGGCACGACTGTGAAGGTAGTACCGGCAGACAGGAGCAGGGTGTAGCCATCCTTGGGCGCGCGCGCCACATGGGTTGCGCCGATCACCGTCGCGGCACCGGCTTTATTTTCGACCACGAAGGTCACACCCAGTTCCTCACGCAGGCGCTGAGCGAGCAGGCGGCCGATCACGTCGCTGGTACCGCCTGGGGGGTAGGGCACGACCAAGCTGACCGGTTTGCTGGGCCATGCCGACGCGTCAGTGCCTTGTGCTGCGGCGCTGAGGTGAAGCGCAGGGGCGGCCAGCGCAAAGGCCAAGGTGAATATATTCAGTAGTATCCGCAAATCAATCTCCGTCGATGACAAGTATTTTCGTGACTCCGATCATAGCTACAAAACACAGATATCGAAGCCT
>JAYVKZ010000057.1:0-8181 GCA_043767985.1 Betaproteobacteria bacterium
CTGAAGATCGACTGGGATACCAGCAGCGCGTCCCGCGACAGCTGGTCCGGGGCATTGGCCGAGGCGAAGAAAATCGCCGCGCAACCGGGCGCACAGTCCTTGCGGGAGAGCGGCGACACGAAAGTCGCGTTTGCGGCAGCTAACAAAAAGGTCGAGGCGTTCTACTCCTACCCGTTCCTGGCGCATGCCACCATGGAGCCAATGAATTGCACCGTCAAGCTGAGTGCTAACCGAGCGGAAGTATGGGTGCCGACCCAAAATGGTGAAGCCTCACATGCCGCACTTTCTGAGGCTGCCGGCTTGCCCCTGGACAAGTGTGAGGTCTACAAGATGGACTTAGGAGGCGGTTTTGGCCGTCGTGGCGGCACGCAAGACTATGTGCATCAGGCCGTCGCCATTGCTAAGCATTTTCCGGATACCCCAGTGAAGCTACTGTGGTCTCGTGAGGAAGACCAGGCGCATGATTTCTACCGACCTATTTCCCAGTGCAAACTCACGGGTGGCTTGGATGCCAGCGGTAACCTGACGGGCCTGGCGGTACGTATCTCGGGTCAGTCGATCAATGCCACACTCAACCTGCGCGCGATCAATGGCAGCAAGGATGAGCGCCAGGTCCAGGGCTTTTGGAAAACCTTGGAAGGCGACGCCCAAATGGGCTACACCATTCCCAATTTACTGGTTGAGTATGCAATGCGTAACACCCATGTACCGGTAGGTCCTTGGCGTGGCGTGAACACCAATCAAAATGGTGTGTATCTCGAGTGCTTCATGGAAGAGATGGCGCGTGCGGCCGGGAAAGATTCGGTCGAGTTTCGCCGTGCGCTCATGAAGAACCATCCTAAGCATTTGGCGGTTCTCAATGCGGCAGCCAAGGCGGGTAATTGGGGTAAGCCCCTCCCACCTGGGGTGCATCGCGGCATTGCTCAGTTTATGGGGTACGCAAGTTACTCCGCCGCCACGGCCGAAGTGTCGGTCAGCCCCAGCGGCGAGGTCAAGGTTCATAAAATGGTCTTGGCCTTAGATTGTGGCCATGCTGTGAACCCGGAACAAATTGCAGCCCAGGTAGAAGGCTCGGTCGCCTATGGTTTGAGCGCAACCTTCTTTGGCGAAAGTACGGTCGAAAATGGCCGAATCAAGGAGCTGAATTTCGATACCTATCGCGTCTTAAAATTAGCTGGGATGCCCAAGGTTGAAACGGTGATTGTGCCCTCCTTTGATTTCTGGGGTGGAGTCGGCGAGCCAACCATTTGTGTGGTGGCGCCGGCGGTGTTGAATGCGATTTTTGCAGCGACGGGCAAGCCGGTTCGTGATTTGCCATTGAAGAATCAGGGCTTCAAGTTTGTATAGTTGTGTGATGCGCTCTACATGCCGTCGGCCATAGTGTCGGCGGTAGCGTATCGAAACCAAAAGTCCCTAGAGCTCCCTGAGCTTACCGGCGGCTCTCCAAATTGAGCGGTTACCCTTTACCTGTGGCTCGTAAGAAACTTCAGTCGTTTAATTCGAAAATATTAAGTGACGGGGGTGTTGAGAGAACTCTAGGTAACGTCAAGCAAGTGGCCTTGCCTCCCGGGGTTTACCAGACTATTACCAAAACCGTAGATGAATTCACGGCGAAGGAAATTGCGATCCCAATTGATAACATGCGCCCCAAGTCGAGCGATAACTTGACCATGCAGGACGTTGATATCGATGTCTACTAACGTACGGTTGCGGCGCAAATCCCAGCATTGTTTATCAAATACCAAGGTGATGTCGCCAAGGATAAGAATGGCGATATGATCGCAGCCGCGAACCGGGTTCAAAGAGAGGCGCGTGAGGCAGTCTATATTGCCGTGTCTAAGTTTGATGCGACCACGATGCATAACCGCCGCGCTGAGCTCTCCGAAGCAATTCAAAAAGAGTTGCAAAAAGGACTTGAAACTTCGGATCCAGGCGCCTTTGTCGTGACCACTGTCAATGTGCGTAATTTGGTCACGGAGTCAGCGCTGGAGAAATCGATTCAAGAACGAGCTGCAGTGGATCAGCAAATCGCCGCGAAGCAAAAGCAAATTGAATTGGCGCGCAAAGAGGCCGAGCGCCGCAAAGTGGAGGCCGAGGGGGACGCTGCTGCCAATCGCATCATTGCAGAGAGCGTGACTGAAGGCCTCATAAAACTTCGTCAGACCGAGGCGGCATTGGTGGCTGTAACGAAAACTACAAGCGTGACTCAGATTAATGGAAACGCTAGCGCCTTGATTCAAGCTCGCTAACCTTTTCCCCTGCCGCCATCTCTTTGTCCTTCTGATTAAGCACCTTCAATTTGAATCGGCGCGTAATAAGGCTTGCTGCCCAAGGCATCCACCCGAGCCCAAAACTCAGGGCCCGATGCTAGCCCCCGAGGGTCCTTTGCAGCCGTCTGCCTAAACATGTTCCAAGACTCAGGATGGAGCTTGGTCGCAGCGGCAAACTGCGCGCTGGCTTCCTCTCCATTACCTTGTCGCTGCAAATACTGCCCGAGGCGAAACAGCGCGTGCGCTTGGGCAATGGCCGGATCGGGCTTTGCCAAGCGAGCGGCGATTTCTTGCTCGCTCAACACATGTTGGCTGTTGCTACCCTTCAGCACCCAATCGCGCACTGCATCCAAATAAAGAGCCTTTAAGCGATTTCGCTCCGCGATGGCAGCGTCTGGCATGACGAACTTAGTGCGATCCATCTGACGAAAACCGTCGGTGGACCCGGCCGTCTCCGGTGGGCGGACGATTCGGCCGGCTTCATCAATCCATACCGCCTGTGGCACGTTTACCAAGTTGTAAAGATCAGCCACATGATGGTCGCGATCAATCAAACAAGGATACTTGGGCGCGGCCGCATCAATCCAGGGCTTGGCGGCCTCGGGTTGATCCATGGCGATGGCTACAATAATAAAACCGTGATCTTTCATTTCGTCGAACAATGCCTGCCACACGGACAGGTCGGCTCGACACCCTCACCAAGAAGCCCAAGTCGCCAGAAGCACCTTCTTGCCACGATAGTCGGACAGGCGATGCGTGCGACCTGCAAGGTCGGGGAGTTCGAAGTCTGGCGCCTCGAGTGTGCCGAGTGTGTCCATCCGTCGCGCGGCGCCCGTTCCCAGGACCCAAGTCGTCCGGGCAGCATCATGTGCGACCGGATGGCCCATATGACGCCACATTTCGGCGATGTCGAGTTTGCCGGCCTGCACTAAGCTCGGTGAGGCTTGGGGAAGTGGTATGCAAGTGTCGTCTTGGCAAAGACCTTCAGGCTTCCAAGTCCATCCGGTGGCGAGCTCGATGGCGGAGCTATTTAACCATAGCGCGTCGCCGTGGGCGTCTGCGTCGGCGACCCTCGTTTCGCGCTGTTCGTTGAGTATCGTGATCATGGTCATGCCTACACACTCCTTCAAGTTCGAGTTGCTTCGGTTGCGAACAACTTAGGCTTCAAATTGTTCAGAAAGTGACAACCACTGCTCTTCTAGTGGCTCCAAGGTAGATTCTATTTCCTTCAGTCGTTTCCCGGTCTGGGCGATTTCACCTGGGCTAAGCGGCTCGCACAGCTTGGCTTGTAAGCGCTCTTTTTCAGCACTGAGCTTGGCGATGTCGGCTTCCAATTGATCCAAGACTTTGCGAGAGGGTTTAGGACCAGTATTTTTCTTGGCAATGACGCCACTTGCAACATAGGCGGTTGCAGAGGAGGCCACGGCCGCCAGCGGACTGGCCAAGACCGTTTGCTTGGAGCCGTTCTTGGAGTCTTGTTTGGTCTCTTCGCGCTGCTTTTTAGCGTAGTCGAGCAGGTATTTTTGATAATCGTCCAAATCACCGTCAAAGGGCGAGACACCGCCCTGCGACACCATCCAAAACTCATCACAGACCGCGCGTAGCAAGGCCCGGTCATGACTTACCAGCATCACCGTGCCTTCGAACTCGTTGAGCGCCATAGAGAGCGCTTCGCGGGTTGCCAAATCCAAGTGATTGGTCGGCTCGTCGAGCAGCAGGAGGTTAGGGCGTTGCCAGACGATCATGCATAACACCAAGCGCGCTTTTTCGCCACCGCTCATGCTGCCCACGGCTTGCTTGACCATGTCGCCACCAAAATTAAACATACCTAAAAAGGCGCGCAAATCTTGGTCCCGCGTGGGTTGGCTGCCGAGCTTGCCAGCGACGGTGAGCTCCTTCACCAGTTGAATCATGTGCTCCATCGGATTGTCTTCGGGGCGCAGCACGTCGAGCTCTTGCTGGGCGAAATAGCCAACGTTCAAGCCCTTGCCTTCGGTCATCTCGCCACCGATGGGGGCCAGGGCCTGGGCAACTGTTTTTACCAGCGTTGACTTGCCTTGTCCATTCGCACCCAGAATGCCGATGCGCTGACCCGCGAGCACAGACTTGCTCACATTGTTCACAATAATGGTCGGACCAGTACCCTCGGGGGCGTCTTCTGGCGCGGGATAACCAAACGAGACGTTCTGCATGGAAAGCATCGGGTTGGGCAGGTTCGCAGGCTCTTTGAATTCGAAGGTGAAGTCGGCTTCAGCCAAAAGAGGCGCAATCTTCTCCATACGATCCAAGGCCTTGACGCGGCTTTGGGCTTGCTTGGCCTTACTGGCTTTCGCCTTGAAGCGATCAATAAACTTCTTGAGATGGGCGATCTTTTCTTGCTGTTTGGAAAAAGCACTTTGTTGGAGCGCCATTTGCTCAGAACGAAGGTCTTCAAACTTACTGTAATTGCCACCGTAGCGGGTGAGTTTGGCGCTTTCAATATGAACGGTGACGTCGGTCACCGCATCCAGAAATTCGCGGTCATGGCTGATGACGAGCATGGTGCCCTGGTAGCGCTGTAGCCAGGCTTCTAGCCACACCAAAGCGTCCAAGTCCAAGTGATTGGTCGGCTCGTCCAGCAAGAGTAGTTCTGAGGGGCAGATCAGGGCGCGCGCTAATTGCAGACGCATCCGCCAGCCACCCGAAAAACTATTGACGGGGTTGTTGAGTTCGCTCACTTTAAAGCCAAGACCCAAGATCAAGGCTTGGGCACGAGCGTCGGCATCATGGCCGCCTGCATCATAGAGTTCCATGTAAGCATGGCCAAGGCGTTCGCCATCGCCGCTGGCTTCAGCCGCTTCCACCTCTAACTGAGCGGCGCGAAGCACAACATCGCCCTCGACAACAAAGCTGGTCGCGCTTTGGTCGGTTTCAGGCATGTCCTGGGCAACCTGAGCCATGCGCCACTGCGAGGGAATCGAGTATTCGCCGCTGTCCTCGTGCAGTGAGCCATTTAATAATGCAAAGAGCGAAGATTTACCGGCTCCATTTCTACCGACTAGGCCAACTTTCTCCCCAGGGTTGATACCCACCGAGGCGCTATCGAGCAAAACTTTGGCACCGCGGCGAAGCACGACGTTTTTTAGGGTAATCATGAGGACAACAGACAATAGAAAGACAGACAGTAGGATAGTGGGTGGCGTGGGCGCACCTCACATCAGGGCCGCGTCACGGCGCCAATATTGTTCGATTTCAGCCTTTTAAGGGCGAGAATCTAGTAAACCGGTTGGGCTTCGAAGGCTGGCCTCAACCTCAATATGAGCATGCGTTGACGGGAAACGCCCTTATTTTACTCTCTCGGCCAAAGGAAGGAGAGCGGTGCGGCGGTTCAGCGTTGGGTGATGGCTGGACAAATTCTTTCACGGTCAAGGCCACCCGGAAGACCAGATGTAAGTGCATCGTGGAATTAAAGACGAAAACCCTTAAAATCACCGGAAGATCTTACCCCTCTTACGCCATGAAGCCTCAAAGCAAAAACAGAAATTACAAATCCTGGACGAGGCTCAGCTTTGCCGTTTGTCTTGTACTGATTGGGAGTTGCAGCTCAATTACCGGACCTAAAAATGCTGATTACAATGCTAGCAAAGCCCATCACACTCCAGAAGGGTTCAAGAATCGTTATATTGATCGCGCCGAAGGGGGAAGCTTCCTGAAGTGGCAATGGGAGCGTTTTAACCAAGGTCTGCCCAAGCCGCCCGAGGCGCCTATCGTGGGTGTGGCCCCAGACCTGAAGTACATTCAAAGCATGCATCCAGACGTTGCAGTGACTTGGGTGGGGCATGCCACGGTACTACTTCAGGTCGACGGGTTGAACGTGCTCACCGACCCACACTGGGGCAATAGATCCTCACCGGTGAGTTTCGTCGGCCCAAAGCGTCATCAAGCGCCTGGCATCGCCTTTGAGAGTTTGCCGCCGATTGATGCTGTGGTGATTTCGCACAATCATTTTGATCATTTAGATTTGGGTACCGTGCGCAGACTCATGGCGCAAGCCTCCGGCCCCCCAAAATTCTTTGTTCCCCTTGGCGTCCATCACTGGTTCAAGCACAATGTTCCCGGCAGTGTGCTCGAGGGTAAGGACCAGAATGTTTGGGGAATGGACTGGGGCGATGAGGTTAAATTACCGGGCCGCACACAAGACGCCGTATTTAAGTTCCTCGCCATACAACATTGGAGCGCTCGTGGACTATGGGATCGATCAGAAACACTGTGGGGTAGTTGGGCGATCTTGCATCCGAAGTTTCGGTTTTGGTTTTCTGGTGACTTAGGTTACTCCAAGGACACCGTGGATATTGGTGAGCTATTAGGCTCAATCGATTTGGCTGTGGTGGCGATAGGCGCTTACGAGCCGCGCTGGTTTATGAAGGCTTCGCACGTAAACCCAAGCGAGGCGGTACAGATCATGAAGGATGTGAAGGCCAGCCAAGCCATGGCGATGCACTGGGGGACGTTTGAAGACTTAACTGATGAGTCACTGGACCAGCCGCCAAAAGATTTGAAGTTGGCCTTGAAGTCCGCAGGCGTAGAGGAGGCAACATTTCGAGTGTTGAAACATGGGGAAACTTGGCGCTTGAAGTAAGCCTCCCTGCTAGACTGGCCGGAATGTAAGTTCTGTAGATTTTGAGGGAGCAACGATGCATATTCTTTTAACTGGCGCGGCGGGCGGCGTGGGGCAAATGTTGCGCCCCTATTTTACGGCGGCGGGGCTTCAAGTTCGCTTGTCCGACATTCAAGCGGTCGGAGATCTCAAGTCTAATGAAACCTTTATGCTTGCGGATCTTAACGATGAGCAGGCGCTTAAAAAAATTGTCCATGGGGTCGATGGTATCGTCCACCTGGGTGGGCATTCGGTGGAAGGCCCATGGGAGACGATTCTCAAATCCAATATTGAGGGCTGTTACCACCTTTATGAAGCGGCTCGCTTAGGTGCTGTGCCACGCATCGTCTTTGCATCGACCAATCACACCATGGGGTTTTATCCTCGCAGCGAAACTGTTGGCACATCAAAAATGATGCGACCTGATTCCCGCTACGGCGTCAGCAAAGTATTTGGCGAGGCGCTCGGTGCGCTTTATTCCGACAAATTCGGTCTGCGCATTACCAATATCAGAATTGGCAATGTAGGTTTTGAGCCAATTGACCGGCGGCGCCTGTCCATTTGGCTACACCCGGAAGACCTCTTTCAGCTCATTATGATTGGTATGAAACATCCCGAGATTCGCTATGAAACGATCTACGGTATGTCCAACAATGTGCGGGGCTGGTGGGATAACCAAAGGGCACAGGAACTTGGTTACGTCCCGAAGCATGCGAGCGAAGAATTTGCGGCCAAGATTATGGCTGTGCAAGAAACTGCGGATGCCATTGCCGATCGGTATCAGGGCGGGACGTTCTGCGCCATGGAATATTCTTCGCACCGTGCATCGTAATCTTGAAAATTTTCCTGTTGGGACGCAGACTCAATCATTGCTAAGGATAAATTTTGACAAAAACTAGAGTGGGCGTGATCGGTTTGGGAGCTATGGGTGCTGGTATGGCGGGCAGCCTGCGCGCCGCCGGTTACGCGGTGCATGTTTGCGACGCTCGCCCCGGTGTTGCCGAGCAGTTCGCAAAAAATGGTGGTACGGCGTACGCTAGCCCGGCGGAGCTAGCACCAGCATGCGATGTCGTCGTGTCGGTGGTTGTGAATGCCGCTCAAACTGAAGATGTATTGTTTGGCGACAAGGGCTGTGCCAAACATCTGCACAGCGGGAGCGTGTTTGTGATGTGCTCCACGGTCGATCCGCATTGGTCCATCGGTTTGGAGGCAAGACTAGAGGCCATGGGTCTGCACTATCTCGATGCGCCTATTTCTGGCGGGGCCGCTAAAGCG
>JAYVKZ010000058.1:0-10624 GCA_043767985.1 Betaproteobacteria bacterium
GATCTATATCCAGCATGAGCAAGGCCATGGGTTTACGCTCGGTTCTTGAGCGTTCGAACATGGCAATGGCCCGGTCATTGAAGGCGCGTCGATTGAGGCAACCCGTCAAGAAGTCGTGATTGGCGAGACGTTCAAGCTCAACATTTTTGCGTTCAATCTCGACTTGGAATTGCTCTAGTTCCTTCAAAGTCACAGTGAGTTTTTCGTTCGCCTTGAAAAGCTGGGTTTCATCATCAAAGGTCACCATGCAGCCGCGCGGTTGCTTTTTTCCGTCGAGAATCGGTGCACAGTTAATCACTAAGCGTTCAGGCAAGCTTGGGTTCTTTTTCCTGAGCTCACTCAGATTCAGAGTCACGCCCTTGGTGGCAATATTTTGAGCCATTGTAATGTTCCAGGGATGGTTCTCTGCGCCATCCGGCAGCGCGCGCTTTAACCAATCTACAGACGAGAGAATCGCCCCGGTTAACAGGTTGGAGCGAGACGGGTCAAACTCTCTAAAGATTGAGTTCGCGAGCACGATTCGCCCGCGCGGCTCAATCACCACGACCCCCTCGGTCATGGCATCAAAGGCCATGCGGACACGTTCGGGAATCACTGCGCTCGGATCGAGCGACTGCAACGCTCGCTTCAAATACATAAAAATTGAGAATGCGCCGCCGATCATCATGAACGCAATAAAACTCAGCGTTGGATGTTGATCGATCCAGGCAAAAGGGCCTGGCGATGTTTGCTTGAACCGGATTTCGACCGATCCCCATTTTCCCGCCTTATGCATGAGGGGTACCTCAGCTTGAAGCAGGTCGCCCTGTTCTGTGGCCTTGATCTTCCACTGAGCAAGATGGTCACCCGCGCTAAAAAGGAGTTTGCCATCCGCGCTTCGCACGCCTACGGAGCCGACATCCTTGTTCACGGCTTGTGCAGTCTTTAATGTCGCTCTTAGCGATTCATCAGAGCCGCTTTGCAAAGCATCTGCGACGTTCGCTGCGATATTTTCAGAGACGCGCTTGCGAAGTATCTGTACCTCTTGCTCCTTGTTGTCCAAGAACCCGAAAAACAAATCGCCGCTGAGCAGTAGGGACGTGCAAATAGCGATCAACCCAATGGCCATCATCACCACCGGTGAAGGGCGGCAATTCGCCAACCAATCAGGCACCTTGAAGTGGCTCGATGTGGGCACCGGATTGATATAGTCCTCGTCCTGCGATGCCTTGCGGCGACCGAACAGCGGGAGCTTGAATTTCAAGCGTGGCAAGGAAAGCTTCATCGCTAACTCTTACTGGCCTTGACGGGCAACGAACTCGGCGCAGCGGAAGGTATTTTGATACCGAGATCAACCTTGCAACGTAGGCCAGCGGGAATATCATTTTGCGGGTTAGGCATTTCGAGCCGCACGCGAAAGGTGTTCGATGCGGGATCGACGACCTTATCCACAATACTCACCATCGCACCTCGAGCCTTCGCGTTGGTGAACTCTGGGAGCACCGTCGCTTGCATGCCGCGTTGTAACTGGCCGTAGACCGAGGCTGGCACCACGACTTCCACGCGCAAAGGATCCACTTGGGCGATCCGCAGAAGTGGTTTGTCTTCAACTAGCTCGCCACTAGCCATAAAGCGATCGGTCACCACGCCAGAAATTGGGCTTTTGATCGTGCGCATCGCGAGTTGCGCCTGGGCGACTTCCAACTCTTGGCCGGCGACGGTCTTACGCTCTTTGGCCTGAGTGACCTTCGAGCCAGCGACTTGGGCTTCGGTGGAGGCTTTGTCGACATAGTTTTGACTGACGAAATTCTTTTGTGCCAGTTCGGCTGCTCGCTTATGTTCGCGGGTTGCAAACTCAGAGGATTGTTCAGCCGCGCTAACCTCGCCTTGAATCTTGGCGCGACTTTGTGCGAGCGCAAGATTGGCCCGTTCGATACTGGATTGAAGTTGCACCAGTATCTGTCCTTGTTTCACGACGTCACCCCGCTCGGCGTGAATGCGTTCGATGACGCCCGGCACTGCGCTGCCGACTTGTACTATTTGATGGGGTTGAATCAAGCAGTCTAGAGATTGTGCATGAGCATGGGCGCCCAACATCGCGAGGCTCACAACGCTTAGTCCTAGGAATTTTGGAGACTTAAACATGGATGCTTTCATTGTTTTTCCTTATTCACCTCGACCTGCCATAGCAAGTAACTTGTCTTTTAATAACTGATTTTCTAAGAGTTGCAGTCGTTGTCGACTGGCTTTTGTTTCTTCCATCCATTGCGCGCCTGCGACGACCCACGTCCAAGCGTTGCTGCACTCCTGCCCACCGGTGTTCAGGAGTCGGGCACGCAGAAAGCGATCCAACCAATTGGGTAATGTTTTGATAAATAAGGGATCGTCAAGACTAATGACGGTGTAACTTGAGCCACGCTGGCCTTGGCGAGCGCACCGCCCGATCAGTTGGCGATCAATACGTCGCTCTGAATTGAGATAGCAAGAGATCACCGCGAGGCCGCCCAGTTGCTCAACCTCCGGGCTCACGTGAATGTCTGTACCCCGGCCGGCTAAATTGGTGGTGATGGTGATTGCGCCGCGCCCGCCGGCCTGACTGATAATGGTCGCTTCGTCTGCATCTTGTGCGGCAGTGAGAATATGGTGATTGAGTTTCGCAGCCCTCAGGGTACGGCCGATGCTACGGGCTGCGGCCACGGAATCTGCGCCAAGTAATATCGGTCGCCCTTGGGCGTGAAGTGTTTGGCAAAGCGCTAGAACAGCCTTCCACTTTTGCTCGCGATTGGCAAAGAGTTGCGCGTCGAATGTTTGTCTTCGACTGGGCTTGTTTAACGGTATGGGGAGCGTCTCGAGTTTGTAGACACTTTTTAGCTCAGCCTTTGCCTCGACTAAACTGCCACTCACCCCGCATAGGCGCAGAAAACGTGGAAAAAGCATCTGGTAGCTAATTTGCGCTAAGGTCTCGGTTTGATCACTCGGCGCTAAGCCCTCTTTTAGCTCTAGGAGTTGATGAATGCCGCGCGACCATTTTCGCCCTTCAGCAACTCGACCCGTTGGCTGATCGATCATCTTGAGTTCATCGTCGCGAATCACATAGTCGCGATCAATTTGGTAGACCTTCAAGGCACTGAGCGCGCTGACAACGAGTTCCTCGCGTAGTCGTTCATTGGACCAGACATGATCTGTGCTGCGAACCTGTTCTTGCTCGCTTAGCGAGGCAAGTTTTGTCTGACCTTCATTGGTGAGTCTGCACAAGCGCTGAGGGCCATTGACTGTGAAATGAGTTTTTGGCCAAAGTTGTTTGGCCAATTGGAGGGCAAGTCTTAAACGATTGAGCTGTGCTTCGTCTTGCACCGCCTTGGAAAGAATCAGGGGGGTCACGGCCTCATCGAGAAGGATGCTGTCCGCCTCATCAATAATCGCCATACAAAGTCCCCGCAACATGGGACTAGAAGCGGGTTGCACCTCGCCCTCCAGTAAGACGTTCATCTGGCGATTGATAGCAATATTTGTGGCAGATTGATTGGCTTGATCGCGAAGATAGTCGAAGCCAAGTTCCTTGGCTGTGCAATAGCAGATGGCCGAACCATAGGAGACTCGTCGTTGCTCCGGGGTGCTTTCCCTCAGCACTGCTGAATGGCTCAATCCAAGCGCATCGAAAAGCGACGACAGGAGCTCTCGATCACGGGAGACCAGGTAATCGTTGGCAGTCACGACCAAGACGGGAACCCCAGCCAAGGCGGCGACCGTCGCAGCGAGGCCCACCGCAAGTGTTTTGCCTTCACCGGTTTGCATTTCAGCCAAAGCACTATCCAAAAGTGCTCTCACGGTCATCAACTGTACGCGGTAGGCGCTTTGGCCGACGACTCGATGCGCGCTTTCACAGACTAGCGCCGTAAGCTCCAAGGCGAGGGCATCCGTTAAGCCTTGCATTGAAATATTGGCTCGAGTTGTTTGAATCAATTGGCTCAAACTTGCCTGATCCAGGCTTTGAAATGTGGCAATGCGCGCCTTGCACTGGTCTGAAAAGGCTTCGAGCCGCACATTCATGCGATGGTTTGCTAGACTTGGCAGGTGGCTGGCCGTCTTTAGCAACAAACGTGACCAGCGCGCAAGACTCGGTGAAGCGCTCGCATCCATATGACGTTGGGGGTAGTGCCCCCAGGTCATCCCTGGCGCGGGGAGCAACTGCTCAACATGGTGGGTGCCGAGGAGTGAGTTCATTTTTCAAAATGCCGCAAGAATGCGCGACGCCATTCGCGATGGAGCAAGTTCACTATGGATTCGCTCCCATGATCGAATCGTACCCACACTCTCATGCCCGGAAAGGCTTCGGGGTCCCTGCGAGTCTGGATATCAAACAAGAACACCGGCTCTTGCGTTTTCATCCCGTCGCTTGCCTGAGGATCAATTTGAATTCGACCGCCGCCGCGCTCGCCTAGTGCGGCACTCGGCAATGCGTTTACGGTGGCAGGTACTTCACCTAAAAGATTGGCCTTGGCAGCATCACGTTTAGCATTGGGCCAGCGCAGCTCAATATCCTCGGTTCTATTCCTGACCCGGTTTGCTTCATGATTCACCACGGCGACCCGAATCACCGTGTCGTCGCCCGTGACAATCTGTCCGATTTGGTCGCCTTTTTTGAGGAACCTACCGCCTAAGTCATTCATTCTCGGGATAGCGATTTGACCCGCAGTCTCTGCGCGCATTGCGAGGGCTTCGATGCGTTTTTGCAAGAGTGTCAGCTCAGCTTCTAGACGGCCGATGCGATCTTCAATCGTACGCATTTGTAAGGCGTCTGTAGCCATCACCACCAGGCGCTCCGTGCGCGCTTCGGCCAGCTCCGCCTGAAGGCGATTCCATTCTAAGCTGTGCTCTTCATTCGACAGCGTAGCGATCAGTTGTTGCGCGTTGACACTCTGCCCATCTTTCACGTGAACGGTGTCAACGAAGCCAGCGGTTAAGGCGCGAACTTGTGTTTTCTCGGGCGCCCAGACAACACCTTGAGCGACCGTCGTCGATGGAATTTTCAAAAGCAGGAAGGCGAAGATCAGCATACTGGTGATGAGTGCGCTCATAAATATGGCCCGGGGTCGCTGCAGGCCCAGACTTGGATCGGTCACCAAATAGCTCAGGAGCTGATAAAGTGGTTTTCCTACCAACATGAAAAGGCTTGCTGCCAGCATCGCTAGGCCGAGCGTCCAATGCAGGTTGGCAGCCAAGACAATCAGCGTCAGACCCAGCACCCAGCGATAGATGAAGCTCGCAACGCCATAACCGATCAACCAAGGCAACTCGCCTTTGGAGGGGCTAATGTTCGAGAGGTCTTTTTGACCGAAAGCATAGTGACGGAACAAATTTTTCCAATATTGCTGGCTTCGTTGTGACAGGTTGGGGAGTTCGAGCAAATCGGTGAAGACATAGTAGCCATCGAATTTCAACAAAGGGTTGGCGTTAAAGGCCAAGGTTGACAGGCCACCGATGACTACTACAAAAAGACATAGGCTCTTGGCTAGGCCGGGACTCAGGTTGACCCAAAGCAAGATCGCGACACCCGCTATAGCCATCTCAGCGGCGATGCCGGCTGCGGCAACCAAGGCGCGTTGATGTTTGAAGGCAAACAGGTTTGAGCTTGAGGCATCGACGTAAGGGACAGGTAGGAGGGTCAGCATCCTGACGCCGAACTCTCCGACATCACCGCCGTAGCGTCGCACCGCAAGCGCATGCGACATTTCATGAATCAGCTTCAAAACGGGATAAATAAGCCAGGAAAGTAAGAGACTATAAGGATGACTCCAGAGCGTGGCGACGTCACTCGCAAAGGCGCGATAGTGAATCCCAAGCGTCAGTAGGCTGACTGCCATCAGAGCCAGCCAGACCAACATTGCGGGTGTCGAGAAGAGCGCTTCGCTCAGGCCCTGCAGCTTGTCCAGCAACGCGCCTGGGCGCCATACAGCGACCCGAAAGGAAAGCGGATTCACCGACGAGAATGCGTGTTGCGCCTGCTGCTTCTTGCCCTTGGCTTTAAGCTGGTCGAAGTCCCCTCGCGTGGACAGTGACAATAGATTGGCCTCATAAAGTTGCGACATCGTGCCAATCATTTCGTTTTGACTGGGCGCTGTTTTGCCTAAGCGTTGGAGGAGCACCTGCCAAATGTCTTCGCAGGAATGACGACCATCGAGACGGCCCACGAGCTCATAGCCACTCCGATTCACCCGCTGATGGACACCATTGACCGGATCGAGCAGCACGTACCAGACTTCGCCACGATGGGTTTGCCTGGAAATACGGACGCCCGGCCTGAGACTCGGTTTGAGGCTTGCTAAGCGGTACCAGTCCTGGCTAAAGAGGGTGGCCTGCGCGCTCACAGTTTCCACTTCCAAAGACTAACGCTAAGCCATTGCCGCAGTCGATTGGTGAGTACTGCGATCAATGGGCGGCTGCCGGTTTCAATCTTGGCGACACCTTCTAGACCTGGCTGAATCGAAGGGTCCTGAGTCTTCAGCTTAGCCTCGACTTCAAAGACGTTCAGTCCGTCTTTGACGACAGCAACTGGGGTGATACGAGCGACCTCGATATCCAAGGTCTTGTCCGACAGTGCGCTGAGGACCAATTGGCCGGCCTGTTTCACTTCGATGAGCGCAATGTCACGCTCGTCAACTTCAATGACCAAACGATAGAGGTTGTTGGGTGCGACCGTCATCAGCACATCACCACGTTTCACGGGTGCGCCCAGGGATTGCGATTGATCGCCACTCAACACCACCCCATCGAAGGGTGCAGTGACCTTGATGCGCCCGAGCTGGTCGTCAATGGTCGCCACTTGGGCTTTCATCTGGCTCAGTTTGGCCTGTTGAATGGCGATCTGAGACTGATCTTCCTTCACCAGTGCATCGCCGTATTTTCGCTCGGTCTGGGAGTACTCGGCTTCAAGCTTGCGGCGCTCAAGTTGTAAATCCCGATCATCCAAATCCAGCAAGGCTTGACCCTGTTTGATTCGGACTCCTGGGCGTGCGTGCACGGCGGCAATGTAGCCATCCACTGCGGCGGACATCATCCTTTGAGTGGAGCCTTCAAGCCTCGCAGTAGCGGTGACGCGGTGCTGAATCGGGAAGACACTCACGGCCAAGAGGATCACAACGCCAAGCGATGCCGCGATCAACTTTTTATTGGAGCGACTAAGAAGTGATTTCCCGTGTCCCTTGAATCCTGCATGGAAAAGGTTCGATAGGGAGGTGGAGGCGCGTCGTTTATTGTCCAGTACCGGTGCAAGGACGATCGATAACTGTTCCATCAAATCAATACGTTGAGGATTCAGCTCAGCCGCACTCTTGAACTCGGCGCAGAACGCGCCGACTAAACTACGATGTCCATCCTCGTCAATCAAGAGTGGCACGCTCAGTAAATGGCCTGATTCATGGCGAGTCGCAAATCTTTCGTGGGCAAGCGTCACCCTGGGTTCGCTACCTCGAGGGGTTGGAAAAACGATGGTACTGGCTTGATCGATCGCCTCGTCCATGGCGAGGGCGAGATCGCGCGAGAGTATTGCGCTATTTTTAAGCGTTGAAATATTGGATATCGCGGTGAGCTTAGTGTGGCCATCCTTGACGAAACCAACGCTGACTCTATGGGCGCCAAGCTTTTCACTCAACGCGGACACTAGCTCCGTTGCTGAGCTTTCGAATTGACTGTGCCGATGAATCAGACTTAACAGTTCTAGGACGGTGGTGGCACGTTGGCGTTGCTCTGCTTGCTCCTGCGTGGCCGCCGCTGCCTCTCGCATGGCCTTCTCAAAGGCTTTGCTGCGGGCGCTCTCTGCAATAGGGCTAGAAGGCGGCAGAGCAGGAGTTACCTCAGTTGCGAGACTTTGGGTGGGCATGGCCATCGCGATCGCGCCAACCAGTTTCCCGGCATCGGACTCACGAGTTTTATTGCTGAGCGGAACTGCGATTAAGGTCGTGGTCGTTTGGCTCGTTTTCGAGAAACGACTTTTCTGAATGGAGCGCCCTTCATTGCACGCCTGGCGGGCGAGTTCTACAAGCGAGCTGGGCGCCACAGCGCCCTGAGGCCATACCGAAATGGTCTCGACATCTTTAACGATGTTCGAGCGCATGAGAAGCACCGTAGATGCCGTTTTTTTGGCAATCTTAGGCTTCTCAGTCTCTACCCATTTTTCTGCAACAGTATCCACGTTTCCTTCAATCGCTAGCAAACTTCTGGCGGATATATCTCCGCCTTTTAAAGCTACGGGTACTGTGCAGGATTTAGTGAATGAAGTGCAATTTAACCGTTATTCGCACAATGTAAGCGGATGGACGGAGGCATCGCTGTCTCAATCTATTTAATTGATGCCACGCATACGCTTTGAGCGTCCGCTAATCAACCGATCAGCGGCGTGAGTCCACCTGGCGCTCATCGATTCGGATTGACAGTGAATTGACGTTGTCGATCAACGGCATGAGTTCAAGCGCGGTATTGATCAGAAAATCTGCGCCCCAGAGACTCGCTGGATCGCTTGCACCGTTATAACCATAAGCTGCCGCGACGGTACGCATTTGGGCGGCTTGACCTGCCTGTACGTCGCGATGATCATCACCCACATAGATGCAATGCCGTGGTTCAAATTGACTGAGTGTTGCGCCTAGCAAGAGGGGAGCCGGGTGCGGTTTTGGAGTCGCCGTGCTATCGCCACCTACCAAGCAGGTGGCGCGAGCCTCCAAATTAAGTGCTTTCGCCAAAAGTTTGACGTAACGCTCAATTTTATTGCTGACGATACCCCAGGCAATTTTTCTTTGATCTAACTGAGTCAAGAGTTCAGTAACCCCAGGAAACAAAGTCGTTTGCACGCAAATGTTTTCTTCGTAACGGGCTAAGAACTCATCTCTCAAGCTTGGAAACTCAGCACTCTCTTTGGCCACCCCGAGCCCCTGACCAATGAGGCCCCGTGCACCCATCGAGGCGAAGGGACGGAGCTCAGAGAACGCCATGGGGGCCAGGCCACGATCCAGTCGCATGGCCTGGATGGGCGCAGCCAAATCGGCAGCGGTATCGGCTAATGTGCCGTCGAGATCAAACAATACACAGTGAACTGGGAGGGGCATTTGAACCATTTTCTTAAAGTGGCTTGCGACAGGCCATGAGGTAATTCACCGAGACATCGCCCTTGACGAGTTTGTACTGTTGAGTGATCGGGTTGTAAGTCATGCCCATGAGCTCAATAATCTCTAGCCCAGCGCGACGCACAGCGCCACTTAATTCCGAGGGCTTGATAAATTTCGCGTAGTCGTGTGTGCCCTTAGGGAGCAAACCTAGCACGTATTCAGCGCCAATAATCGCAAATACAAAGGACTTTGGATTGCGATTCAATGTCGAGAAGAAGAGCCAAGCCCCTGGTTTTGCCATTGCCACACAGGCCCTGACCGTTGACTCTGGATCGGGTACATGCTCCAGCATTTCCATACAGGTCACAACATCAAACTTTGCCAATTGGGGCGTCGCATCGCTCGTGGGTGTATTCATTTCCTTTGCGAGGTCCTCAGCAAGCACCTGCCGGTACTGAACCGATGCGCCACTTTCCAAGCGATGCAAGTTGGCAACTTTAAGCGGTTTGTCGGCCATGTCAATGCCGAGCACTTGAGCGCCCTTAAGAGCCATGGCCTCGGCCAGTATCCCACCCCCGCAGCCTACATCCAGCGCAAACTTTCCTGGGAGACTTGCTAATTGGTCAATCCATTGCAGCCTTAAAGGGTTGATTTGATGGAGCGGCTTGAACTCAGAATTAGGGTCCCACCATTTGGCGGCAAGGGCCTGGAATTTAGCGACCTCGGTCGGGTCGACATTGCCATTTTCTTGGGGTGTTCCGCCAAGTTCGGTCGTGGTGATGGATGCTGGAGTGTTCATGTCCGAATTGTAGCCTTGTCGGCTTACCTAAAACTAGGTCAAAAAAAAGCCCTGCAGGGCAGGGCTTTTTTAATCGAAATGAATTGCTAACTAAGTCGGCAATTACTTACGTGGGCGTGTGCCGACGACTTCGATTTCTACACGACGGTTCTTTGTCATGCCTTCTTTAGTTTTGTTGTCAGCAACTGGCAGCTTCTCGCCCTTGCCTTCAGTGTAGATGCGATTGGCTTCTACGCCTTTAGACACGAGGTAAGCTTTTACTGCTTCAGAGCGTTTCACTGATAGTTTCTGGTTGTACTTGTCGCTACCACGAGCGTCAGTATGGCCCACGGCAATCACAACTTCCAGAGTGATGTCTTTGAGCTTACCTGTCAGATCGTCCAACTTGGCTTTGCCTTCAGGCTTTAAATTCGACTTGGCAGTATCGAAGAAAGCATCAGCAGCGAAGGTGACCTTCTCTGTGGCTGGGCCTGCTGGAGCTGGAGCTGGAGCAGGTGCTGGAGGTGGCGCCGGTGCAGGGGCTGCACGAGGAGCTGGCGCCGGTGCAGGTGCTGGAGCAGCGGCTGGCGGAGGAGGTGGAGCAGCGACACGGGGCGCAGGAGCAGGAGCAGCGACAGCCTTAGGGGCTAAATCTGAATCGCAGTCTGAATATGCGTTAGCTGGTGTCCAGTAAGCAGTGCGCCAGCACAGACCGAACGGGTCCATAACAACTTTACCATCAGGACTTTGGACGTAGCCAGCCTGG
>JAYVKZ010000059.1:0-3938 GCA_043767985.1 Betaproteobacteria bacterium
TCCGCATTCATACTCAAACCAGTTCGAGCGTTAAAGCGCCCCGTACCCGTCAATCTCAATGGTCCCTGCAAGGTGGACAACACCACACCAGTATCATTGCCTTGACCGCTCAAGTCTACCCGATAGCTGCCTACCGGATTGATCGGACTGATGGCCGCAGAGGCCTCGCGCAACTCAATTTGAGCCTTACCGTCAAAGCCGTTATTGCGAAAATTGAGCGCATCCCACTTTAGAGCCAAAGCGCCAGAAGGGCGAAGGGTACTCCAAGGCGAACCTAGACGACTCAAATCGACGGCCGGCAAACTCAAATTCCCCTCTGACACAGCCACCTCGCGACCCGTACCACGCACGGTGATGTCACGATTCATGCCGTCGACCCTCAGAGCTAAATCCATGCGCCCCAACAACAGCGGCCAGGGATTGAGGCGCCAGGCCACGCGGCCTGGAACCGCCACGCCGTTGAGGCTAGAGCGTTGTATTTCTGCACCTCGACTTTGCTGATTCGCATCGCGTTGCGCCGCCACATCCACCAAAACGAGTCGCCCGCTCCCCTGCCACAACGTCCCCTGTGCTTCGGCCAGGGCCACTCGACCTTGGCTAACATAGCCAAAGCCCCAATCTAACCAGGTGGCATTGGCACGCGCTAGCGCAACGCCCAGGGTGGACACTAGCGCTGCCCCGCTGATCAGAAGCCATAGCAAGAAGGATTTCAAACGCGGTTTCACTTCGACGCTCTCGAATCTGCGCTCGGCCGCGCCAGCGCTAGCCTTGCGGTCGTGACGCCCGCTGCATCACGCGTCAATTGCGCGTCGACGACCCTAAGACGGGATTGTCGTAAACCTTCATTCAGCCAGTCTAGCCAAGTGCTCATCGGCATACTTTTAAAGCGCATTTCCAACATGTCACCGACCACTTGAATTTGCGTGTCTTTAATTTTCGCGGCCTCTAAACTTTGCTCGATAACAATACGCGCTTGAGCGAGGCTTTCGGAGCCCGTACTCGCGGCTGCGCCGCTCGACAAGCGTCGCGCTTCAGAGGAAATGCCTTCAAGCCGCGCCAATTGAGAGCGTAGGCCAGGAATATCTTTCTCGAGTTGTTGACGCCCCAACCAGGCGGGTTCGAACAATACAAAGTAGCCTAGAATCAAGGACAAACCAAAGCTTCCAAAGGCCAGCACCCGTCGATCCCTTGCCGACAGGCCTTGCCATTGTTGAATTAGTTTTTCGAGCACGATGCTGATCCTAGGTAGAGTCCGGGAAGTTTACAAATGATTGGGCACAGAAGTGGATTACTTAGTTGATCACGTATCCGTCAGGTTGCGTGTTAGAAACTAACGGAGGTAAGTGCATTAGCCGACGTACGGAGGGTAAAGCAGCAAACTGTAGGAAAAATGAACGCGAGCATTAGGGAGCGCTACTCACGGTCGCCAGCCCTTGACGCTCATCTTCAAAGCTCAATTTCAAACCCAGACGCTGAGCGCTCTGAGTCAAGTTTTCTCGAGCGCTTTTAGCGTCAACCTTTTCAGGTTTGAAGCGAATTTTCAATTTGCCGTCACGATACTCCACGGAGCTCAAGCTATCGCCCGCCTGATCACCCAGGGCCTGCGAAAAACGGCTAAGCAAGGGCAAAAAATCATCCGGCCCACTCTGCCCATTGCGGGCACGCAAGTTGGCTAGCGCTTTTTGACCCTGTGCAATCGGATCGATCACCATCGGCACGGCGGGGAAGGTTTGCTTAAAACGACGATCTATTTGCTCCTTCAGGGCAACCTTTTCTTGATTGAGGCGCGCCCAGTGCAAATTCAGGCCGATCAGGTAAAACAGCAAGGCGCAAGCGCTAATTGCCAGAGGCAGACGCCAACGCCGCCAATCAGTATCAGCCGCCCAGCGCGAGAGCGCCGTCCCCGAGCGAGACGGCATAAAGTCTAGCGTTGAGAAATCAAGAGGGAAGCGTTCAGGTCGAGGCAAGGCCTCAATTTGAATTTGACGATGTTGATGTCGCAGGCCCTTTTCGAGTGCAGATTGCCAACTGGCGTCCTCAATAAAAGCTCTTACTGGCCAGCGAGAGGCATCAATATCCTTGCTGGTCAACACCAAGGTCGCCGCTTGCAGCGCGCTATTGAGACTTTCCGCCCGAAAGTCCGCGTCGCTTGAGGCCCCCCAACCCATGCCGGTTTTTCCGCCATTGGCATCCAGCCAGGCTAGCGCAATACCCTCATGAGCCGCCACAAGATCAAAGCTATTAGCAACTTGTGGCAACACTAAATGCGCTGCGTGAGCACTAAGCACACTGATTTTGCGGCGCTCGAACACGCCCAAAACAAATTCAAACCAGCTTTTATCGAGGGCTGCAACCGTACTGAGGCCCAAGCCATTTTTAGGAATTTTGACAAAGGCCAACAAGCACTGATTAGGATCTTGCAACAGTAAATCTTCCAGGGCACCGGGAAGCGCTTGGCGCAGCTTGGCGCCCTTCAGTGGAGGCAGTTTGACCTCGTTTACGGTCACGTCTCGCGCATCGAAAATCACCCGCACCGAGCGCACGGCGACAATCGCTTCCAGACTCATACGCTGGTAGCCTCCTTCGGCACCCAGCACGATCATGCATGGCTCAGAGGCAAAGGCGCGTTCGCCGACGCTTCGCGGCGGTAGCCATATCAGGGCTTCGCCCTTTTTTATTTTCGTTGTTGCCATACCACTTCAACTTTAAACCCGCTTCGGTCCCTCTTCAAAAGAGCCTCGGTCTTGACTTCCATACGATCAAACCGAACATTACCATCGACGAGAAAGAAATCAGTTTTCACATCGACCAAATTCAAATTCAAAGTATTCGATCCGCCAAACGCGGCACTGATTTTATCCTTTTGATGGATAGGGGTGCGGCACTGCGAGGCTTGCGACACGCGTCGAGCGTCTCCCATGCTCAATCCATCAATCACTGCCGCCAGCACTTCAGGCTCCGCGAAATTCACGTTCACCGTGGTTTGAAGCTTGGTGGGCAAAAAGATCACGAATTTTTCGAGTTTCCTAAGCTGCTCTTGAGTGACCCCTGGTAAGCCGATTAGATCTTCAATGAACAATAGTTGCGGTTTACTCGCAGGTACGGTTTGATCACCGACGGTTCTGGCCTTGGTCTGAATCAGATAATCAGCCACGGTATCAGCCAAACCGACCGGCAATTGAAGATTGGTGAGCAATCGCGTAAAGGCGGCCGCCTGAATCGCTGATTTTTCAATGATCGGGTCCTTCGAGGCATCAATCAAGTTGTTCAGGTTAAAGCGGGCCTGGGCATCTTTCACTTGTCCCGAAATAATGGCAGGTCGTTCAGGCGTGCTTAAGGCAATGCCGCCCGTCGTGGTTTCGTCCAACTGGGTTTCCCGATCCACGAAAACAGTCCAGGGCTCGGTGCATTCATCGCTGATCTTGGTCGCACGAGCGTCATTCATCGCATCAAAGCGCAAGGCCACTTGTACCCAGTCCAGGACGGCCCGCTCCATCCAGCGAATTTGCGAGAGAGATGCACGATTCTCGACGGATCGGATCGTAATATATTCGCGTGCAAATAGCCCAGAAACCAGCATCGTACAAAGCGCCAACACCACTAATACCCCAATAATGGCGGCGCCGCCCTGCGGTGACTTGAAGGGGCTGAGATTCCGAGAGCTCAATCGGATGGCGCCCAATTAGTCCTCCACCACAAAAATACGCTTAATCGTTTGAGCCGAGCTCACCAGCGAAAACTCTAGGCCCACAATATCACCGGCTTGGCTCACGCCAGACACCTCAGCTTGGCCATCAAACCATTGTTGACGAAGATTCTTACGCAATAGGCGAATTTGCCAAGACTCTACGGGTTCCAGCAAGGTTTGCCAGGTGAGTACCCGGGCAGTGTTTTGTGCCATTGGGCTTTCGGGGGCAGCGAAACCGCGTTCTAATTTA
>JAYVKZ010000060.1:0-9370 GCA_043767985.1 Betaproteobacteria bacterium
AACCCACGCAACGGAGGCACAGAATATCCTGAAAAAAGCTGCTTAACAAAATCATTCCAAGCGACAACTAGCTTGACAACGACCGATGGGGAGAGCCAGACGAAATAGCGGGCGCTGCCGTGTTCCTTGCATCCGCTGCCGCCGACTTCATCACCGGCGTCACCCTGCCAGTAGACGGCGGGTACTCGATCTGTTGAGCCAAGACCAATCTCTTGGATACAGACGTCAATGCTGGCAGTCGCACAGCGCGCGATGCCGTTAGCGCTAGCTTAGCTTGTTATACCTTTTTGTCGCTCGATCCAAGAGGATGATAAAGTTCGACGCATCGCGGGGGTTATATGCACATTTCTGCCACGCTAGGTTTAGAGAAACTGCCAGCTGCGGATCGTCTGGCTTCATAAGAACTAGCTTTGGGCCGCCACGGAACAGAACAGCCCAAAGCCCGTTGCCCATGGCAATGTGCTGGTCCCATCAAAGTCTGGTCAGATCAATTGTCGAGGCACACCCGTGAATAGAAATTTGATACGAAACGGACTCATTGCGGCAGGTGTCATGAACATCGGGGGAGTTCTTTTATTCTCTCGTGCATTCACGAACCTTGCGATAAACAGCGCCGATCCGGTAGTAATGTCGAACTTCGGACTTCTAATGATAGTTGTGTGGGGCTTGGCTTACTTAGCTGCTGCCTTCATCTCCTCTAGTATTAAATGGCTGGCGGGAGCATTTGCACTGGAAAAACTCATCTATGTTGTGGTTTGGATCAGATGGCTGTTAGAAAACGACCTCGCACAGCTTTATTCGAAGGACTTCTTCGCAGGTGCGTTCTTTAGTATCTATGGTGCAAGTGATCTCATTTTTATGATATTTTTTTCATGGATATTTTTTCTTCAGCTTCGCAGCAAGTAGGCAGTGAAAATTGCTGAGCACCTTCATACAAACGCGGCGCGAAGTCCGGTGTGCACCAAATGCGGCCTAACCCCCCGCTCAAGCGGAGCACCAACGGCAGGCCATCAGACCCGGGCCCGTGGTACGCGGTACATTTTCACCAGCCCGGGCTGGCGTCCTGTCGTCTTCGCCCGCTTAGTTCGTTAGGCCCCATGGGGGCAAGACCGCTCGTACTTGAGGAACTCCTCGCGGGCGGCGGCCTTCGATCATCAGGTGCTGCCGGTCAGGCGGCAAGTGCGCTTCTGTCCGACAACTGGACTTCCGAGGAATTCTTTGGCCTCATCAAGAGAGCTGCGCCAGTCGTTCGCATGCGCGCTGCCGATGCGCTCGAAAAGGCCACACGCTCTGATCCCACGCTCATTCAGGAGTCGGCATCTCGACTGCTGCGGCTGCTCGCACAGCCGCAGCCAAAGGAAGTTCGCTGGCACTTGTTGCAAATGGCGCCGCGTGGAGGCACGCGATGCAAAGTTTAATCGTCCGAGATCCCGAAATTATGAGTGGTTCGCCTTGTGTTGCGGGAACCCGTGTACTCGCCAAGAATCTATTCGATTATCTTGAAGGTAGTTCTACGCTTGAGGATTTTCTTCGGGACTTTCCGTCAGTAAGTCGTGATGTTGCGGTGGCAGTGCTTGAGGTGGCAAAAATACGTCTGCTCGAAGATGCGCCTACTAAGTTAAGCAGCTTTCAAAAAAGGTTGAATATGGAACAGAGTAGCGTTGCCGTCGGCACTTCACACAATCATCAGATTCAACCGCCACTGCCAGCGACGTTTGGGATGGGAGAACGCGTTCGCAAAAAGTCGGGTGCTGAATGGCAAGGGCGCATCGTCGGCTGGTACAGTACAAGACTGACGCCTGAGGGCTACGCCGTCGAGTCCGAAGCGCATCCAGGCTCGGTGCAGATTTACCCGGTCGCAGCGCTTGAGCGCGTGGCTTAACCCTTCAATGGAGGGACGTCAACCGGCAGCAGTGCGCCGCCTCGAAGCTCAAACGTTGGGCTTCAAAATGTTGCTTCGGATGGATAGGTGGGCAAAAGCAAACTCATGACGTTTCACCGGCCGGTTTAAGGTATGTGTTTTTTGCATAAGGCAATCGCAAAACAGCATTGGCATGTTGCATTGCGATGCGACTACAGTTCGCGCCATGCACAAAACTCCTTTGAATTCCGCTCCAATCCCGAGTCACCGCATTGAGCATGATCTGCTTGGCGAGCGTGACATCCCTGTTGAGGCCTATTGGGGTGTTCACACCCTTCGGGCTCTAGAGAACTTCCCGATCTCTGGAATCAAGCTGAGCGCCTATCCCGACCTGATCAAGTCCCTGGCCTGGGTCAAGGCGTCTGCCGCCCAAGCAAATCTTGAAGTGGGTGCCCTCAGCGAAGTCAAGGCCAAAGCGATTATTACAGCGTGTGAGCAATTGATTGCTGACTGCGATAAGCGCAATGGTGAGCTCTTCGCACAGCGGCGCGGCGCTACCAACCTTTGCGATCAGTTTGTGATCGATGTGATTCAGGGCGGCGCCGGCACCTCGACTAATATGAACGCGAATGAGGTGATCGCCAATTGCGCCTTAGAAATTCTTGGGGCTCAAAAAGGTGAGTACGGTGTTTTGCACCCGATCGAGGATGTGAACGCCTCGCAAAGCACTAATGATGTTTACCCGACTGCATTACGGGTGGCCTCCTGCCTGGCCATTGGAAAGCTGCTGGCCGCGATGGCGGAGTTGCGCGGGGCATTCCAGGCCAAGGCAGAAGAGTTTCACGACGTACTCAAGATGGGTCGCACCCAGCTTCAAGACGCCGTGCCCATGACCCTGGGGCAAGAATTTCGCACCTATGCGGTCATGCTGGGTGAGGACGAGGCGCGCCTGCGAGAGGCACGAAACTTGATCACCGAGATCAATCTTGGTGCAACTGCCATCGGAACGGGCATCAATACAGACCCTAGGTATGCACCTTTAGTCGTGCGATTGCTGGCCCTCAACAGCCAATTGCCCTTGACCCAGGCGGCTGACTACATTGAAGCCACGCAAGACACCGGCGCCTTCGTGCAACTCTCGGGGGTACTCAAGCGCATCGCCTGCAAGGTGTCGAAAGTTTGCAATGATTTACGTTTGCTCTCCTCTGGTCCTCAGGCGGGCTTTCAGGAAATCAACTTGCCCGAGCGGGCGGCAGGTTCCAGCATCATGCCGGGCAAGGTGAACCCCATCATTCCCGAGGTGGTGAACCAGATTGCCTTCGAGGTGATTGGCAATGACATGACGGTGACCATGGCCTCGGAAGGTGGGCAATTGCAGCTCAACGCCTTTGAGCCGATCATTGCCTGGAGCCTCTTTAAAAGCATCGACCATTTGCGGGCCGGTTGCCTGACTTTGGCGCGTAACTGCGTCATAGGCATTACCGCGAATCGCGAACTGCTGGCGGAGCGGGTGCGTCGCTCGGCGGGATTGGCGACCGCCTTGAACCCTTATATTGGCTATGAGAACGCGACGCGGATTGCGCGAGAGGCGATGTTGGGTCATAAAACGGTGGCCGAGTTAGTGCTGGAACAGAAATTGCTCACTACAGAACAATTGGCGCAATTGCTGAAACCGGAGTTTTTGACCCAGCCGAGCCGTAAACTGGATTTCACTGCGGGGCGTTAGGGCTATGTGGAGTCGAGTTAAACTCCGCTTCAGAGTGGAATAGAGTTGGTGAAATACAGTTAGGCTTTCACGGATGACGTTCTTTTAGAAGCACTTTAGTGCACCTGTTTTTTTGGAGACCTTTTTAATGAAATTGACTAAATTAGTAATTGCCTTGGGCGTTGCCTTGAGTGCGTCCGCTTTAACGACTGGGGTAAGCGCCCAAGAGCTCACCGGCACCATGAAGAAAATCAAGGAAACCGGCCAAATGACCATCGGTCATCGTGAGTCCTCGATTCCCTTTTCCTACCTTGATGACAAGCAGCAGCCGATTGGCTATGCCATGGATCTGTGCATGAAGGTGGTTGATGCGGTGAAGGCTGAGCTCAAGATGCCTGGTCTGAAGATCAACCTTCAGCCGGTCACGTCCAGCAACCGGATTCCTTTGCTGCAAAACGGCACCATCGACATGGAGTGCGGATCGACAACCAACTCCGTGGCTCGTCAAGAGCAGGTGTCCTTTGGCCCGACTTACTTCGTGATTAACGTGACGGCTGCGGTCAAGAAAACCTCAGGCATCAAGAGCTTGGCTGATTTGAACGGTAAGAACATTTCAACGACTTCGGGTACCACCGCTGTGCCGTTGTTGAAGGCCTACGAGAAAACCAAATCGGTCGACGTGAAAGAGATCTACGGTAAAGATCATGCTGAGTCTTTCTTGCTTTTGGCTGATGACCGAGTGGTGGCCTTTGTGATGGACGACATTTTATTGGCGGGTCAGATCTCTAACTCGAAGAATCCTGCTGACTACATGATCATTACTGAGTCATTACGCCAAGAGCCGTACGGCCCGATGTTGCGTAAGGGTGATGCACAGTTTAAAGGCTTGGTCGACAAAACTTTAGGCGCTTTCTACCAGTCTGCGGACATGGCTAAGTTGTATGCCAAATGGTTCACTAGCCCGGTGCCACCTAAGGGGGCGAACATCAATTTTGCGATGACGCCTGCGATCAAAGAAGCTTTGGCGGCCCCGAATGACCGTGGCGTGAAGTAAGCACTAGGCTTCTAGGCCTTCGCTTCATCCTATAAAGAAGAGCCGGTTAACCCCCGGCTCTTTTTTTGCGGCACAATAGAGAATAAAAGTAAAAATAGAATAAATAATTAGTATTCAAATCGGTCGACACAAAAAGAATTGAACATAGGGGGATGCTGTGGATTTAAGTATTTTCATGCAGGCCACGGCCGATGGCGATAGCCTGTGGTGGGAGTCATTAGCGTCGGGTCTGAAGTGGACGTTGGCGACCGCCGCTTGCGCTTGGGTGATTGCGATGGTCTTAGGGTCCATCGTCGGTACCTTGCGAACCACCAACCGAGTGTGGGTGGTGCGCCTAGGCAATGCCTATGTTGAGTTCTTCCGTAACATCCCCTTATTAGTACAGTTCTTTGTTTGGTACTTCGTGATTCCGGGGCTCATCCCAGTGGTCAAGAAATGGGTGATCACGCTCGACCCGACGATGCATCAGTTCGTCACTGCGGTGGTGTGCTTAGGCTTCTTCACTTCTGCGCGAATTGCCGAGCAAGTGCGCTCTGGCATTCAAGCTCTGCCACGCGGTCAGCGTTCGGCGGGTTATGCCATTGGTTTGACCGAATCGCAGACCTACCGCTTTGTGTTATTGCCGATGGCCTATCGGATCATTATTCCTCCCCTCACTTCCGAGACGATGAATTTGATTAAGAATACGGCGGTGGCTTATTCGATCGGCTTGGTCGAGTTGTTCTTCCGTACCCGTGAAATGGGTGAGCAGACCTTCAGATATTTTGAGGCTTTCGCTGCCGCCACGTTGGTGTACCTAATTATTGCGATGGCAGCCAATCGAGTGATGGCCTTGGTCGAGCGCAAAACCGCGGTGCCTGGCTATATTGGCGGGGGTAAATAATTATGGGAGATCTCGATTTTAATGTCATCTCCCGTACTTGGCCTTACCTGCTGAAAGGCTTGCAGTACACCTTGCAACTCACGGTGATCGCCACCATTGGCGGTGTGATTTGGGGCACCTTACTGGCGCTGGCGCGCCTATCGTCAATCAAATGGTTGTCGGGCATTGCAGCGGCCTATGTGAACGTGATGCGTTCGATCCCCTTGCTTTTGGTGATCTTCTGGTTTTACTTTTTAGTGCCCATGGTGATCCAGTGGATCACAGGCGCTGATCGACCCCCTCAGTTTGGTGCGGATCGCTCGGCCTACATTACTTTTATTATGTTTGAGGGTGCGTATTTTTGCGAGATTATGCGGGCCGGGATTCAGAGTATTCCGAAAGGGCAAGTGGGTGCGGCCTATGCGGTTGGGCTGAATTATTCGAAGGCTATGCGCCTCGTCGTGTTGCCCCAGGCTTTTCGAAACATGTTGCCTGTCTTGCTGACCCAAACCATTGTGCTGTTTCAGGACGTGTCCTTGGTGTCCCTCTTGAACGTGACTGATTTCGTTGGCGCCTCAGTCAAGATCGCGCAGCGCGATAGCCGCGTGGTCGAGATGTACTTGTTTGTTGCGATTGTTTATTTTGTGATGTGTTTTTCACTCTCCTATCTTGTGAAAATTTTACAAAAGAAAATTGCGATCATTCGCTAAGCGTTGGCGAAGGTTTCAGCACCAAATTATTCAATTTTAAGAATTTCAAATTTAAGAATTCCGGAGTTAAGTCATGGCCATGATCGAATTTAAAGGTGTCAGCAAGTGGTACGGGAGTTTCCAGGTGCTGACCGATTGCACGACCGCTATCAATAAGGGCGAAGTGGTGGTGGTGTGCGGGCCATCAGGCTCAGGAAAATCAACGTTGATTAAGTGTGCCAATGCGCTGGAGCCCTTCCAAAAAGGGGAAGTGATCGTGGACGGCGTTGGTGTGGGCACCAAGGGTACGGACCTGCCGAAGTTGCGTTCTCGTATTGGTATGGTGTTTCAGCACTTTGAGTTGTTCCCGCATCTGTCGATTATGGAAAACCTCACCCTTGGCCAAACTCATGTGCTGGGGCGTAGCGCAGCCGAGGCTGATGATAAGGGGATGAAGCTACTCGAGCGTGTGGGCTTGAAAGCTCATGCGGCGAAATTTCCTGGGCAGCTTTCTGGTGGTCAGCAGCAACGCGTTGCGATTGCTCGAGCCTTGGCGATGGATCCGATTTGCATGTTATTTGATGAGCCCACCTCGGCCCTCGACCCGGAAATGGTCAACGAAGTGCTGGATGTGATGGTGCAGCTCGCTCATGAAGGCATGACGATGATGGTGGTCACTCATGAGATGGGCTTCGCCCGTAAGGTGAGTGACCGAGTGATCTTTATGGATGCGGGCAAGATTGTTGAAGACTGTACCAAGGATGAGTTTTTCAACACCCAGCGTGGCCCCCGTGCGCAAGAGTTCTTGTCTAAGATTCTTAGCACTCACTAGGAGTGAGGTGGCCTTGGCGCTGAGTGTGTCGAGGTCAAGGACGGGGCGTTTGCGGGCACTTGCCGAAGTTTTATCTTTGCTTTTGGTGCCAGGACTCGCTCTCGGCCAAGTCGGTTTTGTCGTTCAACCACCCAATAGCGCGATCCGAGCGGGCGGCGAGTCGCCGTTGGTATTGCATGACGCTAGTGGTTTAAGCTTCCCCTTGCGGCTTGGCGAATTAACGAGGGTTGGAGTTGACGACTATGAGTCTCAAACACCAGGGATGGGTTATGGCTACCGCTATCAAGGGGCTGGGCCTGCGCTGGGCGTGGAGGCGATCATTTATGTTTATAACTTAAGGGTGAAAGACATTCCTACGGATTTGAACAGCCCGATGTTGACGCAGATTCGACAACTGACTCGACGTGAAATTGCCCAACAAGCTGAATCGCAATCGCTTTTCGCCAGGCAGGTGTTTGGTAATACTTTGCGCATGCAGGGCCCGAACGGCAGCATCGAAGCGCTTTTTGATGGATTCACTCTCGGCGCTCGCGCTGCAGACCCCAATTCAAACCAAGCGCCGTTCGAGAGTGAGGAAGCCGCGCAACGCTTTCGTGGCTACCACTTTGCGGCACTTTGGACGGCGCGTAATCACTTTATCAAGCTCAAAATCGTCCGTGGTACGCAAAGTAGTGCCACGCCAGAAATGTTGGGATCCTTTGTGCAAGAGGTTCTAGTGCAAACACATCGCGCCAACGCTACGAATCCTCGCCTGCCTTGAGAGATTCGGTTCTGACGAATATGAAACAATCACTCTCCTTGCCAAGATGGCGCACTGGCTTGGTCGGGCTATTGGCCTTGCTGACACTCAATGCTTTACTCAGTATGACCAATTGGTGGCCGACGCCCTTCGTCAAACTCGACGCGCGTATCGCCCCTGAATTTGTCGTACTGTGGTGCGTACTTTTGGGGCGGGTGTTTTTCAATCGAGGTGCTTTTCCTGGTCTGAGTTCTCGGGCCCTGTGGGTGCTCAGCTTGATCTACTTTGTGCTGGTGCTTGGACGCTACTTCGATACCACCGCGCCCGCTCTGTTTGGCCGCGCGATCAATTTATATTGGGACGGCTTGCAGGTGCCACGATTGGCATGGGTGCTGTTTAGGAAGCAACCTCTCTGGGTCTCTGCTCTGGTCGGCTTCGGCTTTTTCATTTTGCTGCTGGCTCTGTGGAAGACCATACGTTGGTCGATACAGTCGGTTGCACTCATCGCTGCACCGTATGCCATCGGTCGGCCTTGGGCGTTGATCGTGACTGGATTCTTACTGGTGTCGGCCGTTGGAAATTACTTGGGCGTGTCGGCGACTTGGCCTTATATCTCCCGACCCGTCATTCCGACCTATTGGGGCCAAGGCAAGGTCTTCCTGGCGGCGCTCGGCGAGACGAGGGGCGAATCCAGCCTGCCCAGCTCCCCTGCCTTTACCTCCGACCTGGGGCAGCTCAAGGGCGCGGACTTCAGAATATTCTTTTTGGAGTCATATGGTGCGGTGAGTTTCGACAAGCCGGCGATTCTCGACCGCATCAAGCCAGAGTATGACGCGTTGCAAGCCCAGTTAAAGTCATCCGGACAGCTTGTCGTCTCGGCCTTCGTGACGTCGACCACTTTTGGTGGTGGCACTGATCTGGCTCACATGGCTTTCCTGACAGGTATTGATACCCGCGACCCCACCCGTCACGACATTTTATTGACGACGCGACGCCCCACGTTAGTCAGCCACTTTAAGTCGCGCGGGTTCGAGACGTTTGGGTTTTATCCTGGGCTGTTTTGGGAGTGGCACGAAAGTGTTTTTTTTGGCTTTGAACATCTGGTGGATGGGCCCTCACTGAACTATCCCGGACCGCACATTGGGTACTGGAAGATCCCTGATCAATATGCCGCGGCTAGGTTTCTGGAGCTCTATCCAGTCACTAGCGCAAGTCGACCTCGGTTCGAGTTTTTTGCATCGAGCTCGAGCCACTTTCCTTTTCATCCCGTGCCCCCTTATCAGGAGGATTGGAAGAGGGTGTTGAGTCGAGAGCCTTTTGATCCCCTGGAGGTGCGGCGTTTGCAAGCATCGAACACTGATTGGCTGAACATGGTGCCGGCCTATGCGGGCATGATGCGCTATAACTTGCAGTGGTTACGCGGCTACCTGAGCCAAAAACATGAGCGGGATTTTGTGATCTTGGTACTCGGTGATCATCAACCTGCGAGCAATGTGACTGGCGAGGGCGCGACCTGGGATGTACCGGTGCATTTGATCACGTCGCGACCCGAGCTCGCCGAACGTTTTCAAACCCTTGGATTCTCCTCTGGGTTTCAGCCGAGCCGGAAACCGATTGCGAGCTTGCCA